>SLJB01000310.1 GCA_007135335.1 Balneolaceae bacterium
CAGGTTGACTTTATTCCATGAAAAATTTGGACAAGGTATATTAACTTAGAGGCACCGGATTAAACGGGCACTGCGGATTGGATAAGATTGTATTAATCTCGATGAAATGTCTGTCTGTTAAGGTAGTTCGTGCTATTTTAGCTTAACAGGTGGAGTTAGTTCCTGTTTCGGTAATCCTGAATCTTTTTTAGTTTATCAACATCTGCTTTATCCTGTGGACGCCCCAGCAGCATTTTTGTCACAATCAGATCATCGAAATGCAACACGGGGATATGATTCCCATCCAGTTCAAGCATGGCTTTCTTTTCGTAGGCCTCTTCAAAGTTCAAACCCCGGGTAAATGTTAAGAACTCCATCCGATTGGGTTTTTCCCCAATATTAAGTGCCTGTGGCCGGGAAAAATCCAAACTTCTGATTTTTTCCAGGTTGGCCTTCACCACACCATGCTCTTTTAAAGCATGGATAAATTTTTCACGGTTGTCATTATCAGGTTTTAGCCATAAATCCATATCGCCCGTTGTCCGTTCATATCCATAATAGATAACGGCATAACCTCCAATCAAAATAAAGTCCACCTTATGCTTTAAAAGCAGCAGTAAAATCTTTGTATGTTCTTTTAAGAAAAGACTCATGAAGCTAATCGAAGTGTATATCTGTCCCTATTTTTGGGTGCTTTTCCAATTGTTGGGAGAAAACACGTTTAATGAGAGAAACTGCGTGATGCAGATGTTCTTCAGGCGATAAAACTGCCAGCCATTCTAACTCATCCTGTTCCATTTCCTCAAAGGATTGGAAAAACTGAACAGTTTTAAAGGCTGTAGTGGGTTCTTCAGCTCTTTCCGATTTATTATCTGATGATTTTTTTATTTCGTTGGCCATCATCTCAACTTATGAAATCCTGAATGAGTGTGACAAAAAATATCCATTTTATTGGGAAAAACCTTTTAGCTTTTTAAAGGTAACTCTTTCGATCTCAATCATTATTTCTTCTTCTGAAAAGACTGAACAGTCTTGTGGAAATGCTGTCTATCCGTTTCGCCATAGAAACAGATCTTGTAATCCGTGGATTTTTAGTAGGCGATGCCATGATTAGTCTTGCCAGCACTCCGGCCTGCTCATCCAGCGCTCTTCGAAGAATTGTTCGTTCAGCCGGACTTTTGGCATTGGTTAAAGCCATGGCAAACGTCCAAGCATGTTCTCTTGCTTTCGGTATGCTGAAGTTTGTAACGTCATCGCTGATTTGACCGGTACTATGATCGAGACGTTCAAGTATGGGTGCGTATTTAGTAAATACTTCCCGTTTGAGATGTTTCGTGGCAGATTGCAAAATGTTATTCACTCTGGTATGATCGTGGTATTTATCTGACCGCCCCGGGTCTATCCCAACGTCAAAAAGAGAGATGGCAAGATCATGATTGATATGGGCATTGATACCAAGAATTAAATGCTGAATGATGAAGCCTTCACCTCTTTTTGCAGATTCAAATGCGATGAACCACGATTTTGGCACCGGGATTGTACTGCCGGATTCGTAATTTTGCAGAGCTTCCCGATAAAGATTTCCAAACCTGATGAGATAGGATTCAACCCATTCAGGATCATGAAAAGCTGTACTGATCTGATCTGAAATAGCATGGGTTATGCTTAAATAGGCAGTAGCAAATACACCACGCAGATCCCCCTTTTCAAGACAGAAGGTTTCGAATTCGGTAAGTTTTGCAGCAACATCCTGAATGGTCTTAAACTCCTCATCAAGGCGTATTTGCATTAGATGAACCTCATCATAAAAAGTTATTAAACAGAACAGGTACTGTTGCAGGTGCCTGTTTTAAGGCAATATTATCTGCGTAAAGGAGCACCTTCTTTTTTCCAGTTCACTTTTTTCCACAACAGCCATGCCCCAATGAGTACAAAGGGTACGCTGAGAAGTTGACCCATATCAAACAGTGATCCCTCAAGAAAATCGGCAAGGGTTTCCTTGGTAAATTCAATGAGAAAACGGCCACTGAAAAGCATAACTAAGAATGCCCCGAAAAGAGAACCCTCAGGTGGTTTTTTGTTGTATTTGAAATAGATCCACGCCAATACCGCAAATACTATTATACACAATACAGCCTCATACAGCATAGATGGATGGCGGGGAAGCAGATCAATCCGTTCAAAAACAACAGCCCAGGGTAAATCGGTAGGCATGCCCAAAATTTCAGAGTTGAAAAAATTCCCGGTCCGGATAAACATTCCGCCAATGGCTACACCGGGCACTACTCTGTCTGCAACCCACATAAAAGTGACTCCGGCCGTTCGTTTTGCATAGAGATACATGGCGATGATAATACCTATGGCCGCACCATGGCTTGCCAGTCCGCCCGTCCATACTTGTGGAATCAGGTGGATGTTTCTGAGATAAAATTCCGCTTCGTAAAAAAATACGTGCCCAAGCCTTGCCCCGATAATGGTGGCTACAAGAACATAAATCAACAGGCGATCCAGCTCTTCCTGGGGTTTTCCGGCGTCAAAAAACATTTTAAAACCAATCGAATAACCCGAAATAAATGCAAGTGCAAACATCATTCCATACCAGCGCGGCGAGATGGGGCCTATGGACTCAAACGAGGGCGTATCAAAAAACAGAAAGGGCGTCTGGCCAATGATCAATGCACCAATCAGCAATCCCCAGAAATGGAGTGATGGCGGTGGTATGGGCTCCTTGCCTTTTTTTTGAGGCGGGGTGATTTTTTTGTAGCCAAAATAGATGATGACCGCAGAGAGTATGAGCCCCCAGATAGAAATTGAGAACGGAAGGCTGATTTCCGGAATGGTGAACATGATAGGGTCTGCATTCCAGGTGAAGTAATTTTGAGAATCCATGAAAAGTTTCAGGGTTAGTGAATTGATTCAACTCTGAAAATACAAAAGGGACAGGGTAAAAACTTTGCTTTTTATAGTTTAACACAGCTGAGCCAACGGAAGAGTTTGCAAAAGATTAAAGAGTGATATATGCAAACTCATCCGATAAATTTTAAGCCGGAAGTGATGAGAATTTTAAAATAATCTTCTCAACAGATCCCGTGCGCCATCTTCAATATAATCTCGCACAATACGTTCAATGGTTTCGTTATCAGGCCGAATTTGCGGATTTGCCGTGGTGCCCGTAATCCTGATGGGTACGGCAAGCCTGCCGTCGTCAAGCTGCAGGGCATCGGCGGCACGGTTTGAGATTACACTTGCTATTCCCCGCTTAAACCGCTCAGGGAGCAACAACGTAGCCCTGTAGTTGATGCGATCGCTTATCATGTGCAGAGTTCCATCCAGCTGCATGCCGAGATTGCCGCTTGTAATGCTGAAATTCTGTATGGTCATTACGGTATCTTTAATGCTGAAATCTGCATTCCAGGCATCGAGGGTAAGCGCTTCAAGTTCAGGGGTGTTTAAAAATTCAGCCACACGCTTTTGAATGGGATGCCCGCTCATTTGTGCCCGGCTCATTCCAAATGTTCCGCTTGCATCCGTGGTAGTGATATCCGGATCAATTTCGGGAGTTAACTCTGTAAAATATCGGATTTCTGTGTTAAAATCCCCGGTTAAGTAGTTATGGAGAGTACTTTGGGGTCCCAGGAAACCGGTATCACGGAAAAATGCTTCTGCCCGTACCCCTTCCAGTATTCCATTAAACAGCAGATTGGTTTGAAGAGGATCGGGTACGTTCCAGTCCATGCGCCCGGTTGCAGTGCCTTCAAACAGTTTAGCTTCGGCCTGATCAACACGTATCAGTGTGGGGGTAATGCGTCCGTTGCCCTTGATTTCTGTTACAGGGATTCCAAATATCACAAGCCTGTCGATAGCGGCATCAACGTTTGCAGTGAGGTTTGGCAGTTCAATCGGAAGCGGATCATCCGTTTCATCATCCCAGTCGATCATTTCATCAACGTTTAAAAAACGGCTGTGATAAGTTCCGGATATTGCAGGCATGGTTTCGGTTGAGGCATGATCATCCAGAAACCCGAGGTAGTTTCGGAGATTTCCCTGCAGGGTGATGTCGGTTGTGCCGTACATCATTGAAAATTGCTCAAGGGTCATTGTCTGCGGAGTGATGCTCATCGACCCATTCAGATCGGTTACAGGCAGGAAGAGCGAATCGCCGGCAGCTGTAACATTGCTCACTTCAAGCGAGCCGTTCAATGCAATTCTCATTATATCGTTTACAGGCCCCCGGGTGTTCAGGTTCATTACGGCGTTGCCGGTAAGTTCCTGTATCCATGGTTCGAGCGAGTAGTAACCGGCCACACTGCTGAGCACGGCGTTTCCATCGAATGTAAGATCAACTTCGGGATTGTCGCTCAGGTAATTGGTGACCGAGCCGCGCATCGAGAGCGCATTTTCTCCGGTTTTAAACCGTGCCTCACTGATGGCAAGCCTTCGTCCGCTTGCTTCAGCACGGAAGGTGATATCCTCAAGGGGATTTGCAGCGATGCTGTGGGCAAGATATCCGTTGGTCAGCTCAATTGTACTTTGCTGTAACAGCGACTCAATTTGATCGGGATCTGGCCGGCCGCGCAATGCAACATTGGCAATCAACTGGCCGCGCATACTGAGAGTGTCTTCATCAATGGGGTAGAAATCTTTGATGGTGGCCAGATCGAAATTGATATTGGCGTTTACATCCACGGTTCGCTGCTCTTCATCGAGCGGGCGAAGGATGGTACCTGACAAGCTGAAACGGTTGTTTGCTGCTGTGAACCCGGATTCTGCAATCTGAACCCGATCCTGATTGGCATCAATCCGCGCATTGATCTGTTCAATGGGGCGCGGAACATCGGCATATTTTAAACGGCCGTTTGTGAGGTGAAAAATCCCGGAGAACACAGCATCTTCAGGGCGGTCAACCCGGCCGTTTGCACGGGCATTTGTTTTGAGCATACCGGCCAGATCATCAATTCCCAGGTCTTCAATCGGGTAAAAACTGCTGACAGTTTCAAGATTAATATCGCCGTCGAGGTCGAGGGAAAAGGTGGCATCGTCATCCAGTGGGCGCTCAACGGTGCCTGAACCCGTAACGCTGTTCACACCGGCACGAGCCCTGAAATTGTTGATGGTTGCCAGTTCGTTATTAAAAAGTATCTGAAAATGGATATCCTCAATGGCTTCGGGCAGATCGGGGTTTTGGAGAAAACCGTCAGACACTTCAATAGTCAGGTCAAAATTTGGGAGTGTTTCTTCAGAATAGACCCCCTCAACTGAACCTTCTAAAACCAGTGATCCCCTGGTTTGAAGCCCGGTAATGTACTCATCATACTCGGCAGGGGCCAGGCGAAGCAGTTCACCAAAGTTTTCTGAAGTGGATGAAAATTGAAGTGACAACGCAGGTTCTTCTTCACTCCAGTTGGATACTGAACCAATCAGGTTTAAAGCCAGCCCTCGGATAGATACCGTACCCTCCGTAAAGTTTAAGATTTCATTCTGAAGATCAAGTGTGGAGGTTTGGTTAATGTCGATTGAAAGGTTGCTGATGTAAGAGGAACCATCCATCACAACATTGAGTGAGCCGAGCCGGGCATCCACACGGCTTTCAATCAGATCGGCGAAAAAGAGGGAGATATCGGCATCAAGCTGCTCAAGAGAAATGGTGGAATTGGTGGTTTCGTCACGATATAAAACCGTGGCATCACGCAGCGTGAAACCGGGAATGGAAATGCTGTAGCCTTCTTCATCCTCAATTACCTCATCTTCGGTATCCAGCAGGAAATCGATGTTGGTTGTAGAATCGGCAAAAACAGTGTAGTTCAGAACAGGGCGTGTAATGGAGAGTCTGGAAAAGGTAATTTCATCGCGGAAAAGCGGGAAGAGTTCTACTGAGAGCAATAGTTCATCTACGGATGCAACAGGATCGCCTTGCGGATCAGGAATACTGAGTCCGTCAATATCCAGCCCGAATCGCGGGAACGTGCGGAAAAATGTAATTGACATGCGATCTGCCTCTACCTCACTGCCAACTGCGGATTGTACGTGCGGGAGGAGGGTGTTTTTGAGGCGGTCGTCAGTAAAGTATAGATTCAATCCAACCAGCAACAGAATAAACAGTGCCAGTAGAACAGCGAGAATTTTCAGGAATAATTTCATAATGCTCAATGATGTTTTAGTAGAAACGTTATTTGACAGTAATTGTTTCTTAACGATATGTACGAAATAATTTAATCTCTAAACAGAGCATGGTGAAGAAGATGATTGGAATGAGAAAAAACCCGACTTTAACTTGATCTTTTCACTTCTCCTCATGAGTATTCCTGAGATAACTCAGAATCGAAATTCCACTACTGCCTGAAAATTTCTTGGCGGCCCGAAAATGGCGGGGCGCTCAATATAGTAGTAATCGAAGAGGTTGCGGGCGATGATTGTGGCGCTGAGATCGAGGCCGCGAATGGGTTGATTCCACATGAACCGAAGCCTTACATCGGTTACGTACACGGCAGGAAATACTTCTGCATCGCTGACAAAAAAGGAGAAGTCGTTATCAACCCGCTCAGGTGCGCTGGCAGCGCGGAAATCGAGCCCGGCTTCCAGCCACTCCCGCAGCAAGGAACGCCCCGAAGCCTGAAACAAGTGGCGCGAACGGTATACAAGTGGCCGGTTCAATTCAAGGTCAACAGGATCAAGCAGGGTATAGCTGGTGCTGATGTGATGTTTTTGGTCAACCGTTGAAATGGAAACGGATGCTTCGCCGCCACGAATGCGGGCTTGCGTAAGGTTAATAAACTGAAACGATCCCCTACCGGCTATAAACGTTGGCTCAACCAGCCGACGGTACTCATTCCAGAAGCCGGTAAGCTCGGTTTTGATACTGAAGTTTCTGCTAATCAGCCCCATGTAGGTAAGGCCGGCTTCATAACCGGTACTGGTTTCCGGTTGAAGGGCGAGATTTGAAACCAGCGGAAAAAAATCCTGGTTGTTGAAAAAACGCTCTGCTACACTGGGTACCCGAAAGCCTTTGCCGAGAGAAGTTCTTGCCGTCAGCCGATCAGTGATGGCGTATGAAGCGCTGAACTTCGGGCTGAACTGTGTGGCTGTCTCCAGTGTATGTACCTGGTAGGCATCATAGCGAAATCCCGCGGTTGTGGTGAGGCGATTGTTCCAGTCGTACTCAGCCTGCATAAATACAGCCCCTTCGGGTTGATTGCGCACCATGAGTGAATCTTCACCCACAAATACATCAGATCGCACATAGTTTTCATCAAACGATCCGCCGCCGGTGAAAATGAGTTTGTCCGTGGCCTGAATATTAAGCTGAGCCTCGCCTCCGTATCGCACACCCACATTATGACGGTCGGACGGACGGACATTTCCCTGTCTGTCGATGGGGCGGAATGCCACCCCGAACAGCCTCCCTTTCAATGTATACTGTATGTTTGGGTTGATATTGTGGGTGAATACTGGGAGGATTGTGAGGCGGTCAGACAGTCCGCGATTGGAGCCGGATGCCGAATCGCCGGAAAGCTCAATCTGCCCGGGCCTTAGGGGATCCTTCAAACCGTTCCAGTAGAGAAACTGGTAATTTCTGTTTCGGCGCGCACCCGTGTACAGCGAAAAATCGATATTTTGGCCAATGTTCCAGCCGAGTTTTGTGTAGAGTTCGGCTCCCTCAGAGGTATTGTTTTGAAGATAACCGGCATTATCATGAAGTTTACCGCTGATCCAGTAGCCAAACCGGTTACCCACCTGGTGAGATCTCCCGAAAAGAACCCCACGAATGGGGCGAAAATCTGAAGCTCCATCCCATGTTTCTTTCCACTCATCAAAACGCACCGGTTCAAAAGCACCTGCAAAAAATCGGATGGTGGTTTCAGGCTCTTCAGCAAAATCGTTTGTAATCAGGTTGATGACACCGCCGAGGGCACCGCCTCCATAGAGTGCAGATCCGGGGCTTTTCAGGATCTCAATTTGTCGGGTTTGCGTGAGCGGGAGTCCATCGAAGTCCATGCCGCCCTGGTCGGGGCCCATCAGCGGAACGCCATCCACCAGAAGAAGTACGCGGCTGCCCACGCCATACGCAAAACCGGACGACCCTCGAATATTCACGGAATTACCAAGAACCTGTACGCCGGGCACATAATCAAGTGCCTGGTCCAGCGAAATGATATTTCGGGAGTTAATTTCGGCCGGAGTGATGGTATTCATGCTTACCGAAACTTTACCGATGAGCTGGCTTCGGCGCGAAGCTGTGACTACAAGCTCTCCGGATTGCAGGGTGATGGACAAGAGTTCGATTTCGAGGCGTAATGTCTGCCCGGTTTCAAGGGTAATGGATTCAATATGAGTTTGAAAGCCAACCATTGAAACCCTTAGGGAGTGTTCACCGGCCGGCAGATTTTGCAAGCGGAAAGCGCCATCAGCGTTAGTGGAGGTTCCGGTTTGCAGGGCGATTATTGCAATATGTACACCGGGCAGGGTCTCGCCGGATACACTTTTTACCACTCCCTCAATTGCCGCCGACCTCTCCTGCGCAGAGAGATTATTTACTGAAGAGAGAAGAATCAGCAGGGGTAAAAAAAATGCTATGAGTGCGTTCAGCTTCATTCTAAATGGCCGGGTGGGAAGGGTGGGAGGTTATCGAAATCCACGTGGATGGTGATGGTTACGGTATCCCCTTGAATAACGATAAGTCCTTCATTTTCTTCATATACCCCAAGAGGCCTCCAATCGATTAGTTCTCTTGGGCCGAACTGATTCGCTATGATATTGTACACATAAACACCATTTTCCAGTTCATCAACAAAAAATTCCTGAGAATCAACAAACGGTTGAAGGCGTTCGCTTGAGCGTAGATTTCCCTGTAAAAATTGACCTAAAATCTGTGTAAAATCGGTGGGTGTGAATGGTAGAGGTACAAAGATCAGCTCTCTGAACTCATCAGCAGGAGGCCATTCACCTGTGTAGATTACTGTTCCGGAAATAGCTCCTACAGGCTCTGAATCCGGCGGGGGCGGTTCCAGGCCGCCTTCACATGCTGCCGCAAGAAGCAGAGCTGCAACAGGTAAGAAAAAGTAAGTGAATACGGAGGATTTCAAAGCATCTTTTTTTTTAAATATGATCAACCTTTCAGATGCAATCAAGAGGGTAGAGTTTTATAATCCAATCAGTAAATTTACCCCAGCTCTTGCAGTGCTTTATCAATCCGCCGCAGAACAGTCTCTTTGCCAAGAAGCTCCATCGACGAAAACAGATCCGGGCCAAAGCCCTGGCCGGTTACAGCAATTCGCAAAGGCATCATCAGTTTTCCAAAACCAACATCATGGGCATTAATAACCTCTTCCAGTTTGGATTTTAGGATAGTAGCCTCAAACTCCTCATCTGGCAATTCATGTATTTTCGATTTGTAGTCAGTCACAAGCTGAGGGCTATCGTCACCCCATTTTTTCAATGCTTTCTCATCGTATTCGGCGGGATCTTCAAAGAAGAACATTCCCATTATAATCAGCTCTTCAACTTTGCTTACCCGCTCCTTTACCATGCCGATAACTTTTGCAAGTTTATCATCTTCGGCCTCTTTAATCAGATCATTTTGCGTGATCTCTTTTACGCGCTTGGCAAGCTGCTGGTTAGACTGATCACGAAGATAATTCTCGTTGTACCAAAGCAGTTTTTTGTGATTAAAAACCGCTCCGCCTTTGCTCACGCGATCGAGTGTAAAGAGCCTGCAAAGATCTGCCATGGAGTGAATTTCACTGTCATCACCGGGGCTCCAGCCAAGGAATGCCAGGAAATTTATCAGTGCTTCCGGTTCGTAATTCTGCTCAATATAATTTTTTGTGTTGATGGGAATTCCCTCCGATTCAGCCTTTCGCTTAGAAAGTTTGCCACCGCTGGGCGACATGATCAGCGGAAGGTGAGCCATTTTTGGAGGCTCCCAGCCTAAGGCCTGATAAAGAAGGATATGTTTAGGAGTGCTGCTGAGCCACTCTTCGCCCCGTATTACGTGCGAAATTTCCATCAGGTGGTCATCTACTACATTGGCAAGATGGTAGGTTGGCATGCCGTCTGATTTAAGAAGAACCTGATCATCCAGTCCTTTTGATTCAAACGAAACATGCCCGCGAATCAGGTCTTCAAACCGGATGGTTTCCCTGCGCGGTACTTTCAGGCGAACTACATATTCAGCGTCTTCATCAAGCATCTTACGAACTTCATCCTGCGGCAGGGTGAGGCTGTTTTTCATAGACTGACGGGTGACGGCATCATATTTAGGGGAAGGATTTCCGGATTTTTGGAGCCGCTCCCTCATCTGATCCAGCTCATCGGTAGTGTCGAATGCGTAATAAGCCATCCCTTTTTCGATGAGCTCCTCAGCATATTTGTTGTACAGATCTCCGCGTTCACTCTGGCGATAAGGACCGAAATCACCGGGATTTGCAGGTCCCTCATCCACTTCAATGCCGCTCCACTCCAGGGATGAAAGGATATCTTGTTCAGCATTTTCTACATATCGGCTCTGATCAGTATCCTCAATTCTGAGGATAAATTTTCCCCGGTGATGCCTGGCAAACAGGTAGTTATAGAGAGCGGTTCTGAGTCCGCCAATGTGTAAAAATCCGGTGGGTGAAGGTGCAAATCGAACGCGAACGTTTTCTTCCATTTAAGTAAATATGCTTATCAATTCAAAGTCTGTATGGCCTTCAAAAATACGGGGATTTAAGCTCGAAGGCTAATCAATGTTAATTTCAGCTTTGAATTGATGAGTTCACTGATTTTTGTACATTACAATAATACATAGCTAACAAAATCCCGGGCTCATGATTTTTTCGCGCATCCTGCTGTATTTTTCCTTTGCTGCAACCATCACATTTTTATTTTCCGGTTATGGATATCAGTGGGATATCTGGTCGCTCGGTATGGCTTTCACTTTACTTCGATACAGTGCTTATGCGGCAATCGGCCTGGCTGTCATCAGCCTGCTCTCCATCTGGTTTCTGAGAAAATCGAGGGCGAGGGCCATTGTGTATGCTGTTATAGCTTTTCTTTTCACCGGCCTCATCAGCGGAACGGCACTCTACTGGCAGTATCGGGCTCAATCGGTTCCGCCCATACATGATATCACAACAGACTTTGATAATCCGCCGCAATTTGCAGCCATGGTTCGTTTGAGGGCTGATGCTCCAAATCCGCATGAATATGATCCTGAGCAAGCTTCTTCACAAAGAGACGCCTATTCTCACATAGAACCTTTACTTGTCAGGGCTGATCTCCAGGAGGTGATGGATGCAGCGGTGATGATTGTGACCCGGCGGGGCTGGCAGCTTGTTGCTGTCAATAGAAATGAGGGAAGAATTGAAGCAACCGAAAAGTTACCCTGGTTTGGATTTAAGGATGATGTGGTGATTCGATTCCTGGAAACCGAAGATGGTGATACCCGAGTGGATATGCGTTCTAAATCCCGGGTGGGAAGAAGTGATATCGGGGTCAATGCCCGGCGTATTGAACAGTTCCTGAGAGAACTGGACAGAAATTTTGATTAACCGAATATCTTCATTCTTTACAAAAGCTTAAAGATTAAAAATTGCTCTTATTTTATTGAAATTAACTGGCTTGATATAGATATTCCGGGATATTTATTTTTTTCTTCAGCTTTTAACAAACCGATCTGATATGCAAATTGCAAGACTTCTGATTCTTATACTGTTTTTTTTCCTTTCTGCTACATGGGCTTTGGCTCAGGATACGTATCAAGAACCATCTCAGGAACTGATTGACCTTGTTGACGGAGCCCGAACGCCATCGGTCAGTTTTTCGCCTGAACGAACCATACTGCTTCTGCAGGATGTGCCTTCTCTTCCATCCATTGCAGAAATGGCTCAGCCTGAACTCAGGTTAGCAGGTATCAGGATTAACCCGAATACCAACGGCCCGAGCCGGCCGGGATACGTAACAGGATTCACCCTGCGTGATATTGAAACCGGTGAAGACAGGGCTGTTAATGGCCTGCCTGATAATCCGGTAATTACGAACGTAGGCTGGTCGCCGGATGGGTTGCATATTGCATTTTTGCTTAACACCGAAAACAGTCTTGAATTATGGGTTGTTGATGTGAGCAGTGCCACAGCTGAGAAGCTTACCGATGGCGGTGTTAACAACACGTACTACGGCTCACCCTACAGCTGGACACGGGATGGGGATGCACTGATCGTGCAGATGGTGCCGGCCGGCAGAGGTGAAGTTCCCCGGCGAAGTATGATTCCAACCGGCCCGGTGATCCAGGAGAGCCTGGGTGAGGCGCGTCCGGCCAGAACCTACCAGGACCTGCTGCAAAACAGCCATGATGAAGAGCTTTTTGATTACTACTTCACATCACAATTATCCGAAGTGCTGATTGATGGAACGACAAGAGAAATTGGGAGACCGGCTATTTACAGATCAGTTTCCTTGTCACCGAATGGAGATTATCTGCTCGTAAATATGACGGAGCACCCGTATTCTTATCGTGTGCCGGCATCCCGTTTTCCACAAAATATTCAGGTGTGGGACAGGGATGGTAGCCTGGTACATCAGTTTGCGGAACTGCCTCTTGCCGACCGCGTGCCTATTGCTTTTTCTTCAACAACAGAAGGCCCTCGCTCGGTAAGCTGGCGCAATGATGCCCCCTCAACGTTAAGCTGGGTGGAGGCACTTGATGGCGGTGACCCTTCAGTTGAGGTTCGCTATCGGGACAGGGTATTTACACTGGATGCACCGTTTACCGGCGATCCGGTTAAGCAGATCGACTTAGAGTACCGGTATTCCGGGCTTCAGTGGAGCGAAGAGGGTTTTGCGCTTGTGTCAGAATTCTGGCGGGATGACAGACATTTAAGAACCTGGAAAATCAATACGGTTGATTCTTCCGCAGACCACAAGTTGATTGTGGACCGATCAACAGAGGACCGCTACAACGATCCCGGTTCACCGCAGATGAGACGATCTCAATATGGCACGTGGGTATTGAATACGATAAATAGCGGATCATCTTTGCTGATGACCGGTATTGGTGCAACCCCGGAGGGCAATCGCCCGTTTTTATCTGAGTTTAATCTTGGAACAGGCGAAACCACAGAGCTTTGGCGATCCGAGAGCCCGCACTACGAATGGATTGTTACCCTGCTTGAGGATGATGGTTCAAAACTTATAACCCGACGCGAATCGGTGGACATCCAGCCCAACTTTTTTATTCGTGATACAGGAACGGGTGAGCTCGAGCAGCTTACATTTTTTGAACATCCAACGCCACAGCTCAGGAATGTTCACAAAGAGTTTATACAATACGAGCGGGCTGATGGTGTTCAGTTATCGGCTACACTTTATCTGCCGCCCGGCTACGATAAAAATCGGGATGGCAAACTGCCCGTGCTTGTCTGGGCTTACCCCAGAGAGTTTCGGAGTGTTGATGCAGCGGGACAGGTTGCCGACTCGCCATACCGTTTTGCGGGAATGAGCTACTGGGGCCCCCACTTTGCTCTTACCATGGATTTTGCCGTAGTTGAAAATGCCACCATGCCTATTGTTGGCGAAGGAGATGAAAACCCGAACGATACATTTGTTGAGCAGCTTAAAATGAGTGCCGAGGCCGTTCTTGATGAAGTTGAGCGCCGGGGTGTAGGCGACAGTAACCGCGCTGCGATTGGTGGGCACAGCTACGGTGCTTTCATGACGGCTAACCTGCTTGCACATTCCAGGATCTTCAAGGCCGGGATTGCACGCAGCGGAGCTTATAACCGAACCCTGACTCCATTTGGATTTCAGGCAGAACCGCGTAATTTTTGGGATTCTTCGGAGATCTATTTGAGCATGTCGCCGTTTATGCATGCAGGTGGAATTAAAGATCCTATCCTGTTTATCCATGGAGCTGAGGATAACAACTCCGGAACGTTCCCGATGCAGAGTGAACGGATGTATGCTGCTGTGAGCGGCCTTGGAGGAATAGCCCGCCTTGTAATGCTTCCCGAGGAGAGCCATGGCTACCGGGCTAGAGAATCTGTGCTTCACATGCTTTATGAACAGTCGGAATGGCTGCGCAAATATGTGAAAAATACTCAGCCCGCTACTGCCGGCCTCGATTAAAATTACGCTTTGAATAAGTCTAGTCTCATTAAAGATGGGGGAGATTACATTAATAACAACCAAAAAAATCAAACCAAACATGACCAACTTTAAAATACCCCGCTTTCATCTTGCTTTTCCGGTGAAAGAATTGGAAAAAACACTGATTTTTTACAGAGATCTGCTTGGTTGTAAAACCGGACGGAGTTCTGATAAGTGGATCGATTTTGATTTTTGGGGACACCAGGTTGTGGCACATCTCAGTCCTGAAGATGCCGGGAAATCAGCGAATAATGAGGTTGACGGACACGCAGTACCGGCCAAACATTTCGGGGTAATTCTTGAGTGGGATGAATTCGAAAAACTGGCTGAACGTTTGAAAAATCACAACACCAAATTTGTGATTGAGCCTTATGTGCGGTTTGAAGGTAAGCCTGGCGAGCAGTACACCATGTTTTTGTTAGATCCAAGCGGGAATGCACTGGAGTTTAAAGCATTCAAAGATGAATCTCAGATTTTTGCTGTTTAAAACGTTGCCGGCCTCACTTAACAAGCCGGTTTAGCTTCCATTGATGGCCGGCAGTAGTACATCACCCAGAAACTGAAAAATTTCTCTCTGGTACTGTCTCGATCCGCTATTGGTAAGGTTTGATGTAATAATGATCGTTGTATCAATCTCCGGGAGAAGAATGATATACTGTCCGCCATTTCCCCAGGCGAAAACTACTTCATGGTTTTGAACTT
Organism: Balneolaceae bacterium; assembly: GCA_007135335.1. GTDB lineage: Bacteria > Bacteroidota > Rhodothermia > Balneolales > Balneolaceae > Rhodohalobacter. The sequence goes on from SLJB01000310.1 coordinate 14,800, forward strand.
TTTTTCGCCACCACATGTAGCCATAATCGTACGGATTAAAATTACTGCGGGTGTAAACTTCAACAGAATCCTGAATCCACCCGGGCGGTATCAACTGTTCATCTCTGTATTTTCCGTTATTCAGCATCAGGCGCCCGATTTTCAGCATATCGGCCGGGGTCATGGCCATATTATTTCCTCCCATGTGGTATCCCTGAGGATCCCGGTCCCAGCCGCCAATTCGAATATCCATCGGCCCAAACAGATAGCGATTGGCAAATTGCAAAGTTGAAATGCCGGATGCTCTTGAGATGATCACAGACAGTAGATGCGATGTTCCCGTGCTGTAGATCATCTCACCACCGGGCTCTTCAACCATGGGTTGATGCAGCGCAAAGTTTACCCAGTTATGGCTCAACACCCAGCGGCCATAATTCCGAAAGCTGGTAGTTTCGAGTCCGCTGCGCATGGTTATCAGATCTTTAATAGTGATGGACTCTTTTTTCGGATCGGGATTTTGATCAAAATATTCCGGAAAATAATGGCCAATGGGTTCATCCACGCCGGCGATGTACCCTTTTTCAATAGCAATGCCTATTAAAAGTGAGAGTACACTTTTTGATGCTGATTTGATGTTTACATAGCTGTTTCGATTCATGTTTTCGCGATAGTATTCTGCAACAATCCTGTTCTCTTTTTCAATAATCACGCTTTCTACCGTACCAATTGAGAAGATCTCTTCAATGTCTCGTTCCGAATGTTGAGAATACAATTCTGTACTAAGCAAGAGTACGAGGAGAAGCGGTATCACGATTCGGATCATTTTAATAAGAGATTATGCTATTGCGGGGTGATTATCAGGAGTCCTATTCTAAACACGTAGCATCATAAAAATCATTTCATTAAAAACCATGTAAATTTCAAGAATCCGATTTCGTGTACACCGCGCTTGTTGTATATTTGAGAAACTTATGACCCATATGAAAAATACTGTTCAACTTACCGTCATTCTTACAACACACGCCAGAGGCAGCCACTTTCATACACTGCTTGCTGATCTTCTGAATTTTGATCAAAACGGTATTGAGGTGATTGTTATAAATGATGCTGCGGATGTTGTAACCTCGCAATTTATTGAAAGAGAAATTGAAAAATGCAGTAATGAAAGGGTATATCTGTATGAGCATGAAGCACCTATAGGCAGGGGAGCTTCCCTGAATGAGGCATTAATTCATGCTTCCGGCATGCTTGTCTGGGCACCGCTTCGCGCAGATCGTTTAAATGAATCGTTGATGGCAGAGGCTGTAAGAAAGTTTAAGGCAGATCCTGCTGCCTTTTGGGTGCTCGATTATAATTTACCCAGAGAGCCGATGCACTGGGTAAAAATGGCAGAAGAGGGCGACCTGCCGGATGACAGTTGCCTTGTATGGAACAGGCACGTAATTAAGGCTGATCAACTCTATTTTAATCCTTACATGGATCAGCTGCATGGAGCTGAGCTTGCATTGCGCCTGGCAGATGAAAATGTGTGGTACAAAACAGACCCGTTTTTTGTAGTGGGGGACGATCAGTCACGTCATGCAAACCTTCCCGATCTGCAGGAGATGCTCTACACGGCGCTCAGAGTTACAGAAGATGAAGATGAGCGAAAACTAATTATTGAAAATCTCGCTGAAAGCCAGTCCCGATTAAACAGCAGGGTAACGGATGATGAACTTCTGTTCCAGGCACGAAGGGAATTACAGGGAGGAGATTCCAACAAATCTCTGGAACTGATCAACAAGTTTTTAAAGCGGAATCCGAATCATCACGAAGGCAGCCGTATCAAAATTTCATCTCTTGAAAAATTACGACGCCATGTGGAGGCGTCTGAACTGAAGCACTCACTACAGAAACTGCAAAATGAAGAGCAGATAGAAAGCAAACAGGAAGCGGTTAAGGGTGCCGGTAAAGAGATCCATCGGGTAGAGGAAAAAACGGAAGAAGCTGCAGAGACTGTTTTGGAGCAGCCGGAAGAATATGCAGATCAAGAGGAAAATGAACCTGAAGGAAACCAGGTAAAAGTTTCTATAGTAATCCCGACAACCGGCCATGGAAAATCACTGCTTGAAAACGCCCTTATTCACCTTGAAGAGGCTGTTGATTCGAGAACAACTGAACTTATTATTGTTGATAATGCCAGTATAGATGATACTTTCGATTATCTTGGGCAGCTGAAGAATAGCGGGTTTCTGAATATAAATGTCATCACAAATCCTGCAAACCGGGGGTTTTCTGCTTCCGTAAATCAGGGGATCGAAGCTGCTTCAGGCGAATTTATTCTTGTGATGCATAACGATGTTCGCCTAGGAAAAGAGAGTGTAGATGCACTGATCAATGCTTTCAGGTTTTCTGAGGATACGGCATTAACGGCTCCTATTTTAAATACAACGAATGTGCAGGCGCAGAGAAAAGATTCTGATCTGATTCCGGAACAAAAATTGGTGCCTGCAGATCGGGTTGACAGCTGCTGCTTTATGATAAAGGCAGACCATAATTTGAGTTTTGATGAAGGATACAGGCTCTGTTTCTTCGATATGGAGGATTTCTGCCGCCAGATTATCGAAGCAGAGCTAACTATTGTGGTAACCCGGCATACCGAGGTTGAGCACAGAAGAGGCAGTACCACCAAGATGATGGGCCTCGATCTTAATCCTGAGCTGAAATGGAAAAATCGGGCTCGCTTTTACGAAAAATGGGACAACGATCGCGAGTTGAGTATGCCCGTTCAGGGAACACATCCAGAGCGTTTTCGCGGGCTGGGTGCGCCAGACAACCCAATGGAACCGGGTTCGGATTGGATGGATATTATCAATAGTTATTTGACCAGTGAAGTGAGAACGGAAATTTTGAGAGGAAAATGGACAGATGATGAGATGATAACCATTGTACTAACGCTTCTTATAGCGGATGAGAGAGAAATTCTCAGAACTCTTGAGGACCGAATCGAAGAGGTTACACCGGATATTTCTCTGCTGATACTGTTTGTTAACTACTATTTCAGAAAAAATATCTTTTCACGCTGTATACACTATATAGATAAAGCAGAGAAGCCACACGCTATATTTGAGATGTATAAGCTGAAAATTAAGGTTGCTGAAAAAGAGTTTGATGAAGCCGTTCCACTACTTAATAAACTGCTTGAAATGTACCCTACCAACCCTGATCTGTTTTATCTGGCCGGTGAGATTTATAAAAACAGTGATGAGCAGGGTGAAGCAAAATCGTTCTTCGCGATGGCAAATCAGCTTGATCCGTTCCGGTTTCAGTCAGAAAATTCAGCCTTTGAATTAAAACTCTGACATTTCAGGCAGAAAAAATTCGATCTGTAAGTTCTTCAACAAAACCTTCGTGCTCTTCTTTCATAAAGACACTTCGCAGCAGAACAGCTTCCGGCACATCGGCTCTATAGTCAGGGAATTTTTTTACAAAATCTTCAGCCTTTACTTTAAACAGGCTAAGGTGAAAACCGGTATCTCTATTCTTCATGCCGGCTGAAAAGATATGTTTGCTCTGTTTGTTCAGTTCACTGATTGTTCCCGATTCGGGTACTTTAAAATATCCGGTGATATCGAGTTCAGGTGTGTTATAGAGTTGCCAATCAGGCCGGTTTTGAAGCAGGCCTGCAAAAGTAACAGCCGCTGATCTTGTTTTACGCAGAATCTCACCAAGTCCGTTTGATGTAAGAGGCAGCATCTGCAAGGTTGCCCATAATGCAGCAGCAGCAGCTCCGGCGCGGGAACACTCGATACTGATTTCACCCAAATGGAGATCATCAGATGTGAAATAGGTGTATGGAGAATCGTGCTTATAATATTTCCCGACGGAGGCATCTTTAAAAAGTATCGCTCCGCAACCGTACGGCTGTAAACCGTGTTTATGCGGATCAATAACCACGCTATCGCATTCCGACAGCTTTTTCCAGTGCTTTTCTGAGGGGAGTTCGTTTTCTATCAATTTAAAGAATCCACCGTAAGCCGCATCTGCGTGGACTCTGAAGCCATATTTATGTGAGAGATTCATCAGCTCATCAAGCGGTTCAATAATTCCGAGGCCGGTGGTTCCGAGTGTTACAACCAATGTGCCTATCTCTTCGGCATGTGTTTCAATAAATGAAAGATCCGGAATTCCATGCTGATCTACAGGAATTTCCAAAAAGTTGCAGTTCAGTATCCTGCACATTCTTTTGTGTGTATAGTGTGCATTGGCTGTAGCTGCAATAGATTTATCAGGGTGAATTTCCCTTGCAATAAAGAGAGCCTCCAGGTTTGCAATGGTGCCGCCGGAGGTGAGATGCCCCAGATAATTGTTTTCATACCCTGCCATTGCTGCAATTAGATTCACAACCTCTTTTTCCATCTCGGAGGTTGGTGGGCCTCCATCAAGTGCATGATTGTTCGGATTGATGGTCATAGCCAGGGAGTAGGCCAGCCAGGCTACCGGGTGCGGGGGTTTCAGCATTTGACCCGCGTATTGTGGATGATGGAAGGGATAATTACCCTGCAATTTTTCTGCGAGCTCGTCAAGAACACTTTGTATGGAACTCTTCTCCAAGTGTTCTATAAAATCAGTTTGGTGGTCTGCTCCATAACCATCCCTCCAGTTATCAAGTTTCTGAAGGGATATTTTGAGCAGGGGCAGATATTGTGAGTAATTATTCAAATGTGTTATCGAAGTGTGAACGAAATACCCATGGAGAGAACCTGTGCAACCTGAATTCTGTCTGAAAAATCATCATCATAGACCAGGTCGAAATTAAGTGAGGCATTCATGTAATTGTTAATGCGGCCGATTAGCTTATTCGAGAAGTATACATCAGTACTGCTAACAGACTTGCCAAAAGCTTTGAATGCGTTGATGCTTGTTGAAAATTCAACATTGCTGGCAATCTCGGCATTAAAACCGGAACCCACAGTAAAACCAACCTCTGATTTAAAACGGTCACCGTCATCGAGGCCGTACGACGGGCCCAGATTTTCGTCCCGTACAAAGGTTTGCTGCAGGCCCAGACCGGCTTCAAACGTAAAATTATCGGATGGAACGTACGCAATACCGACATCCTGGCTGAAATAACCCGGTGCCATAAAACTTGAGATCAGGAGATCTTCACCGTCAGGGCCCCCACCGTAGTTAAAGCCTTTATCAAATTGTGTTCTGATTCTGATATTGGCATACGCTTTAAAGTCAGACTCATCCTCACCCAGATCATATAAAAATCTGTTTTTGATGTACAAACGATCATCAATCTTTCGGTTTCCCTCATTTTGAATCTGAGTTTTTCCGTAACGGGTATCAACTAAAAAACCGTAAGCGAAGCGATCTTTTTTATAGGCAATTGTGAGTGTGGAGCGTCCGGTGGCTGCAATATTATTCACACCACCCTGCGACCAGTTCGAGTATGATGCTTGTGAGCCGTTTATGCCCACTGTCCACGATGTGCTGCGGCCCTGAAGTGTATCCGGTATAGCAATGGAATCTTGCCCGAAGGAGAGCTCAGTCAGAAGAAACAGTACTGAGAATAGAATTAAATATTGCTTCATGTGTAGTCTGTTATTTGTTGTTTTGAATCAAAACTAAGTCTTTCGGTTCGTTATTTTCAAGTGTAAGTTCAACATGTTCATTCAGTTTAGTAGGGGCGTGAACTCCTACCACACCTGCCAGCAAGGGGTATTTTCTATGCCCGCGATCAACAAGTACAGTGAGCAAAATTTTATTGAAAACCGATAAATCCGGAATTTTTCGGATGGTATTGAACATAGTTCCCCCGCTGAAAATAACATCATCTACAAGTACAAGAACATTATTTTCGTTCAGATTTTTTGAAAATTGAACAGACGTATCGCTCTCTGCCTTAACCTGAAAGAGAGGGACGTCAGACTCCTGAATGGCAACAAGATGTTTTTTAAGCCGAAGTGCTACAGCATAACCCCGAATGTTCAATCCTACAAGTGTGATCGGATGGCCTTTTGTCTCTTCCAGAATTTGGTAGGCCATTCGTTTTAAAGTACGTTCAATTCTATTTTTGTCGAGAAGTATCATCATTTTTGTTTTATTGGTAAGAGTACGTTAAAAATACAAAATGCACAGGATTTTTTATATCGGAGTACTGAAAACAAAGAGTCGTGCAAAATATTGATTCGATAAAACAGAAGAGAATGTAAAGCGTTATATTACAGTAACAAAAAAAGAGGAATAGTATGAAACACAAATCAAAGTACGCAGTGCTTGCCGGTGCCGGATTTGTTGCCGGTTTAGCTGCAGGATATGCGCTGGCTCCCATTAAACGCACAAGAAATATTGAACAATTTCTAACTAAACTTGAGGGTATTCAGGAGAATGCACGAAGGCAAAGCCGCGCCATGAAACTGAAAAGCAGTAAGCATGTGCGAAATGTATCGGGGAAAGTACGTAAACAACTAAGAGATCCTATTCCGGATCTATACAAAGCTACTGAAGGTCTATCGATGAGCCAAGAAGATGTTGTTATGAATGGATAGTGATTACTCTTCATATCACGAGAATTTGTTTCAGTGGATTTGGCAGCAACTTGAGTTTGATTGCAGCGGGTTGCAAACAGATTGTGGGAAATCACTGATCATTGCAGGTACCGGGTATCTTAATCATGGTGCCGGGCCCGATTTTTTACAAGCACAGCTCATTATTGATGGGGTTCAATGGCACGGTTCTGTTGAAATTCACAAATCATCAGAAGACTGGCTGCGTCACAAGCATCATCTGGATCCTAATTATAATAATGTAATTCTGCACGTGGTCTATTCCGATGAGAACCGTTCTCATCCAAAAACCAAGGCGGGTGCGAGCTTGTACACACTCAGTCTGAAAACACGTCTGCATAAAAGCCTGCAGAAGCTGCTGATTCTTAAAAAATCGAAGCAACTTCCGTGTGGCGGGCAGATAACATTTGCTAATCAAAGAGCTTTTGACGCTCAAATACGTAAAGCTCATGGCCAGTATTTTGAATATAAAGTAAAAGAGATTTTGGCCGGTTATCCGGCAGATCGCCCAATTTCTGAAGCCTGGAAGTGGTCGTTTATCAGGCAGATGTTCAGTACTTTTGGAATTCCCGGCAACAGAGAATCGATGTTACAGCTGTGTGATTTTCTAATGCAAAAGGGATTAAAAAATCAAACAGTTGATGATTTTATCCGGGAGGCTGAAAAGTCAGCGTTTGATAACTCCTCAATCGTATGGATAGATACCGGGATGCGGCCAGCCGGCCGGCCTGCGAAACGAGTGGTTCAGGCTGCAGCTCTTTGTTATGCCATCTTACAAGCTCCGTTCGGGCTTTTTTTGGAAAAGCCGGGGATTGTATGGAATTCAATTGTACAGGAAGTTTCTCCGATAAATAGTGCAGGGAAGCGTACGAGTGATTTAATTTTCTACACAAACTTTTTACCGGCTATGTATCTGCTTGGTGATCTATTGCATTTCGATGGCCTTAAATCATCAGCAAGAGATTTGTGGCTTGATGGTTCTCAGATTGTTCCTGAAGAGATAAAAAAACCGTTCAGCCATGCCGGGTTCAGTCTGGAAAATTGTAATCATAAACTTGGTCTGGCTCATCATTACAAGCGATATTGCAGTGAAAGAAATTGCCATCGATGCGAGGTGTTCAAAAGTGCAATTCGTTCTTGATTGATTTCTTATCTCTCTCTATCTTTGGTGTCTGTCAATAAACCGACAATTGCCCGGTCGTCTAATGGCAGGACAGCTGGTTTTGGTCCAGTCAGTGGGGGTTCGAATCCTCCCCGGGCAAC
>SLJB01000119.1 GCA_007135335.1 Balneolaceae bacterium
GGCCATGATGTGGCATAAACTGAAGGATCTGCGTAGGGAAACCGTCTGACAAACGTAACTTACCTTCGCAGATGTCAACCAAAAATTACCAGCTATGAATATTCTGCAAAAAACCTTTTCTACATCACTTCTTTTACTTCTGTTTTTTGTTTTGACCTCATGTGATCAGCAGGAATCCGAAATGGATCTCGGAACCTATCGGCTGGCCGGCGAAACATCCGGCATTGAGATGGATTGGGAGCTGCTCTCCAACTATGAACCTGATAACAATTTCAGAGCAGTTTTGACGATTCATAATCAATCTGATGATGCTCTGTCCGCCAGTGGCTGGTCGCTCTATTTTAACTCCATCCGGCCGCTTGTGGCTGAAAGTCTCCTGCCTGATTTTCAGCTGGAACTCATCAACGGCGATTTTTTCAAAATCACTCCAACCGAAAATTTTTCAGCCATTGAACCCGGTGAAAGCAGAGAAATTGAGTATTTGGGACGCTTTTTTTCCATCAAAGCAAGTGATGCGCCACAGGGTTTCTATTTTGTGTTTGATGATGGCCTGATTAAAACTGTGGACTCTGTACATGTAAAACCCTTTGAGAGGGATGAGCAGGTAAACCGCTCTGAGGGTGATTTTGTAGAGGTGCCCACTCCCGAAAGTGATTTTAAAAAGAATGAATATCTCAGCTTACTTCCTCCCGATCAGGTAAGCCGGATAACACCTACACCTGTTTCGTATCAGCCGGGGGAAGGGGCTTTTTTGCTGAGTGGAAATCAGAACATCTATTATCATGAAAATTTTAGTCATGAAGCCGGAATACTCGAAACCTATCTTTCGGCTTTTAGCAATATACACGTATCGGTACAGCTTCTGCAAGGTGAATGGGACGGTACCGGATTTTATTTGGAGCCGGATAATTCAATCAACAACAGTGAGGCGTACCGGCTTGATGTAACCGAAGAGTCTGTTCATTTAAAAGCTGCCGAACGCCCCGGAATGTTTTACGGAATACAGACTCTCAGAGCGATGATTGAGACAGAGAATCCGGATGAGCTGATCATATCTGCCGCACGCATTGAAGATGAACCGGCTTATGGATATAGAGGAATGCATCTGGATGTTTCACGAAATTTTCAGCCAATGCAGAGTGTACTGCAGCTGCTTGATGTGATGGCTATGTATAAAATGAACAAATTCCATTTTCATCTGACTGATGATGAAGGCTGGAGACTGGAAATTGAACAGCTTCCGGAGCTGACTACAATCGGAGGAAGACGGGGACATACAGAATCAGAAGAGAACTATCTGATACCCTCATATGGCTCCGGTCCTGATCCCACTCCCGGCGGAGGTTCTTTTGGCAGCGGCTGGTATTCTCGCGATCAGTACATTGAAATTTTGCGTTACGCAACAGATCGCCACATCGAGGTGATTCCTGAAATTGATGTGCCGGGGCATGCAAGGGCTGCTATTGTGGCCATGAAAGCCCGCGCGAACAGGCTGACGGAAGCCGGTGATGAAGAGGGCGCAAATGAGTACAGGCTGGATGAAGTTGGTGATGAATCTGAATATCGATCCATTCAGAATTTTAATGATAATGTGATTAATGTTTGCCTTGAATCATCTTATCGGTTTTTGGATTTGGTTATTGATGAAGTTGAAGCCATGCACAGGGCAGCAGGTGCACCTCTGAATACGGTTCACATTGGCGGTGATGAGGTGCCGGCTGGAGTGTGGCAACGCTCACCGGCATGTACAATCTACATGGAAGAGAATGAAATTGAGGACACGCAAGCCCTGCAAGTGCACTTTTTTGGGAAGCTGAGAGATATGCTTGCGGAGCGCGGACTGCAGATGGCAGGCTGGGAAGAAATTGCATTTATGGGAGAGCCTCATGGAGAGGCGAAAACACCCAATCCTGATTTCGCCGGCACCATGATTCCGCATATTTGGTCCAATATCTGGGGATCGGGTACCGAAGATTATGCCTATGCTCTTGCAAATATGGGTTATGAAATTATCATGTCGCACGCTTCAAACTTCTATTTTGACTTTGCTTATAACAAGCATTGGGAAGAACCCGGTTTCTACTGGGCAGCCATGTTTGATACGAAAGATCCCTACTCTTTCATCCCAACAAATCTCTATCGAAATGCAATTGCCGACAGTTACGGTAACCCGATTGATCCCGGTTATTTCGATGATGCGATTCGGCTCACGGACCAGGGGCGTGAAAACATTCTGGGTCTTCAGGGACAGCTTTGGACAGAAACCGTAAACCAGCCCGGCCGGATGGATTATATGATTTATCCCCGTTTGATAGGTCTCGCAGAAAGGGCATGGGTTGGTGATGCTGCCTGGGCAGCACATGAGAGATTCGATGAGATGACAGTTGCAAGGGATGAAGCCTGGAACGAGTTTGCCAACAGAATCGGGCAGCTTGAATTGAATCGCCTTGATTCATATTTCAATTCCATCAACTACAGAATACCGGTTCCCGGTATGGAAATACGCGATGGAAGAGTGGTTGCAAATAATCCATTTCCCGGATTAACTATTCGATATGAACTGAATGGATCAGAACCTGACTCAAACTCGCCCATCTATAGTACACCTGTTGATGTAAATGGAGTTGAAATCGTAAAAGCAGCTGTTTTCAATTCAGCCGGCCGGAAAGGCAGAACCGTGTCGGTATCAGTAAACAGCAACTGATGATGCACAAAAATTAAACAACACTTATTTGCACGATGTTCTATTATGGGAAGAACTTTGCTGTAAGACTATATGGAAAAACTAAACATAGATAAAGTTGCAAAACTGGCTCACGTATCGCGTTCAGTTGTGTCACGGGTTTTAAACAATCATCCGAATGTAAGCGAGGAGGCTAAGCAGCGTGTATTAGAAATTGTTGAGAAATATAACTATCGCCCTAATACGGTTGCGAGAAGTCTTGCAACACGCAGTACCTACCAGATTGGTGTGCTAACCAGCCGAATTGGTGAGGAGAGCCTGGGTAACGGGTACTGGTCTCTGCTTTATCTGGGTATTTTTGAAGAGTGCATTCGCAGAGGCTATTATGTAAGTCTTTCGTTCTATTCATCTTCAATGACAGACGAACTCCATGAGCATCTTCTAAATGAACATCATCTCGATGGCATTATCTGTCTTAATGAAGAGGTAACCGAATTCACAGTTAAAAAACTTTCTGAAAAAGAGATCCCCATTGTATTGGTTGGCCACAATCCCGATTATCCTGATATTTGTTCCGTTGATGTGAACAATTATGAGGGTACATATAAAGCTGTAAAATATCTGATTGATCTCGGGCATGAAAATATCGGAGGAATTTTCGGGGATCAGAATGTTCAGGAAACAGAACACAGATTAAGAGGATACACCAACGCACTGAATGAGGCCGGAATTCAGCCGAATTCTGAATTTACTGCGGTAGGTAGCTATACGCAGCACGACGGACTCCGTACAATGAACCGTTGGGCGAAAAAATTTCCTGAAATGACGGCGCTTTTCTGTGCAAGTGATACGATAGCAATGGGCGCTTTACTGGCTCTGTATGAAAACAATATTTCAGTACCCGAACAATTTTCAGTTGTTGGATTTGATGGCCTGCCGATTTCAAGGTATCTCATTCCGCCTCTCACAACTATTGCACAGCCAACCTATGGTAAAGGGGAAAAAGCAGCCCGGCTACTGATCGATCGTATTCAGAATAAATCAAAAAAAGCAGAACAGGTAAATCTTAAGCCAAAGCTGGTGATCAGAAAAAGCACCGCAAAAGTAAATCAGACCCGTACACGTTGATCTACTTTTTCTCTCTGAATTTGTTGAGGGTCTCTTTCGTATAATCAGATAGTACAAGTTTGCCGCTGATTTCGGCACGCTGCTCAAGAGTTGCGCCCCAGTGGCCTGTTGCCTGCCAGAAAATTTCTTTCATGTGTGTGAGTGCTTCAGGATTGCTTTTCGCAAGATTTTCAGAGAGCCTGAGAATTTCTGTGTCAAGTTCGGCAATTGAATTTGTAAGCTTATTAAACAGGCCATGGTTCAATGCCCAATCAGCGCTGTACCAGGTATCTGCATCCAGTGCGAGGGTAGAAAATGCAGCCACACCCAGTTTACGCCCAACAGCCGGTCCCACTACAAAAGGTCCGATTCCAAGAGAGAGCTCACTGAGTTTGACGGACGCAGAGTTAGAGGCCACAATAAAATCTGATGCTGCGATTAGGCCAATTCCACCCCCCACAGTTTTCCCGTGAACGCGCGCGATTATAATTTTCGGGCAGGTTCGCATGGCGTTTATCACATTGGCAAACCCCATAAAAAACTCCTTACCTTCGTCGAGATCGCGGATAGCGTTCAGTTCATCAAACGAAGCACCGGCACAAAATGCTCCTTCACCGCTGCTTTTTAATACAAGAACCTGAGTTTCATCGTCTACACCGGCCTGATGAATGGTTTTAGCAAGTTCACGCAGCAGTGAACCCGGCAAAGAGTTTCCCTTTGGGTGGTAAAACTCAATAGTTCCAATTTGATTGTTTACAGCGTAGCTAACGGTACCGTTCTCATTTTTAGTCATAGATACAGTGGGTTTATGGTAGAAAGTAATGATGAATTGAAGTATGTAAACGACTTTTCTTAAGTCTGTTAACGTTACTCTTTAATTATAAAGAGTTCAACAGAAAATAAGTTTACAAAGAATTACTTCATCAGTGCCGTCATGCCGGACTCCGATCCGGCATCCCATGACTGTATTAAAATTAGGAGATTTCGCCGTGCGCTCAGAAAAATGATGGCATCGAGCACGAGATGACGCTCCATGTTGGTCTGCTTCTGGTGATCTCCGATAAATTTAAGAATCGAACTCAGGCTCTGAGTACTTATTACGATAGTATACTCTCAACCTCTGCAACAGTATAAACGGGCGCCTCACATTCAAAACTTCTGCACACATAGACAGCCGGGTATTTGCTGATGGGATAATTCTTTAAAAAAGGAGCGATGGCATCGAGACGGATAGCGGTTTCTTCTGTTTTGAGCAGGATTGCCGTGGATGAATCCGCATGGTTCCGGCAAGTGTTGATAAGTTTAGTGGTTATTTCGTCCTGTTTTTCAGCGGTTATCACAATCTCTATCGAATTACCCAGAAATAAATCATACGTAAGAAGGGCAAAGGTATAACCGGAAGGAGAGTCTTCAATCTGTCCTGAAAACGTTTTAAAAACTCCACGTGATTTTTCTTCAAATTGAGGCACGGATGTTAATCTCGATAAGCGCAGACCATTCATCGCGGCTGCAGAATTGGACGATGGGAGGGCACCGTCATAAATCTCTTTCTGGCGGCCCAGCAGTACTTCGGCATCATCGGCCGTGAAAAAGTAGCCGCCATGTTCGCTGTCGTAAAATTTCTCATCAAACGTTTTTTGCAGTGAGATGGCTCTCCCGAGATAGTGCGGATTGAAGGTGGCGTTGTAAAGCTCAATCAGGCCCCAAATGGAGAATGCATAATCATCCGCCATTCCGGTGATTTCGGCAGATTCGTCTTTGAGACGGTGGAGTAAGGTTTCCTCAGAATAACAGTGCTTTTCAATCACACTCCAGGCGGTTTCTGCTTTCTGAATGAGTTTTGAATCGTTAAATAGCACCCCTGCCCGGGCAAGTGCGGCAATGATCAGGCCGTTCCAGTCGGTCAGGATTTTATCATCCAGCAGCGGACGAATCCGCTTTCCCCGTTCTTTTCTCAGTTTGGTGAGCAGCGCTTCAGTGTTGGCTGCATCACTTTCAGGAATAGGTTTGTTGAGATGCGGGATATTTTTTCCCGTCAATTCGTGCGTTGCTTCATCCCGAAAATTTCCTTCCGGTTTGAAATTATATGCAGACAGAAAATAATCCGCACCTTCCGGGCTTAGAATTTCAAGGATCTCTTTTTCTGTCCACACATAAAATTTACCCTCTTCGCCTTCACTGTCGGCATCTTCGGCAGAATAAAATGCACCTTCGGGTGAGGTGAGGCACTCTTCCAGATAGTTTACAATTTCATAAGCGGTCTGTTTGAAAAGCGGATCTCCCGTGGCTGCCCATCCTTCGCTGTAAGCAAGCAGAAGCATAGCCTGGTCGTACAGCATCTTCTCAAAATGGGGGAGAAGCCATTTCGCATCCGTCGAGTAGCGATGGAAACCGAAACCTACGTGATCCCACAGGCCGCCAAGCCGCATCTTTTCAAGAGTGAGCCGCACCATTTCCAGATCTTGTTCACTTTCGGTTTTGCGGGCTCTTTTTAGCAGAAAGAGAAGATTGTGTGGCGATGGAAATTTTGGGGCAGAGCCAAATCCTCCATCAGCCCGGTCGAAGCGAGCAGCCAGTGAATCCCTTGCATCTCCGATAACCGATTCCCGAAGATCGGCCTCGCTCTTGCCCATCTCCAGGGTTTTGCCGAAACCTTCTTTGATACGCCCTACCGAGGCCATTATATTTTCACGGTCTGTTGTCCACGCTTTTTTGATAGCCGGTACAAAATCGAGCATCCCGATGCGGTTTGGCCGCGACTGCTTGGGGAGGTAGGTGGCCGCATAGAATGGCTCTTTGTCCGGGGTCATTACGATGGTGAGGGGCCAGCCGCCGTGGCCGGTCAGCATCTGGCAAACGGTCATGTAGGTATGATCGATATCGGGCCGCTCCTCGCGGTCTACTTTGATATTGACGAACGCATCATTCATTAGATGAGCAACGGTTTCATCCTCAAAACTCTCGTGCTCCATCACATGGCACCAGTGGCAGGTGGCGTAGCCAATGGAGAGGAAGACCGGTTTATCCTCTTTTTTTGCCTTCTCAAAAGCCTCATCACACCACGGGTACCAATCCACGGGATTATCTTTATGCTGAAGCAGGTAGGGGGATTTTTCGTTTGCGAGACGGTTCATGGCTGGATTTGGTTATTTAAAAGGAATGTATGATACAAAACAGAA
>SLJB01000036.1 GCA_007135335.1 Balneolaceae bacterium
CCCAGCTAACCGGCCAGTATTGCCAATGCCCCATATCTCCCCAATCTGTCAGCAGCATTCCGAGTCCGCCGTGAGCCAGTGCAGCATCAACGGCAATATCAATATTGCCCATCATGTTATCGGTGCGGCCGGTGAAGGTGGTCCAGCTGCTGGTTCCCGGTGCTACCAAAAATGGCAACCCGGCCTCTGCAATTCGTTCAGTATGTGCATCAAACGGATGAAACGATTCATAACCCCACTCAATCAGAATAATATCCTCCGGTATTTCGGGAATGATTTCAGGATGTTTCGCTACGATATCGCCCCAGATCATCATCTGCCGGTCATGTTTGTTCCGCACATCGCTGTTGAGCCTTTTCAGGAAATCAAGATAGAGAAAGCCGGCCCCGCCCCGTTCTTCAGCGAGTTCACGGGTATTGCACTGTCCCAATTCAAACGGTTCATCAAGATTGGCATTAAAATAGCGTGAACTGAAATAGGGGAGCATATCGTCCAGCATCTGTTCGACCAATTCATAACTTTCCGGGTTCGACAAGTCCAGCGTTGAGTTATGCTCCATCAGGCCCATAAGCATATACCCGTCCGGACATTCGGCCAGGTGAGCAAACCGATCGGTTTCCAGCCAGGCGCTCATATGGCCCAGCAGATTTTGGTTTGGAACCAGTTCAATCAACCGCTCTGCAGCAAACTGTTCCAATTCCTGCATCTCTTGCCCAGTAACCGGAGTTTCGGTCTCTTCCCACAATTCACGAAAAGTTGGATATGCAAAAGAGAACCCTTCTACATAGAGCTGCAAATGGTTGTATCTCAAGAGGGCGAGCATCTCTATGATCTCGTGGAGTGTCTCCATGGTTGGAATTTTATCCCGGGAAATATCGAGCATGGCACCCCGAATTTCCAGATCAGGCCAGTCGTTGATCGTCATCGACGGCAGGCGCCCATCCAGTTGTGAATGAATCTGTCCCAGCGTATTAAGGCCATAATAGAGACCTGCGCGGTCGGCATAGGCGATGGAAATACCATTTGGGCTGATGATCAGCCGGTACCCCTGCCGTGGCAGCCCACTATCTTGCTGAACCCGGATGGCCACATTTGCTGAACCGGCAGATGACTCAATGTTGGCAAACCTTAAAAGGGCACTTTCAATCAGTGATTGCACATCTGCCGGTGATTCAAACCGGATCTGAGCCGGCATGGTAAACGAACCGGAGCCGGCCACCATCTGTTTCGGTACAGGCAAGAGTACCGGGCTGCCCTGCGGAACATCCTCTGTTTCCATAAACGAAAATTGAGAGATCTGTGGAGCTATTTGTGGAACTTCATAGCGTACTTCATAGACTATGAGCAGTGATAGAACTATAAAAACCGCAATTACCCCAAGGATAGCTAAACTGCGGAAGATGATTTTGCGGAGCCTTGATTTGGAATTCGAATTTGTATTAGACGTCATCTTCCTAAGGTTTAAGAAACGGGCTGAATAGTGTTTACAAACTTCTCAACGCGGCTGCGTAACCATTGTCTGAACTCTGGAGTAGTAGGTGGAGAGTGCTTGCTGTCTTTAAGTAACTCTGTTTGTGCAAATGGAACGAGCCCCTCCACCCGCTGAATCATTTGGAGACCGGGGAAAGAAATATCTTTCTCCGCCACAATGAAAAGGACAGGCATGGAGAGTTTTTGAAGTTCATGATCCGATGCAAGAGGAGGTATTTTGTAATTTGGCTTGAAATCATTAAATGTGTCGGCCAGATAATTTGCCCAGTCAGTATCCCAGGTCGTTAAGAGGGGATCAACAACCTTCCGAAGTCTTTTTTCGTTTGGTTGTATTTTATAAAGAATCATAGGTCCGGCCATTTTTGCCAAACCTAAAACCACTGACCCCTGTACGATTCCTGCCGGTACAAGAAGAGTGAGGGTCTGAACCCGGTCAGGCCATGCAGATGCAAACTGGCGTGCCACAAAACCACCAAGGCTTACTCCCAAAAAATGAGCCCGTCCCAGATTAAGTGCATCCAGAATTTCCCTGAGCCATTTTGCATGGGAATTGTCTTTATATGAAAGCCGGAGAGGCAGCCCTTTAACAGATTGCCCGGGCATATCTGGCAGGATCAGATAAAACGATTCAGCCAGAGATGCGATTTCAGAAAGCAAGTGTGCTGAACTGGTGAGCATTGAGTGCAGGCAAACAAGCGGCGTTTTTGAAGGATCACCTGCGGTAAGCAGATGATTAACCCCATATGATGTGGTTACTTCAATAGATGTTGTTTCAATATCTGCGCGGTGAAGAAATCGCTGATACCAATCAGCCATTCTGTGTTGAGCTTCTTCACTTTTAAAAATTGTTGAGCTCATAAAGTCAAATATTGAATGATGGATTAATGGTTCATAAAGCTATTGGCTACATCTCAATCTTATAATGTAAGTTAGTTTTCAATTATGTAAAACTCTTTGTGCAGTAAGATAACTCAGTATTAAAAGGAAGGGTCTAAAACAGAGGGGTTATCTGCTCTGTATTTCAGCTAATGGTATGCCCTGATCATCGGGCACAGAAAAGACTGCGAAAGCTGGATCGGGTAACACAAAAAAGGCATTTGACGTGGATATCGGAAAACCTTACCGGCAGCAAGGATCCAAGAGAAACAGGAAGCTCATTAGAAGGAAGGATCAGAGGGCTTAGGTGTTATTGTGTGGGTGCCAATCGAATTGTATGCCAAATCAAAGATAATGAGGCACTCATTCTCAATCTTAGAGTTGCAGGTCGGAAAGATATTGATCTTTAAATACCCACATGACCGTGTCTAATCTCCGGGTTCAAATTCGCTCTAAGCCGCCAAGTTACGATCACCGGCTCACTCTTCAATAGTGCTCTCAGCCTCTATTTCTTTACCGTAACGTAACTCAAAATCTCTACAACCTGCTCAGGGTTACGGGTTATCGCAAGAGCTGTTGCATCCAACTCTTTGAGGGCATGTGTGAAATCTTCAGGATGCATCACAATTAATTTCTTGCCCAGCGCACTCGCATAACCGGCATCGAAGGCGGCATTCCACTGCCGATATTTTTCTCCGAATTTCACTACAACGATATCGGCCTGTTCAATAAGGGTGCGCGTTCGAATGGCATTGATTTTCGCTCCCTTGTGATCTTTCCAGAAATCATTTGCCTCTTCGCCTAAAATTTCTGTGCCAATATTATCACTTGCGGCATGGTCTGTAACCGGAGCTGAGAGTTCTATCGGCAGATCCGCGTTTTCGATCAGTTCTTTGATTTCATTTCTCCAGTCAGAATGGATCTCTCCGGATAGATATATCTTCCAGATCATAATTTTCATTTTTTATTGTTATTACATTCAATATAGAAAACAAACCACTGTCGTATAGCATTCGAAAAATTTGGTATGTTAAGGGTTCGAACTCTTCACATTAAATTCACTAATTTGCCGCAGGCTTTAAGCCCGTATAATTTTTAAACACCGACTCATGATTAATCGATGTATAGTTTTTTTGACCGTTATCCTATTTTTATCCGGCCTGAATGCCCTGACTCTTTCCGCCCAATCTGATCAGGGAGAATCTCTATTACCCGATCCGGGAGTTGTTTCCTACACTTTCAGGTATCAATTTCAGGAAGATGTTCCCCAAACGCTCGATATGCTCAGAGAGATGGGGTTCAGGAATATTGAATTTTCAAATCTGTTTGGTTACAGCCCCGAGGATATGAAACAGATGCTCGATGAGAGAGATCTTATTTGCACATCCTACGGAGTTAGTTATGACGCGTTGGTGAATGACACAGATGAAGTGGCAAGAGCAGCCCGCACTCTCGGGGCAAAATATGTACGTGTGGCCTGGATTTCACATGAAGCCCCGTTCGATATTGAAGATGCCAGGCGTGCAGCTGCAGATTTTAACCAGGCAGGAGAGAGGTTAAAAGAGTCAGGCCTTTTCTTTGCCTATCACAATCATGGTTATGAATTTCGCCCGTACGAAGGAGGCACACTTTTCGATTATTTGATGGATAATACCAACCCCAACTATGTACATTACGAATTAGATACGTTTTGGGTAGCCCATCCCGGGCATGACCCCGTTGAACTGCTGAAAAAATACCCTGACCGGTTCAGGCTTGTTCATCTGAAAGATCTTGTGCACGGAGCAGAGCACAACTATTCGGGCGGAGCACCCCGCGAATATGATGTGCCGCTGGGAACCGGACAGATTGATTTTGAGGCGTTTTTACGCGCTGCACAAGACTCTGCAATCGAATACATGTACATCGAAGATGAAACAGAAGACGTGGTTGCCAGGGTGCCGAAAAGCCGTGAATTTATCATGGGTATTACCAATTAGCAGTCCGGCAAACAAAATTAGGCAAAGTGCTGTAGTGCAGGATTTGTGATTAAAGTTCCCGGTGCAGGGTAAAAGTCATGGTTCATTATTAGTGCCGCCAAGCACAGCAGCGTTTGGTACCACAGATTTTCCAGAAGGAATACCTATGGCTTAATCTGTGGAAACGCATACTACAATTTCAGCATCAGTAACGTTGATACGGCTGATATCGAAGGAGTGAACACAGTGACTATAGCAACCGGAGATCAAAATAGTTAATCACCCCTGTATGGCACACCATCCGTTATCCAGGCCGGTGCAGGCTCGCCTTTCAGATAGTGATCCATATACTCCTTCATCTTGATGGCATAGTCGAGACGGTTTGCAAGATTTCGAAGGTGATGCGGTTCGTTGTAATAATGCAGAAAAACCGACTCTTTGCCCAGCCGCCTCATGGCAAGATAGAGTTCAATGGATTGATACCACGGCACGGCTTCATCGGCATCACCATGCTGAAAAAGCAGGGGAGTATTGATGCGATCGGCATAAAAGAGAGGTGAGTTTTCGATGTATGGATTGGGATTTTCCCAAAGGCTCACTCCCAGGCGGCTTTGGGTTTGTTCGTACTGGAATTGTCGCGCCAGGCCGGTTCCCCAGCGAATGCCTCCGTACGCGCTGGTCATATTACTGACCGGTGCACCGGCAACAGCGGCAGCAAAAATATCGGTTTGGGTTACAACCTGTGCCGTAAGGTAACCGCTCCAGGAGTGCCCGTGAAGCCCGATTGCATCGGGATCGGCGATACCCATCTCTACCAATTTGTGTACACCGGGAACCAGGTTTTTGGTGGCAGAATACCCGGGGATGGGTACATCAAACCAGATGTCGGGCATGAAAACGGCATAACCGTCGCTGGTGTACTGCGCAATGTTTGGGCGGTGATTGGTAACCGGTGTATTAAAATCGTACAACCGCTGTGAAAATCGCTCATAGTAATAGATGAATACCGGGTAACGCTTGCCCGGTTCATAGTTGCCGGGGTAGTAGAGGATACCCTGAACGGTTCGCCCATCCATATTGAGCCACTCCACGAGCTCGGCGCGTCCCCAGGCATAATTTTCAGTGAGGTTGAGATGCAAATCTGAAACGCGCACCGGATTTCTGAAACGCTGATCAGACGCCACCCATAAATTGGGATATTCTGTATAGGTTTGTTGAGTAAACAGAATCGCATCACTCTCTTCAGAAAGCGATACAATATCAAATCGTTTATCCTCTTCAAGAATACGGGTTACGCCGGTCCGACCGATTTGAGCTTCGTAGAAACCGTAGTTTTTATCCCAGTCGTGATACATCGTAAGAAGCAACTGTTCGTTTTCTCGGAAAGCGGGTGTATCCGGATCCAGATCATGAATTCTGAAGATTCGCATTTCATCGCGCCCAACTCCGTCGGTTATAGAAAGAGGGTTCCCGTCTGACGTATTGAATTGCCAGATGTCGAACTTATCATAAATCAAAACGGCCTCATCGTCGCCAATCCAGCCGGCAATTCCGTATGAACCGGATGGCATCGGTCGGTCATTATCCTCGTCGGCAAAGGACACACTAAGTTCAGCTGTCAGATTCTGAACCTGTCCGTTTTCCATAGATTGTAACTTCCAATCTGTGCCATCAAACCAGACTGCAAATTTCCCGTTGGGTGAAACAGTGGCTCCAAACCGCTGCTTTTTGATAAACGGTTCCGCCTCGCCGGAATGCTGATCCACAAAGTAAAAATCAGAGTATCGGCCGTCCCAGGTTATCAACTTTGCGTAGGGAATATCGGATGAACCGAGAAGTTTGCCTGTGTGATGGTCAACTAAAACATTCGGCACTTCCGTAGTTGCAAGTTGAACAGAGCGCTCCTCATCCAAATGATAGACGGCCGTGTAAAGATGGTTTTTCCGGCTGTTCCAAATCTGCTTTTCATGGGTTTTCACGTGCGGGTCATCCCAGTGCCACACTTTGCCTTCCATACCGGCGAGTATGCGATCAAGATCGTACAGATTCTCTGTAGTAACAGTGTCTTTTTCTGATTTAATTTCATCCAGTTCAACCATTGCGGCTTCCTTCACACCATAGAAAAGCCGCGTACCATCGTAGGTCCAGGTCAGGTTGTTGTTGGATCGCAGGCGGTATCCCTCTTCCGCATCATCGGGCATAAGCAGGATTTCCGGTTCGCCGTCGTAGGCTGTCCAGGTTATGATAGATGCATCAAGAGGCCTGTAACTGTTTGAAGTGTCGAGCAGTGCGGCTGTAAAGGCAATACGCGAGCGTGAATGATCCCATGTGAGGTTTTCGTAGAAGGCGTTTTCGGAACCAAGAATTTTTTGCGGTACGGGTTCATCTTCTCTGAGGTTTATTACAAAGAATCCATTTTCGGTGGCTGAGGTATCCACTGTTGAGAAGGCAAAATAGCTCGATGTACTGTCTATGGCTGAAGCATTTACAAATGGAATAATGGTGTCATCGTCCGCGCCGAG
>SLJB01000188.1 GCA_007135335.1 Balneolaceae bacterium
AACTTTCAGCTATTGATGGTATTGTGAGCGTTTTCAGCTCGGCAGATCAGGGACGGCCGGAACTTCGTGTGGAGATGGATCGTGAACGCATAGCCCGCGTTGGAATGACCACATCTCAGGTTGCAACAGCACTCAGTAATTCCGTTCAGGGTTCGGTGGCCACAACGTTTGTTGATCAGGGTATTGAATTTGAAGTATTGGTTGAAGTAGATCCAATGGATCGTTCACAATCCACATCCCTTCAGGATTTACAGATTCAAACACCCGGCGGTGAGTGGATGCCGCTTCGCAATCTGGCAAACATCACAAGATTCACAGGGCCATCAAATATTCTGCGGGTTAATCAGGAGCGAATGGTTGAAGTAGAAGCTGATCTAGGCGATCTCGACCTGCGCTCAGCAACAGAACTGGCAAGCCAAAGACTCAGTGCTATCGACTGGCCGGAAGGGTATCGCTACGAACTGGGTGGTTCATCAGAAGAGCAGCAGGAATCATTCCGTTTCCTTCTCATAGCTTTCATGATTGCGGGTATACTTACCTATATGGTAATGGCTTCTCAGTTTGAAAGCCTGGTTGAGCCGCTCATCATCATTGTTACCATTCCGCTTGCCCTCACAGGAGTACTGCTTATGCTGCTGTTTACATCAACCCCGGTGAGTGTTACGGCTATGGTTGGCCTGGTTCTGCTTACCGGTATTGTGGTTAATAACGGTATTGTGATGATTGATTACATCAAAATTTTGCAATCACGCGGGCAAAATCGCCACGATGCTATTGTGAACGGAGCGGGACGAAGGCTTCGCCCCATTCTGATGACAGCATTTACAACCATATTGGCCATGGTGCCGCTTGCACTGCAGCTTGGAGCCGGTGCAGAAACCTGGAGTCCGATGGCCCGGGCGGTTATCGGAGGGCTGGCAATGTCTACCCTGCTTATGCTTTTTGCAGTGCCTTGCATGTATTACCTGATCAACTCACTCGTTGAAAAAGCAGGGTTCGATGCAGTTCACAAAGAAGATCCATTAATTGATTAGATCATGGAGATATCGGATTGAGCACTCAAAACAATAAGCAACAGATTCAAAAAAACCTGAAAAATGAACTTTTAACCCTAAGGCGGTTTTTGTGAAAAAAATTACCATTACAGAAAAAATCCTGAAGAGACCGGTAACCGCAATCATGATGTCGCTGCTGGTTATTGGGTTCGGCATCTTTTCACTAACCAATCTCAAGGTAACTCTCTATCCTACATTCAATATTCCGGTGATGGGAATATCCGTAAACTACTCGAATGTAGCGCCGGATGATATGCTGCGCCTTGTAGTTGAACCGATAGAAGCCGCTGTAATGGGCGTTGAGGGTATTGAATCGCTGGATTCAAATGTTCGGCAGGGCGGGGCATTTTTAATTCTACGCCTGAAGCCGGGAACCAGTATCTTGGTAACCGAGCAGAAAGTCAGGGAAGCAGTTGAGCGAATACGCCCGAACCTGCCCTCTGAGGCGAATGAGCCGTTTATTTTCCAGTTCGACCCCGACCGGGCACCGGTAATGCGCGTGAGTGTTGAGTCCGATGTTATGGGCCTTGATGAACTTCGAACGCTTTCTGTTGAGTTCATTGAACCCCGCTTTGAGAGAATTCAGGGGGTGGCTTCTGCAGAAACCCGTGGCGGCCTCACCAGAAATATCTATGTGGATATGCTGCCTGAGGCGCTTGCGCGGCACAATTTACTTCCCGGGCAGGTAGTAGCCGGTATTCGCAATAATAATGTACAGCAACCCATCGGCAGTCTTGTGGCCGACCGTACCAGCTACAGCATTCGTGCCCAATCGATGTACACAAATGTTGATCAAATTGCAGAGACCGTTGTAGCCATGAATGGTGATATGCCCGTTCGTGTGCGGGATGTGGCTGTAGTCCGCGATGATTACGAGGAGATCCGAAGCCTTGTTGAAATTAACGGCAGGAACAGTGTTACGGTAGATATCCAGAAACAATCGGATGCCAATACCCTTGAGGTTACACACCAGATTGTACAAACCATGCAGGAGTTTCAGCAGAATCTACCCTCAAGTGTAAGTATGCAAATTCTCAGTAATGAGGGGCAATTTATTGAGGATTCTATCTCAAACCTTGCGCAGTCAGCACTAATTGCTCTTGTTGTAGTGATTTTGATTTTACTCGTATTTATGGGCGGATGGAGAATAGCCTTTGTTGTGGCCATGAGCATACCGGTATCCCTCACGGCTACATTTGCAGCCATGTATGCCCTTGATATTACTCTTAACATCATTTCCATTACCGGCCTTGCACTTGCCATTGGCCTTTTGGTTGATAATTCCATCGTAGTTTCAGAAAGTATTGCCAATCAGCTTGAAAAAGGGAAAAACAGATTCGATGCAGCTTTGGCCGGCACTAACGAGGTTGGCGGTGCTCTTCTTGGATCAACCCTCACAACCATCGCTGTATTTATCCCCATTTTAACACTCAGCGGATTTGCCGGTACGGTAGCCAAAGATCTGGCGATAACAATCTCAATCTCAATTGCATTTTCATTTATTGCCTCTATTGTTTTGATTCCGGTTCTGGCCTCTCTAATCCTCAAGCGCGAAGAGTTTCTGAAACGCAATAACACTCTCAACTGGATAAAATCACTCGAAACAAATTATATATCCATTCTTGAGTGGATTTTGGCAAGAAAATACATTGTAACCATTGGTGTGCTTGGTATCATTTTTGGCGCTAATTATCTCTTTGGTAACATTGAAAAAGAATTTTTCCCGGAAACAGATGAAGGCTCATTTGATCTTAGAATTGAACTTCCTGCAGGTACAAATCTTGCCAATACAACAACAACCCTTCGTGATTTTACACAGGTTCTCTTAAATGATTCGGATGTACGAACGGTAATTACCAACATTGGCAGGTCAGGACGCAGTACCGCTACCAATGCAGGGACACTTAGTATTACCCTGGTTGATGACAAATACCGTGACACACCCACATCTGAGGTTGCTTCGAGACTGCAAAACGACCTTCGGGATGATGATATAAGTGTTGAAATTGCAAATCTTGGTGGCAGTGGTGGAATTCCTATGGGGAGAGGCGGCTGGAGCGGACGTGGTATCCGGGTGAGTTTAATCGGGCCCGATGTTGAAGTACTGCAGCTGCTCACACTTCAAATTGAAGAAGCACTGATCGGCGATCCGCAGGTGCTATCCGTTAGCAACATGCGAAACCGGCCGGGACCGGAACTGGTTTACGAACTCGACAGAAATCAGATCAGCCGAACCGGACTTTCATCCTCTGCAATTGCAACTGAATTAGGAACTCAGGCCCGAGGCACCAGGGCAGGATTTTTCAGGGAAGATGGACGGGAAATCCCTATTCAGGTTCGCAATGTTCGTGAGCAGTTTCAAAACCGGGAGGATCTTTTTGCACTCGAATTGGCTCAGTATGAAGATCAGCGAATTCCCGTACTCGGGCTGGGTAATTTCAGGGTGAACGAAACCCTGAACAGCATTACACGGCGCGACCGTGAAACCCTGCTTGATGTGAACGTAATGGTTCGGGGCGATCTGGAAGAGTATCAGAACAGAATAGAGCAGATGTTTGCAAACAACGAAGTAGTTCTGCCGGATGGATATCGCTACGAATTTGGCGGCTCTGTTTTTGCCCAGCAAGAGAGTGGCAGTGAAATACTCTTTGCACTCATGCTGGTTCTGCTTCTCACCTACATGGTAATGGCATCACTCTTTGAAAATCTCAGAGATCCGTTTATTGTGATGCTCTCTGTGCCACTTGCCTTTTTCGGATCGCTTCTCTTCCTCTATATCACTGGTACTTCGCTCAGTATTCCGGCCTATATAGGCATTGTGATTCTCATCGGTATTGTGGTAAACAATGGTATTGTACTTCTGGACTTTATCCACCAAAACACAAAGGGGAGGGAAGATGATATTGACTATCTTGAGCAATTCCTCGAAGCTTGTAAGAGAAGAATGCGGCCAATACTGCTTACTGCCATGACTACCATTTTCTCCATGATACCGCTCGCTCTGGAATTAGGTGCCGGCTCTGAAACCTGGAGTCCGCTGGCACGTTCAGTAATAGGCGGACTGGCATTCGCTACCATACTTACCTTGTTTGTGGTGCCAACAGTAGCAATTGGAATATCCAGAAAACGCAGAAAGAAAATTAAACAAGCTCTCAGCTAACCAATTTTCTCTATGTAGCTTTCCGTTTTCTTATGCAGAGCCATGGAAAGCTCTTTCCGGTCAGACGAAACTACGGCATCCTCACCAAAGTGGATGCTGCATCGGATTGCGCGATTCTGCGCCATTTTATAGAAATGTTTTCCAAAAGACTCCCGTGCACCATAAAAACAAACACTTTCTGATGCAGGCAGATCTTTTTCTGTAGTCTGATAGGAGATAGCAGCGGCATAAACCGGCAGTTTTACCGTTGCAGGATAATCAAGAAGTGACGGTTTAAATGGAAGAATGGTTTTACCGCCTGATGTTGTGCCCTCCGGAAATATCACCAAACCCTGATATTTATTCAATGTATCAGAAATAACACGGTTTACCCTGATTACATCTTTTCGATTTTGCCTGTCAATAAAAATGACCCCCATTGTTTTAACCATAAATCCGAGAACAGGCCAGTTCTCCACCTCTTTTTTGGCTACAAATGTACATCGTGTAAAGATGAAAAGAGGCAGAATGTCAAGGTAACTCAGATGATTTAAAACTAGAAAAAAAGGTGCCCGTGGCGGGCTTCCTGTCATTTCATAGCTGATATTCAAGATTTTTGAGTTCCCCTTTGAAATAGACCTCATTGCAAAATTTCTAAGTGGTTCGTGACGAGCACCAGCCGGAATAAAAAGGATGTAGAAAAAGAAATAAATGGTGTAAAGTGTCACCGTGTAAAGTATGACAAGCAAAATCTTAAGTACAGCCCTGATGTGCCTCATACGGTAACCGTATTAGTCGGATATTTTATTTGCCAAAAAATAATTTTCTGGTTCGGTCAGTAATGGTTTCAATGTCGAGCAGTATAAGAAAATGTATTATGTTTAATATGCTATCATGTGCAGGTTTACTGCAAACTTTCGTGCCAACCTCAATATAATTTTTAAGAAGGGGTGGAATATCAATATCCTCCACACCATTTTTCCTGGATGGATCTGCCTTATAGGTATCTTTCACCTCAATATCATACCGATCATGTAAATGAGATGATTCTGCAAGATGTTTATATGTGTTCAATGCAACAAGTACGTTTGCAGTATCGAGAGCTGAGTAGCCAAAAAGGTAGCGCTTTTGAAAGTACTCCAGGTATCCGGCCAGGCCTTTCCAAAGCAAAAAAAGAACACGCCCATTTCTGTGATCAGGGTGGATACAGGCCCTGCCCACTTCAACTGCATTTTTTAGCACATCTTCAGGGAATTGTTCAATATGAAATCGCTTGCTGGTATAAAAACCTTCAGCTTTGGTTGCCATTTCCCACGTCTGAAGTCTGTAGGTGCCAATCACGGCATCGCTTTCAATATGCCTGACGATCAGGTGGTGGCTCTGATCATCGTACTTGTCGTAATCCCTTGAATTGGTAAATGTGAAATTTCGATGCAATTCTTTACCAAAGACATCGAACCGAAGCCTTAATGCCGCATCAACATCTTGTTCAGTTTGGGCTATTTCTACAATATACTGCTGTGTCTTTAAATCGATGAGAATAGGGTGTTTTTCAATCAAACTGTATGTATTCTTTTTAATATTTAGTCCAAAAAAAATCTATTTCAGCTAACGCTCTATACTGATCTGACAGACCTGATAGGTTCTGCATTTAATTTGTAAATATGCAGCCGATTCAATTCCTAAAGTGTGATTCTAACTTCATAATGATTCCTTAAAACTGAGAATAATTATTCTAAAATACAACAACTCAAATACATGTTACAAAAGCTTAAAACACTGACTAATAGATTAGAAAATAATATTTTATACAAAAAATCAATGTTAAGAAATTAACATTATTGAAAGAGCACAAACCTTTTTTAATCACTACCTTTGAGCTCATTTACTTTCAATGATACTCAGAAATTGAAGTCCGAAACTGAACAGACTGCCTTACGAAAAGATCTGAATCTCTATGTGATATTTGGTGTAACCCTTACTGCCGTAATGGGAGTATCGAGTATAGCGCCGGCAATGCCCTCCATCTCTCATTCACTTGATGTATCAACAGATAAAATCGGGCTGCTGATCACCTTCTTTACATTACCCGGAATTATTTTAACACCCATTCTGGGAATCATGGCTGATCGTTACGGCAGAAAAAGAGTGCTTGTCCCCTCTTTGTTTGTATTTGGTATAGCAGGTACCGCTTGTGCGTATGCTACATCGTTTGAACAGCTTCTTCTTTTCAGGGCTTTTCAGGGAATGGGGAGTGCTTCACTGGGTGCACTGAATCTTACTTTGATCGGCGATTTATATTCCGATAACAATCGTGCAAAAGTTATGGGGTATAATGGCAGCGTTTTAAGTGTTGGTACTGCAGCTTATCCGGCAATAGGTGGTGCATTAACACTACTCGGCTGGCACTACCCATTTTATCTTACATTGCTCGCCATCCCCGTTGGGCTTTTTGCCATTTTCTACCTGAAACCCAGTGAGCTAAATAACGGGATGAAACTACAGCTCTATTTTAGTGAGATTGGAAGCGCATTAAAGTCCAAGCTTGTTTTAGGGTTATTTGCCGGTATGTTTCTCACCTTTATCATGCTTTATGGTGGCTATATTACGTTTTTCACAATACTTCTGGATGAACGCTTTGAGAAGAGTGCATTAATGATCGGCTTGATTTTGTCAGGTTCTTCACTTATTACTGCTATCACATCTGCACAGCTTGGCAGATTAACACTTCGTTTCAGTGAAAAAAACCTTATTCTAACAGCCTCTATACTCTATTTCATCATTTTTCTATCCATTCCGTCCATCACAAATATCTGGTATTTCATATTCCCTATCAGCCTGTTCGGCATAGCACAAGGCATTAATATTCCAAGCATTTTAAACCTCTTAACGGGGCATGCTGCCAAAGAATACAGAGCAGCATTTCTTTCCATTAACTGGATGATTATGCGTTTTGGACAGGCACTGGGCCCATACCTTCTGGGTCTTGTGTACCTCTCTTATCATATTGATGGTACATTCTATTTCACCGCTTTAGCTGCGGCTCTCTTCATTTTGGTAAACCTGACTCTTGTAAGAAATGTGTAGTTCAGATCCAGTCAATTTCCGCATCATTTGCCCGGCTGATGCCAACATACTGTTCAAAGATTTCAGCGAGTGAAGAATCTTTCTGCAACTCTTTTCGCGAAACAGAATCCAGGTAGGCAACAATATGGCCGTTGTGTAATATGGCGATATCATCACAAAGATTTTCCACAACTTCAAGAATGTGGCTTGTAATGAAAATGGTGGTTCCCCTCTCCTTCATTTTTCTGATTACGGTTTTCATTCGTCCGATTGAAATTACATCCACACTTTCAAACGGTTCATCCAAAAAAAGAAGCTTTGGATTTACGAGTACAGCTGCACAGAACGATAATTTTTTCCTGCTCCCGGACGAGAGCTGTTTTGCCTGCACATAGCGAAATTCCTCAATCTCGAAGTAACTGAACAGTGAGCTTATTTTGGTATCCAGATCATCCGGTACCTCTTGATACATTTCACAGATATACTGTACAAATTCAATACTTGTAAAATTCTCGAACAAAAGCGGGGGCTGTAATACCGATGATACATCTTTTTTTATCGTAACCTCATTGCTCCTGTTCATCTCAAGATCGTTAATCACAATTTGCCCTTCTTCGCAATTAAGCAGGCCTGTAAGAATACCGATTAATGTGCTTTTACCAGCGCCATTCGGGCCAATCAGCCCAAAGATATTTCCGGTTGGTACCTCAAGGTTCAGACTTTTCAGAACAGGGGCTTTTCCGTACGATTTTGTAAGATTGCTGATAATTAAAGCTCGTTCCATAAGCGTGGTATCACCTTTTGATTAAACGGTTCAGAAATACGGGCCAGTTTTCTTCTGAAACTAATAAGAAGAAGCAGATTAATTACCATAAGAATTGATATGTGGTACCACACAAAGCTCTCTATAATGAAAAAGGTAAAGATACCGATAATCATCACAATAAATACGGATGAAAACGTGATGGAAGCAGGCAACACAGGGTTTGATACAGACATAACACTCACCTCTTCAATCTTCTTATAATTGCTGATGCTGCTCCTGAGGATATAGTGCAGAAAAAACAGCGAAATCATAATGATGCCCATATGAATTTGCAGCATTGCAGGAATCGATTCTATGAACACAGGCACTAAAATCAACACAACGCTGGAACCGGCAAGGCAAACAAGAAGAGCTGCTTTAATTCTCTCCCTCACAACGGTTTCCATTTTCATGGGCAACTGGAGTGAAAGCAGAATTTCACGGTTTTCAAACCCAAACATGTTAGTAAGTAATACCATCAAAAAGATGATGGGAATGAGTGTGAGAAACACACCGATAACGTATGTATCATTCCCAAGAAAAACGATATATGGTATTACAAATACGTAGGTAATTAAGAGTTGAATTTTACTGTATTTATGGCTCCAAACAGCATGAAAGTATTTACCCCCTTCATGCCCCAGCCATTTAATAAAGAGCGCAAGCTGACTCTTTTTGTTGATCTTCGAGGATGATTGGGGAGGAGAAAGCAGTGCTTCCTTTGTGTTTAGCATCATGTCCCGGTTAACCACAACAAAGAGAAACAACAGTAGTGCCATGAGGAAGTAGTGAACGGCACTGCTTGTAAGAAGATTTCCAGCATAATAGAATAGATAACCCGGAGTGTATATAAGCCATTTGTTGAGATAGTCAGCTGCAACATCGGGTGAACTTATATATGGAGTAAAGTCCAGATAGACGGCCATCAATACAAAAAAGAGAACGAATGTACCAACTACTGCGCTTACATGTTTAAACCGATCAGCTGAAAAAATTCTGAATCGCCATTTCAGTGAACTTATCACTCCGTAGTTCACAAAAACAAGAATAGCAACCATTGCAACATGTGTGGCAGAACCTGCCATGCTGATCATATATATCAGCCAGACAAAAAGAAAAATTACATTTAACGGATGGAGAAAGCCAGCCATATTCAGAAACCAGGCTAGTTTATTGGCCGACATACCAAATGAGAGTAACTTTCGATTTTCATTTAGCTGCAAGCGGCTGATCTTCACAAAAAAGATTTGTGAGAACCACAATGAATTCAAAAATATAATATGAGCCATATACTGAACATCTTCAGTTATCCATGAATAGAACTGCCGTGCCTGTTCAACGTCGTCCATAAAGATGAGGATCAGAATTACCCCGAGAAACTGTCCCAGAATAAGCAGTAAAAAGATGGAGTAGAACAACATGGCAGCAATCTCCACCCCTGCCAGCGAACGCCACCAGATTCTTGCATTTAACGATGCAAATTGTTTCAGCATAACTTCATGGTATGAAGAGATTTATTAAAACCGAAAGCCAAGTACAAACGCCATATAGACGTGTTTTTCACCCTCACTGAATTCTCCCTTCTGCAAATCTGAGAAAGATAAAGCGCCTCTTGCTTGTGCCTGCAGAGTGGTGTCTCCAACTTTAAAATCAACACCGGCACCGCCTATCCAGCCAAAATCAACATCCCGGGTGGAATCATCCAGGTCGCGGCGGCTGCCATTTTCACGCACTCGTTCGGCACTCACCATAAATGCCACGTAGGGTCCAAATAATACATGTGGTGAAATTCCATAGTCCAGACTATAACTGAATTTCCCTATGGCAGGTACTTCAATATAATCAAACTCAATAGCCACACCATCAAACCGGGCACTTGGATTATCAAATCCTTTTTGAGTGTAGTGAACCCCGGTCTGCACAGATGGTGTGATGTTAAAGGGCAAACGATAGGGTAAATCGGCAGTAATGGAGAAACCGAATGTCATTCCGCTTCGGGTGTCTCTGTTAAATGAAGCATTATACAAATTGGAATAACTCACCCCGGCCTGCACACCGAACGTAACCGGTAACATAGCCCTGCTTCTCTCTGCAGTTCGGGGAGGAGCCGCCGGCTCGGAAATTTCTGGAACATCTTCTGCGTGTTCATACGGTTCCTCTTCCGGCACTTCTGTTGTTACGATATCCGCCAGAGTTCTTACCTCGTCTTGCGTTGCAAATCTTAGTGATAGCAGTACGTCCCTGCCATTCACATCCGGATATGCATTCGCAACAAAGTACTCACCTTCAGCAAAATAGATATCCATACCAATACCACTGAGCAGATTGTAAAGATCAATGTTTTCGATTTGAGAGGGAAATTGAACAGGAATCATCTGTTCTGTATTCAGATCCATGGAAAACAGCACCATTTCTACCCTGTTCTCATCCGGCTGGGAAACCCTGAATGAATCGGGTAATTGAGTAAGATGATATCTCACAACGAATCCCAGTCCGTCTGCCCGTTCAGTAGTTGAAATGCGCTGCAGTTCAACCTGTGCATGTAATGGCACTGCCCCTGCCAATAGTAGAAGAAGTGCTGTGATGATTCCTGTGCTGTAAAACCTCATGAATTTTTAAAAATCAAAAAGATGAATGGTTTGAACTTCATAATATCTGCAAAATATCAGATACTTTTTAAAGACTGTTTTTTTATTCAAGTACATCTCTCAGAAAACGGCCGGTGTGGCTCTCCTCAATGCCGGCAATCTCTTCAGGAGTTCCCATACCCACAATTTTACCGCCACGAAAACCGCCTTCAGGCCCAATGTCAATAATCCAGTCGGCCGATTTCATGACATCCAGATTGTGCTCAATAATAATCACGGAGTGGCCATTTTCCACCAGCTCATTAAACGATTTGAGCAGCTTTGAAATATCTTCAAAATGAAGGCCCGTAGTTGGCTCATCAAAAAAGTAGAGTGTTTTATCCGTACCGGTTTTCGACAAAAATTTCGCAAGTTTTACACGCTGTGCTTCACCACCCGAAAGAGTTGTTGCACTTTGTCCCAGTCTGAGATACCCCAAACCTACATTTTCCATGGGCTGTAACTTCTTCACGATGGATGCCTCATCTACAAAAAATTCAATGGCATCGCTGATGTTCATCTCAAGCACATCATAAATGTTTTTACCGCGATATTTTATCTGCAGAATATCTTTCCTGAACCTTGTGCCGTTGCACTCTTCACAAACCAGTTCAATATCTGCCATAAACTGCATCTCGATTTTCTGGACGCCTTCGCCCTGGCATGCCTCGCAACGCCCGCCCGGCACATTGAATGAAAAATGACCGGGTGTATATCCCATAATTTTAGATTGACGGGTATGTGCAAAAAGATCACGGATTCCGTCGAATGCTTTTGTATAGGTAGCAGGGTTTGACCGCGTTGAGCGCCCGATTGGGCTTTGATCCACCATCTCAACCGATTCAATATTTCGGATACCGGTAATTCCTCTGTTTCTGCCAACTTTCTCTTTCCATGTACCCAGTCTTTTTTGAATGGATGCATACAGTGTGTCATGAACCAGGGTTGATTTCCCGGAACCGGACACGCCTGTTACACACACCAGTTTCCCGAGCGGAAATTCAACATCAATATTCTTCAGATTATGTTCGGTAGCACCTTCAACCAAGATTGATTTTCCGTTACCTTTCCGGCGTTTTTCAGGAACGGGAATCTCTTTTTTCCCGCTCAGATACTTTCCGGTTAATGTTGCCGATTTAAGAAGTCCTTCAAAAGGGCCACTATACATCACCTCGCCGCCATGTGTACCGGCAAATGGCCCGATATCAATAATGTTATCCGCCGCTTTCATCATTTCGGGATCGTGCTCCACAATCAGCACGGTGTTACCGATATCCCGCAGCGATTTCAGAATATTTATCAGCCGGTCATTATCCCGCGGATGAAGACCTATAGTGGGCTCGTCCAGTACATACAAACTCCCAATGAGCGAACTGCCCAGCGAGTTTGCAAGGTTTATTCTCTGCGATTCGCCGCCGCTCAATGTATTTGTAAGCCGATCCAGTGTAAGGTAATCGAGCCCAACCTCATCAAGATACTTCAGGCGTTTTCTGATTTCGTAGAGAATTTGGCCGGCCACCGATTTTTCAAACTCTGTGAGTGCAAGATTCTCAAAAAACTCGCGGGCATAACCTATGGTCATCTCCGTAACTTCACCGATGTGAAGCTCGCCGATTTTCACATAAAGAGCATCGCGGCGAACACGGTACCCCTCACATTCCGGGCACCGGCTGTATCCGCGATATCGTGAGTAGAGAACACGCATGTGAACTTTATAAAACTGGCTTTTTACCTCCTCAAAAAATCCGTGGATGCCGGAATATCCCTCTTTTCCATACCATAAAATGCGTTTCGCCCCTTTACTAAGCGCCTTATAGGGAACATCAATCGGTATCTGCTCTTTCGCAGCTATCCGCACAAAGTCTCTCAAATATGAACTGAACTTTGGCGAATCAAAAGGAGCAACTGCACCGGCTCTAATCGATTTGTCATGATCCGGAATCACCAGATCCTCATCAATACCTGACACACGCCCGAATCCTTCGCACGAATCGCATGCACCATAGGGATTGTTGAATGAAAACATTTGAGGTGTTGGCTCCAGATATTCCACACCACCCTGTTCAAACCGTTCGCTAAATTGCAGCTCTTTACCCTCTCGCAGTTTAATTGTGCAACGGCCATTCCCCTCCCGAAATGCGGTTTCGATGGATTCGGCAATCCGGCTTCGGGTGGCGTCATCTTTTTTGATGGCAAGCCGATCTACGAGCACCCTGTATGTTTCCGGGGTGATCTGTTCCGGGATAATTTCATCCCGCGTAAGGTCTGTAATATCTTCGCTTTCAATGTGTAATAACCGCGGCAACCCCTTCTCTTTCAGAATATCCAGCTGATCACCAATATTTCTGCCATCCCGCATTTGCAGCGGAAACAGTACATAAAAACGGGTTTTTTCTTCGTAATTCTCAAACAATTCATTGATGATACTCCCCGGGTTATCCTTTTTAACTTCCTTCCCCGATACCGGTGATATGGTTTTCCCGATCCTTGCAAAGAGCAGTCTCACATAATCGTAAATCTCGGTTGAGGTGCCCACGGTAGAGCGCGGATTGCTGCTGGTTGTTTTCTGCTGAATGGCCATTGCAGGGGATATACCATGCATATGATCCACATCGGGTTTGTCCATCCGTTCAAGAAACTGCCGTGCATAGCTGGACAGACTCTCCACATAGCGGCGCTGGCCTTCAGCGTAAATGGTATCGAATGCAAGGCTCGACTTACCGGAACCCGAAACACCTGTGATGACTGTCAGCTTGTTCCTGGGTATTTCAACATCAATATTCTTGAGATTATGAACCCGAGCCCCTTTTATAACAATAGGCCTTCCTGCAGCGGATGAACCTCTTTTTTGATCGGAATTTGTTGTGGATTGAGTGGTTTCGGGCATGATTTTTTACTGAATTCAAATCAAGAAAAATACAAAAAAACACAGCATGGAATGAGAATTTTCGCACGGGTTGATTAATCAGAACAGATGGCATCGTCAAGACGTTCTTCGCTTGTTTACATTCACCAACTCGTCGATTGTTTCCATCTAACTTCAGACATCATCAATACCCTGGAAAGCCACTATTCAAACTATTTGTATGTCTTAAAAGATCTCTTTTGGCAATAAACCTGAAAACAGTAAACATCTCTTCACTTGTTGGTGCGTCCATTTGCAATTCGTTGTCCATTCTTATTTTTGTTGCATTCAGCGCTTATGATATTTCAGATAGAAATTTTTCAGAAAGAGATAATCTTCTCATATTGATGTATACGAAAATACATCTATCAGTCTTATTTGATACATTTCAATAACGTACATTTCAACAAATCAATTATTTTGGGTGACTTTCTATGGCTGATTTTATTTCAAGAAGAAGTTTTCTGATCCGTTCAGGATCTGCAATCGCAGTATCATCATTTGGATTCCCGTCTATTATTATACCGCGAAAAAAAGAGAAGCTGGGTGTGGCACTTGTGGGTTTGGGAAACTACAGCACAAATCAGCTTGCTCCCGGTTTGTTGCAAACAAGGCATTGTGAACTTCGCGGAATTGTAACCGGCTCGCCCGAAAAGATTCCCGTTTGGCAGGAGCGCTATGGAATTGCTGACCGCAATGTATATAACTATGAAACCATGCACACCCTAGCCGATAACGACGAAATTGACATTGTTTATATAGTATTGCCAAATCACCTTCACGCAAAATATTCGATCATCGGGGCTGAAGCCGGCAAACATGTATGGTGTGAAAAGCCAATGGCAATGAATGCAGAAGAGTGCCTCACCATGATTGATGCAGCTGAAAAAAACCGCGTGCAGCTCACAGTCGGATACAGAATGCAGCATGAACCCAATACGAAAACCATTATTCGCTATGGCGCAGAGCAGAAATTCGGACGGATCAAAGAAATTGAATCGGCCGGCGGATTTAATGGCAATTTTCCTGAAGGGAACTGGCGTACAATTGCAGCCAAAGGAGGGGGTGCAATGTTTGATATGGGTGTTTATCCGCTGAACGCAGCGCGTTACTCAACCGGTTTGGAGCCGGTTGCCGTTCGGGCCACTCAGCACACAGACAGGCCGGAAATGTTTCCTGATGTAGATGAGCACACCAACTTTGAGCTGGAATTTCCGGGTGGAATTGTTGCCAGATGTGAAACCAGCTTTGGTAAAAATATGAATCATCTGCACGTTAGTTGTACTGATGGATGGTATCGTCTTGAGCCGTTTTTATCCTACACAGATGTGCAGGGAGAGGCGAGTGACGGCACTCAGCTTCCACCTGACACCGCTCATCAGCAGGCAAGACAGATGGATAATGATACACTCGCAATCATAGAAAACAAACCACCTGTTGTACCGGGAGAAGAGGGTTTGGCAGACATGCGCGTGGTTGATGCAATTTTTAAATCAGCTTCTGAAAATGGAAGAAGAGTAGAAATTTAGGATGTTATATAAACCGGGAGAGTCCCGCAATACGGAACTCTCTACATAGTTATGAATTTTCCTGAAATTGCTTACTTGCTACGGAATGAGTTCCTGGAAACTGGTATTGCCCGGTGGTGATCGGGTGTCAAAAAAACTCCACTCTTCCGGTGCTGATGTTATACATACCACCCGCAATCAGCAGTTTGCCATCCTGTTCAAGCTCTCTGAGTACCGGACTTTCATCTCGAATCTGTTTGATGGCAAGTTTTACATACTCCATGGCCAGATGGTCTACAAAGGCAATGTTATCCGGATGAGCCTCGCCATCAAAAGATTGCTTTGCCCCTGATTCAGCAACTTTAATTTTATTCACCAATTCTGTTAAATGGCCAAATTCCACGCTATCTGCCGCACCTTTTACAGCGCCGCATCGAGTGTGGCCCATTACAAAAATCAGTTTGGCTCCTGAAATACTTGTGGCAAACTCCATGCCTCCGAGCACATCGCTGTTAATCACATTCCCGGCTAATCTTGTACTGAACAGTTCTCCAATCCGTGCATCAAAAATAGTTTCAACAGGAACGCGGCTGTCTATACAACTGTGTACAATGGCATAGGGTGTCTGCTTTTCTGATGTAGCAGAGACCTCCTTTACAAATTTTCTTCTTCTTAAATTACCCTCAACAAACCGCCTGTTGCCATCTTTAAATGCCTTCAGTACTTCGTCAGGTTTCATGTTCGATCTTCTCTCGTCAGTGAGCAGGTCATCACTATCTTCATCGTTTTCAGCCCTGGTGCTGATATTCATCACACCTAAAAGTCCTATGGATAGAAAAAGGATATTAAGAATACCGAAAATCATATATTTCGTTTTTTGGGTTTTGGTTAGCAGATTGTTGACAAAAAGCTGCTTTAAGAACTTGCAGATGCTTGAAGGACTTTTGGTTCATTTAAAAATAAAAAGCTTTCTGCCGATTTCAGAATGAATCTATAGATCAATCAGCAGAAAGTTTCAGTGATGGGGTCCGGCTTTTGTAATTTTGGTCTAATCCAGTGTGTGCACCAAATTTCCGTTGATAATTACAGCTTCTGTATTGGTGAGATATTCAAACGGATCTCCATCAAACAGAACCACATCGGCATCTTTCCCTGCTTCAAGAGAACCAACTCTATCTTCAATCCCGAGAACAGAAGCGGCACCTAATGTTAGGGCATATAAAGCTTTCTCCATTCCAAGCCCGTTTGCAGCGGCAATGGCAGCTTCAAATTTTGCTACACGGCTTTTTGGCACATAGCCTTCAAATCCGCTTTGAAATACAACCGGGATACCGGCTTCATGCAGTTTGGCAGCTGTTTCAAAACTTGAATTTTTAGCTTCCCCAAACGGGCGGATCATCTTCGGGTGAATAATAACCGGCACACCTGCTTCCTTCAATTCATCAATTACCAGATACGCCTCTGAGGCACCTTCAAGAACCATCGGGAAACCAAATTCACGCTGAATGCGCAATGCAGTAATTATATCACTCGCAGTATGCGCTGAAACAAGGGCTTTGATTTTCCCCTCAAGCAGATCTGCCAGAGATTCCATTTTAAGATCGCGGCTGTTTACTTCACCCGCTGCACGATTTTCTGAGTAGGTTTGCGCCCGGATCAGATCCTGCCGTAAAACTGCCACTGCTTTTGATCGTGTACCCGGTGAACTGAAGTTACTACGTATACTTGATCCAAGCGTCACAGCAAGCATCGTGGTGGAATCCACAAGAGCTTCATCCACAGTACTGCCTGTAGTTTTTACAATCATGGTTTGTCCGCTGATGACCGCTCCGGGTCCATGGCCGGTATGTACGGTTGTAATTCCTTCTCCACGCAAATAGCTTACCAGAAATTCTCTTGCATTGTATGAGTCGATAGCACGAAGTTCAGGCTGAACCGCATTTGAGGTTTCAAGCTGATCCTGATCGTGATTCTGATTATAATAACCTGCCAGGCCAACCACTGACCGTGCATCAATCAACCCGGGAGTTACAATCTT
The DNA here is from genome assembly GCA_007135335.1 of Balneolaceae bacterium. GTDB lineage: Bacteria > Bacteroidota > Rhodothermia > Balneolales > Balneolaceae > Rhodohalobacter. Next base: position 17,144 of record SLJB01000188.1, read on the forward strand.
TGCTTCGTGAACTTCGTAAGCATCCGGTATTGTAATACGATCGGCTGAGCCAACGCTCTCAATCACTCCATTGTTAATGAGAACAACACCATTTGGGATTGGGTCGCCGGCCATGGTGTACACCACTTCTCCTTTAACTGCAATTTGCGCATTCGATGTACTGCTCAATCCTGCAAAAATGCAGATCGAAAATGCCAGTGAGAGTATTCCTTTCATATATGTGATTTTTAATGCTCTGAATTTCATCATCAGTGTCCCTCCAGGTGAATGTGTGAGTTGGCAGAAGCCCGGAAAATTTCGTACCCGCCTACAGCATAATCACGATCTTCGGGGTTCTCCCGGTCCCAGATTTTTTCGCCTTCAATCCAGGTCTGCTCCACATGGGTGTACACACTAAAGGGATCACCTGAAAGGATTAGAAAATCAGCATCTTTACCCGGCTCCAGGGAGCCCACGCGATCTTCAATATCCATCATTCTGGCGCCGGCAATAGTGAGTGCTTCAAGAGCTGCTTCTCGGCTCATTCCTTCGCGAATGGCCTGTGCGGCAGAGCGAATCAAAAAGCGAGAATCCACAATGGGATCATCCGAATGAAATGCCACAGGAGCACCGGCTTTTTCAAGTTCACGGCCATTAATATTCAGCAGATTAATCGCTTCCATTTTGCCGCCCGGCGAATCAAGAGTTATTATTGACGAACCCAATACCGATGATTTGGCAATCTCTTCAGCCACTTTCCAGCCTTCACTTACATGCTGCAGAACCATCCTGTAGCCGAACTCTTCAGACAGGCGAATTGCGGTAAGAATATCATCATGACGGTGGGTGTGGTTATGCACAATCCGCTTTCCTTCTAACACTTCAACCAGTGTTTCCATTTGCAGATCCCGTGAAGGCATCTCATCCGGATTTCCATTAGCTGCATCAACTTTAGCTTTGTATTCCTGCGCTTTCACAAACAGTTCACGTGCCAGAGCAGCAGATTTTGCCCTTGTGGATGGTGACCCATCTGCCCTGAGAGGATTGGTGCCGTTTGCCATTTTGAGACCGCCGTAAATTCCGTTTTCTTCATCTACTATAATCAACATCTCTTCAATGGTGTTAGCAGGCCTGGTTTTTACGTACACGGTCTGTCCGCTCATCAGCAAACCTGAACCGGGCATAATATTTACTGAGGTAACTCCGCCGGATGCTGCCTTACGAAATGTTTTACTTCGCGGATCTATGGTATCAAGAATGCGAACATCAGGATGGAGAGCTGCAGAGCGATCGCCGCCGTCACCTTCACCAATGTGAGAGTGGGTGTCAACAATACCGGGCATAATCACTTTACCTGATGCATCAATACGCTCAGCGTTCGCCGGGATGGATACACTGCCCGCCTCGCCAACTGCTGTTATTTTTCCATTTTCAACCACAAGCACACCATTTGATATGGTTTCGCCCGTGATGGTTATTATCTCTGCCCCTTCAAATGCATGGGGCCTCTCCTGTGCAAACAGGGAGGAGGTCATGCAAATTATTAAAAGAACAGCTTTTAAAGCTATTTTCATCGGTATTCCTGGTTTGGTTTAGTTGGTTTGAAAGAATTGAAGTAACATACTTATTCGGATTTAGTTTGTAAAAAGAATTATATACTGATATCTGTTCCTATCATATTAACAATTTGCCGGCAAGCAGACTCCATCATCCATTCAGAAGAAATCAAGCACTTTTTGTTCGAAATAGAGCTCTTTATTTATGCCGGTTTAATAACTGCACGGCCGGTTATTTCACCCTTTTTCACTTTATCCAGGAGTTTATCAGCCGCTTCAAGGCCGTACGTTTCTACGGGAATAGATTTCAGCTTTTTTCCCCTTACAATATCTATCAGCTCTCTTAACTCATCCAGTCCGCCGGTGTATGATCCACGGATGGTAAGATTTTTTAGTGTAGCTACGGGATTTGAAAATGTAAGTTTTCCGCCAAATAAGCCTACCATAACCATAACCCCATTTTTTTGGAGCATACTGAATGCTGCTGCAGACGTCTGCCCGTTATTAACAAAATCAACAATAGCGGATGCACCTTTTTGATCTGTCAGCTCCATAACCCTGCTTACCGCATCCTCCTTTTTCGAGTTTACAGTAACATACTCACCCAGTTCTTTTGCAGATTTCAGTTTGCTGTCATCCACATCTATCACAACAACCTTTGCAGCAGTTAGCTCATGTACCACCTGCATTGCCATTAAACCAAGCCCTCCCGCCCCGATAATTACCAGGGTTTCACCCGCTTCAAGCGGCATTGTTTTTTTGAGTGCGCTATACGCTGTAAGTCCTGCACAGGCGTAAGAACAGGCATTTTCAGGTTTCAAACCGTCAATATCCACGAGGTACTTTTCATCCGGAACGAGAATATAATCGCTGTAGCCTCCATTCCGAAACACACCCAAAGAATCAGGGGAGAGACACATGTGCATACGATCGTTTTTGCAATATTTGCAATCACCGCAACCCACCCATGGGTAGACCAGACGCAGATCCCCTTTTTCAACTCCTTTCACGTCATCACCTGTTTTTTCAACAGTGCCTACAACTTCATGCCCAAGCGTTAATGGCAGATTAACTCCGCGTTCTGCTATGTACATACGCTCGTCGTCCCCAAGTTCGTAGTATCCTTCCCATATATGCAGATCGGAATGGCATACACCACAGGCATCTACTTTCAGAAGTACTTCTCTGCCTTTTGGAACAGGCGTATCGAGATGTGCCCATTTTAAAGGTTTACCGAATTCTGCAAGTTGTAAGCTTTTCATAACATCTTTTTTGTTGATTATAAATTTAGCATCGATATACGTTGAGAATCTGTGAACTCTTAACGAATGATCGAAATATCCGCGGATTTACGAACCATGATTAATAACCACCGTTTTAACAGCGGTAACATCAAAAAGAGCTTCAAAGCCCTTCTCACGGCCAAACCCGCTCTTTTTCATGCCGCCAAACGGAAGCTCCACTCCGCCGCCGGCACCGTAACCATTTATGTATACCTGCCCGGCATGGATGGCATTAGTCACTCGGTGCGCCCGGCCGTTGTCTTTTGTCCAGACTGCGGCAATCAAGCCGTACTCCACATCATTGGCAATACGAATGGCATCAGCCTCATCTTTGAAAGGAATGACCGCCAATACCGGACCAAACACCTCATTTTGTGCGATAAAGCTGTCGTTGTTTACTCGTCCCATCAGTGTAGGCGGATAGAAATATCCTTTGCCTTCAGGCTTTTTGGCTTGAGCAAGAATTTTTGCTCCATTCTCCTTGGCACGTTTCACAAATTCTTCTACCCGCTGCAGCTGTTTTTTGTTGATGATGGGTCCGATATCAGGATTCGTATCAGCAGGGCCTACTTTAATTTTTTTAAATCGCTCAATCAGTTTATCCACAAAATCATCATGAATATCTTCCTGAATTACCAAACGCGAGCCGGCAGAACAGGTTTGGCCTGCGTTCTGAATGATGGCATTCACCACTACGGGAAGTGCTGCATCCAGATCGGCATCGTTAAAAATTACCTGCGGAGATTTTCCGCCAAGCTCCAGCAAAACGGGACGTATGTGATTAGCTGAATTTTTCATGACCTCAATTCCCACTTCCGGTGATCCTGTAAATGCCATGTGATCAATTCCGGAATGATTGGCAAGTGCAGCACCCGCTTCCTGACCAAGCCCGGTAATAAGATTAAGAGTACCTGCCGGAAAATCGAGTTCTGAAATCAGCTCAAAAGCCCGTACCACGGCAAGGCAGGCATCTTCGGCCGGTTTAAATACCACGGCATTCCCTGCTGCCAGTGCGGGTGCCAGAGTTCTGCCTGTCATCTGCAGAGGATAGTTCCACGGTATGATATGGCCGGTTACACCAAGAGGAACCCGTTGTGTATAAACCGTGTAACCGTCTTTAAATGGAATGGTATCTCCATGAAATTTATCAGCCGCACCGGCATAAAATTCAAAGTAACGGGCAATGAGCGTGGCATCGGTTTTAGCCTGCTTTATCGGTTTGCCGGTATCCATCGATTCCAGTTCAGCCAGTTCATCGCTATGCTCCAGTAATATCTGAGCTGCTTTATATAGTAATCTACCACGATCTTCAGCCGAGGTTTTACCCCATTCACCTTCAAAAGCAGCACGTGCAGCTTTCACAGCTTCATCCACATCTTTCTCGCCACTTCGGGCAATTTCACCTGCTTTGGTATCGTACGATGGGTTCACCATATCAAGTCTACCGAGTGAACCGTCCTTCCATTTTCCGTTGATATAATTTTGTGCTTTGGTCATGGTACTCTGTTTTATTTTATGATTAATTCCGGTATCAGATCTTCTGGATCTGAGTGCAAAATCCAGTCTGATATCATGCTTGATCTATCATTTTCAACACCCGCGTAATTCATCAGACCCTTAAACTTTTTGATCAGCTCTTCTTTATTCAGCGGATTCTCAGGATCGCCTTTCGCCGATTTTATTACGGAAACAGACTCACTTTTGGCCATTTTTACTATTATCTGTGCACCCCAATGCCGCGGAAAAGCATCCTCAAATTCTTTCCCGGTTCGAACGGTTATTTTTGAGATCAGCTCTGATGCCCGCTGCGAATCAAGCTGATTTCCCTCAAAATGCTGAAGGACAGGAAATCCTTTTTCAAGGGCAAGACTCACACAGTATTGAATGCTGAATTTTGCAGCAAACGTGGAGTCCGGCATTGGATTGTCCGTAATTCGAAGGGCCGTTTCGTATGTAGTTATATCAATAGACTCAATTTCTTTTGTTGGAATTTCTGAGTCTTCATTTTTTTGCCTGATTTCAAGAGCAGCGTCAATAGCGGGGTGTGTGTGCCTGCAAGAGGGATACGGTTTGATGGACGTTTCACTCAGTTTCCATCCGTCTGACGGTTTCGTAACGGCGCCGGGATTGGGATCGGGACAGAAACCTTCAAAAAAACCCTTTTTGCCTTCAAATATTTTTTCTGCTCCTGTAAAGTTTTCGGCAGCAAGAAGTGCAGCTTTTAATCCCGCTTCGGCTGCATGGCCTGCATGCAGGTGTTTGCTCATTGCGGCATCTTCGTTGAATTGCCAGAGGCCTGCAGCCTGAGTTCCCGCATTTCCCATTGCCCACACAAACCTGTCTTCGCTCAATTCAAGCAGTTTCGATGCAGCAGCAGCAGCCCCGAATACACCGGTTGTAGCCGTGTTATGAAAAATCTTATAATGCCCGGGCCCCACTCCCTCGCCAACTCTGCACATAACCTCATATCCATAAAGCGATGCAAGCAAACACTCTGTAAAACTTTTCTTTAAAAACCGGGTAAGGTGCCACGAAACCGGAAACACCACACACGCCGGATGCGTTACCGAAGCTCTGTGTAAATCATCGGTTTCTGTGATGTGTGAGTGAGCTGCCATCAGAAATACTTCCTGCAGCAAACCGGTTCCGGCCCACTTAGAATTCCATCTGCTTAGTATTTCACCTTGATTTGTAACCGTCCCGGCCGCGTAACAGCCCATCCAGTCGAGCATAAACAGCCTTGCATCCTCCAGATCATTTTCTGCAACTGATTTTTCCTCCAGTAAATGATACAGCTGCCGGCTTATTGATTCCATGAATAAACCCACTTTACAGTAGCCATCATCGCTATTTTATTATCAGGGCCGAGAACTCTCATTTCAGCTCTGGTATTATCCACATCTTTACTGGTAATCGTTATCTCTTCGCCCAGATAAATTGGGCCTGCGGCTCTATATTCAACCTCCTCAATCACTTTTCCATCGCTTTTCGATTTGAATGCATTCAGCATCAGGGTGAGCAAAAACGGGCCGTGCACAACCAGATTCGGATAACCCTCTTTTTCATGGGTGTATGGATAATCATAATGAATTTTGTGCCCGTTAAATGTCAGTGCAGAGTACCGAAACAATTCAGCTGAGGTAAGTAAACGGTTTTTTTTCCAGTCAAAATCGATATCCATCGGTTTGGTTCTGATGGGGTGTGCACCCTCTTCTGATTTTTCTCTGTACACAATTTGCTGCTCTTCATCTACAGCCACTGAACCCGATGCGCTGATCTGATGCCGAACTGTAACAAAACAGAGTTTTCCGCTTGTTCCCTCTTTTTCATCAATCTTTACAATAGTTGATTTTTTATCAGCCGGATTTCCGGTCTTCAGAGGTTTTTTGAAGAGAATTTTTCCGCCTGCCCACATTCGAACGGGCAGATCAACCGGGGGCAGAAAATCCCCTTTTTTTGCGTGGCCATCATCAGCAATATCCGATTGCCTTTCAATGGGTGTAAAATATACCCAGTGAGCGCATGGCGGCAAGGTAGTGCCGGCCCGGACATCACCGGTTTGTCTATCCATAAGTGCTTCAAACCGCTGAAGCTGTTCAGGTGCCATTGTATCACTCTGATCTTTCGATTTACCAATCCACTCTTTGTAGTTCATTCTTCAAACTCCTTTTTAATTTTTTCATCATGTTCTCCAAGCGCAGGAATCGGACCAAAATCTGATTCAAAGCCTGAGAAAATTGCAGGCCTGTCGGCCATTTGAATATCCCCTGCAGGCGATGCAATTGTAGTAAGCCGCAACTGAGGATGCTCCTCAAACTGTGCCATTGTGTTCAAGTTGGCATACGCTATTTTTTGCTTCTTCAACTCATCCAATACCTCATTATAACTTAATTCCTTGAATTTCCGTTGGATAATGCTGTTCAGCTCCTCCCGGTTTTTAACTCTGAGCGAATTTTTACTGAACCGTTCATCCTCCGGGCTGATGGCACCCTCCAACAAAATATCACAAAACCGCACCCATTCACGCTCATTCTGTATCCCGATCATAACTTCTCTGCCGGAAGCTGTTTTAAACGGGCCATAGGGAGCTATAGCTGCATGGTGAACACCGGTTCGGGCGGGTGCTTCCCCGCCATATTTCTGATGCAGCCAGGGAACCATCATCCAATCAGCCATGGCATCAAACATGGAGATTTTTATGGCCACACCCTCTTCGGATTGTTTGCGATGAATCAGAGCTTCAAGAATGGCAGAATACGCGTGCATGCCCGTACTGATATCGGCGATAGAGATTCCAACTTTGGCACGAACATCTCCGGCACCCGTTACATCAATCAGCCCGGTTTCTGCCTGCACAAGATTATCATAGGCCTTCATCTCTGAATACTCACCCTCTTCACCATATCCGCTGATGTCGCAGGTAATGAGCTGCGGGTGAATTTCCCTGAGTTTTTCGCTGTGAAGATTAAGCTTCTTCAGCGCGCCGGGTGCCAGATTCTGAATGAATACATCAGCTTCTGCAATCAGTTTTAAAAATAGCGAGCTACCCTCATCCGATTTTATATCAACCCGAACGGATTCCTTCCCGCGATTCAGCCAGGTAAAATAGGTGCTTTGTCCCTTCACCACTTCATCGTACTGCCGCGCGAAATCACCTGTACCTTCTCTTTCAATTTTGATGACTCGTGCACCCGCATCAGCGAGTCTGCAACTGGCAAACGGCGCCGATACAGCCTGTTCTATACTTACAACGATAATCTCCTGCAGAGGTTTGAATTTCATCGATTCTATTATTCAAATATCAAAAAGTTAACTTTACAACTCAGTAGGATCTTGGCAGGCCAAGTACATGCTCAGAAAGGTATGCCAGAATCAAATTTCTGGATATGGGTGCCACCTGATAAAGTCTTGTTTCACGGAATTTTCGTTCAATGGCAAAATTTGCATCAAATCCTCGCCCGCCATAGGTTTGCATGGCTACATTAGCGGCTTCCCATGAGGCTTCAGAGGCCAGCAGAAGTGCTGTATTTGCTTCTTCGCCACATTTTTTACCCGCTTCAAAGATTGCGCATCCTTTTTTCACCATCATTTCGGCGGCCAGCATGGAAGCATAGGCACGGGCTATCGGAAACTGAATACCCTGGTTCTGCCCGATCGGGCGCTCAAACAGCTCTCTTTGATTAGCCCAGCTAACTGAACGGTTAATAAACCACTTTGCATCGCCCACGCACTCCGAGGCAATGAGCAGGCGTTCGGCGTTCATCCCATCAAGAATATACCGAAAACCCTTACCCAGCTCACCAACCAGATTCTCATCCGGGATGAATAGATCTTTAATGTAGATCTCAGTAAGTGAGTGATTCATCATGGTTCGGATGGGGCGAATGTCCAGGCTTTTACCCTTCTCTTTTCGCATATCCACAAGAAATGTCGAAAGTCCATCCACTTTTTTTTCAACATCTTCAAGCGGGGTCGTGCGGGCAAGCAGAAGCATCAGATCGGAATACTGTCCGCGCCCAATATAAAATTTATGGCCATTTACCAGATAGCCGCCATCTACTTTTTTTGCGAATGTTCGCAGCTTTGTGGTGTCACTACCCGTGTGTTTTTCCGTTACGCCGAACACCTGGAGCCGCAACTCACCAGAGGCAATTTTTGGTAGATATCGCTGTTTTTGCTCCTCATTTCCGTGCTTTAACAAAGAGCCCATAATGTACATCTGCGCATGACACACCCCTCCGTTGCAGCCGTTGGCCTGTATCTCTTCCATAATAGCAGTGGCTTCAGTAAGCGTTCGTCCTTCACCGCCGTATTTTTTTGGAATGAGTACAGATAACAGTCCGCTTTGGCTCAGTTCATCCACAAATTCAGATGGATATTTTCTGTTTTCATCGAGATCCTGCCAATACTCGTCCGGATATTTTTTGGTGATTTCACGGACTCTGCTTCTTAACTCTTCATGCGTTTCTTGTAAACTTATATTCATATTCTACCTCTGTATCATAAGTTACCTAATTAAATCTTTTCGCTCGTTCAACAATCCGTTTTGCCTGATGGATCACAGGCGGTTCCAGCACCATGCCCCGCCACGCCACTGCATGTCCGCCGGCTTCTTCAAAAATCCGGATCATCTCCCCGGCATCTTTAGCTTCTTTTTCGGATGGAGTAAATATGTTGTTAATTAATTCTATCTGTGCGGGATGTATGGCGGCCTTTGCTGTAAATCCAAATCGCTGAGCCTTTTCTGTTTCATGCTGAAGCCCGTTCAAATCATCTAATCCAAACCACGGCATATCGATTAGAGCAAGTTTAAGGCCGCCGGTACTTCGGATAAATTCTGACCGATAGGCAGAGAGCACATCCCACTCTTTCGAGCAGCCAAGTTCCATTGCCAGATCGTGTCCGCCAAAAACAGCAGCTGTAACCAGATTTATACTCATTATTTTACGTGCGCTTTCCAGACCTTCTGAAGTTTCAATAAGCGGAATAAGCTGCGTTTTTTTGTCGAACATAATGAGCTGTTTCCCCAAACGCTCAAGGGGTTCCGGCCCGGTAAGTTTTGGTACCATAAGCCCCCCTGCAGGCCGGCTCAACTCCCTGATCATCTCTATATCACTGTTTCCGGCATCTGTTTCGGGCGAATTGATTCTTAACATAACCGGCACATGAGCTGTTATACCATGCTCAAGAAATGCAAAAACTTTGGATCTTGCGTCTCTTTTTTCAGCAGCAGGCACACTGTCTTCAAGGTCAATGCAGATAGCATCCGTACCGGATGCCACAGCTTTTTCCCACTTATCCAGTTTACCGGCCGGAACAAAAAGCAGGCTGCGAATGTGAGTTAAGTTATTCATATCAGAAATGGTTCTTGTATTAATAATCTACGTTCTCTTTTTGAATGTATGATAAAACTTCGGGCCTCAATGAAAGTTTTGCCGCTGCCTGAAAGTGTTCATCAATATAGAGCCAGTCTTGCGGAGGCCGATTTTTCAGTTTCACCACAAATGTTTTCAGATAGAAGAGCCTGCAGTTATCTGCAGACAGTTCATAATCTTTTAGCAGTTTATTTCTGCTGAGAACAATTCCTTTCATCAGATCGATAGCTTCGTCATCTGCATCTTTCTCCGTTATTTTTAAATCGGGAACAATGCCCTTCATCACACCGGATGAATGTATTTCCGGATAAGATGTTACTCTTTCACGAATCGGTCTCAGGCAATCAACTGCCACCAGATCTTTGTATGCCATACCTTTTTTCAGGTAGGTATCCATTTGTACTGTAACAGATACGTAGTACCATGGATACCAGAAGGTTAAAAATCCTTCTTTTTCATATTTGTTCAAAAACCTGCGAAACGGGTAAGCGCTTTTTATCCCGAAGCGAATCTGCTTATCACTAAGCTCTGCATGTACAGCTGTTTTCTTCATGAATCAGGATTTCTAAATATCCCGCTTTACCGAGATGAACATTATTTACGAACCGGTGAAAATATTTCGTTTAACTTATCCTCCGGCATGGGCTCTGTAACCAGGCTTACCACAACCATCACAACAGAGGCAAGAATTACGCAAACACCCGCTGCTCCAAATGGATTTTGCCAGCCTATAACCAACCACATTGCTGCATAGCTTACTACCCCCACAAGAAATGAGGAGATCGCGCCTGCCTTGGTGGATCTTCTCCAAATAGACCCAATCACAAGCGGGCCGGCTGCACCACTCATAATTCCTCCAACTCCTATCCACAGAAGTATAGCAAGGAAATCAGGCGGATTCCAGGCCAGCCACATCGCTGCAAAAACTGTAAGGATAGTGGCTCCCCGTGATATATTTAATGCTGTTTTTTCAACCTCTTTTTGAGATTTGTTGGGATGAATTTTGTGTGAAAACGTTTTTCTATACAGATCGTTACTGAAAATCACAGCAATGGATACAAATAGCCCGTCTGCTGTGGAAATAATGGCTGATAAAATAGCGATACCTAAAAACCCGGCAAGTGCGGGCGGGAACAGCTCCACAAAAAGTGCGGGGATAGCAGCATCAGGACGCAACTCAGGACCAATCAGCGCCCTTGCATGCAACCCACCCAAAACAGCAAAACCAAGAATAGAACCAATTGGAATAGCCATGATTAAAAACTTGCGTAACTGTGCCGAATCTTTCAGAGCGAATGCTTTATTGCCGATATGCGGGTTCATCGCAAAGGGCAAATGGGCAATAAACATCAGAATAACCAGCCATAAACTGCCAAATATCGGATCACCGGCAGAGAAGTAGTTATCCCAGGTCAGGCTGGCATCCTGTGCACCAATCGCTGCATTGATCCCGGCAGCTCCACCTTCCGTTCCGGTTCCAAGAAAAAACATTACGGTTATCAGCAGGGCTATCAGCAGCATGAGCCCACCCTGAAATGCATCTGTTAAAATATCTGCATGCGATCCGCCAATGGTTATGTAAATGCCGATAACTATCACCGTTACGATTACGCCCCATTGGTAATCAACCCCAAGCATTACCTCAAAAGCCGTTGCTGCGGCAACAACCTGTGCCGTTACATAATAGATTAATAACAGAGATAGCAGTGCGAACCCAACCCTAAGAAAATCGCTATCGAACCGCTGACCCAGAAACTCCGGCAGGGAGTTCGACCGAAAAGCATCACCAGCCCGTTTTATCAGCTGCACAGATAAGATCAGCCCAATGTAAATTCCAATTGGATAAATTGCAGGATACCACAACGCGGGAAAACCTTTATCATAGGCGAGCCCGGGAATTCCCATAAATGTGGCACCGCTGGCTATGGTTGAAGCCAGGGCCAGAACAAGGATGTATGGGCCGTACGATTTTCTGGCAACGGCAAAGTCCTCGTCAGTTTTGGTTTTGGTCATTGCGTAAACGCCAATGCCCAATGTGCCAACAATAAAAAAGACTAACCAAAACCAGGCCCAGGCACCAATTGAGAGTTCATCCATATCAGATTACGTCCAGTCTTCTTTTTTACTTACATAATAGATACCGCCCACCCAATAGATGAGAATAATGATTCCTAAAAGGATGAGCAGATTCATATTTCAGAGGATGAAATTGGAGGTGGTATGAAGGTAAAAAATATAAAGCACCGGACTCTGTACAACCCAATTTCCGGTGCTTCAATTTAGTTGTTAATCAAAAATTAGTCGTAATACTCAGGGAGCAGTCTTCTTTGCTGAAATTGCTCCATGCTATGCCCGAGCCAAATTTCACCATTTTCCCGGTCGCGTATCAGTTTCATTCGTTCAATGGCTTCCATTGCATCCTGAACACTCCACACAATTCCGGGAACAGTTCCTTGAAGGTTTTCAGGCATATAAGCTGCATCAGCCGCGAGAATTACAGTTCCTGTATTTGGGAGCCTCACTATTAGAGACTGGTGCCCCTGGGTGTGGCCTTTCGTATCAATAAGTTCGATAGCGCCATCACCGAACAGATCAAGATCGTCAGTTACCTCAATGAAGTTGAAATTTCTGGTGTTTTTGTAATCATCCAATACATAAGCAGCGCGCTGAAACTGCTCCGGCCACCATGCATTTTTCAGCTCAGCTTTACGGACTATGTGAGTGGCATTGGGAAACATGCTGATGTTACCGGCATGGTCCAGGTGGAAATGAGAATGAATCACATATTTTACATCTGTAGTGGATTTACCGATTTGCTGAAGCCGTTCATCAATACCCTGATCGCGGGTCATACTTGGTATGAATGCCTGCGATACGGGGCCCCAATACTCAGCACCGTTGTCAGGAACTACATCAACACTCATCCCCGTATCGAAAACAACAAGGCCTTTAGGATGGTCGATGATATACATAGGCACAGGAATATCAATCATAGTGCCGTGGTTAGTCATAGCTGTAAGCCAGCCCTGATCAAGTTCAAGCTCACCACTTGTTGTTACGTACATTTTGATATCGCTATCCTGAGCATGGGTAGATGAGAGAAGAGCAAACATCAATAAGAGGGAAATTGCAGCTGAAAAAAGATATTTAATCATAGTTGAAACCGGTTAGAATTAACGATTTAAAAAAGCGCTTCCGTGATTTTAGTAAAATGAATCCACGATCGCAACTGCAATACGAAATGTTTACATTTTGATATAAATTGTTCACTTCATTCAACTTATTAAGGAGACATTATGAAAAAAAGAATCAGAGCTGTTCAGCAGATACTGCAGGAAATGGGGTTGTATAATGGCCAAATTGATGGAATTGCCGGGCCAATTACCAGAAAAGCTATACAAACCAACCAAGAAATTGATCCAGCCCTGCCCATGACTCGCCAGATTACTGCATTCATACAGATTGAAGCAAAAAAGAGAGGGATCGATGCCGGACCTGTCGATGGCCTTTGGGGGCCGAGAACCTCCGCTGCTTTTGATGAGCTCCTCTATCAACTGGAATATGAAACCCCGCAACCGGTATGGAGGCCCGACGAGATTTCCATACCAAACCCCAACAATTGGCCCGTGCAGCAAACGGATCAATTTCTAAATGTTTTCGGGGAGAGAGGTTCTCAGCTTGTAATGATCAATCTGCCCTATGAAATGAAACTATCCTGGGATTTGCGCATCCGAACCCGACGTACTCAGTGCCATACCAAGGTTGCTGACAGCCTCGGGCGCATCCTGCAGAAGGTTCTTGAAATCTATGGGGAAGATGAGATCAGCAATCTTCAGCTCGATCATTTTGGTGGTTGCTATAATGACAGGGTTATGAGAAACGGAACGGCATGGTCTATGCACGCATGGGGATTAGCCCTCGATTTTGATCCTCGGCGGAATGCTCTTAACTGGGGGCGTGATCGAGCCGCACTTGCCCGCCCTGATTATTATGATTGGTGGAAATGCTGGGAAGAGGAGGGGTGGATAAGTCTTGGGCGAAAACGCAATTTCGATTGGATGCATGTGCAAGCTGCCAGGCTGCCTGAGTAGCCTTGTTCGATAAGTTGAATCCAGAAAATTTTGCCAATAAAAAACCCGATACAAAGACCGGGTTTTTCAAACGATTGTAATTTAGTGATAACCGGCAAGATCAAATCCTGCAGGGTAGATTACTACTGCGCCCACCATAATGGTGTTAGTACTTCATCAGGGCCATTTAAATACCCAACAGCCTGCTCATACCCGGCCGGGTTTTCATTTGACAATCTGGATGGATAACGTAAGCGCTGAGGGAAAAAGGATCTTCTGCTTTCCATATAATTTCCCTGGTTCAGATCCGGCAGATTCACGATTGGCAGTTCTACTGAAGGATTCTCAAAGAATGGGAGCCCCAGCCTGCGGTGATCATTCCATGCTTCTAAGGGTAAGTAGGGAAGCTGAGCTAAATATTTTTGAGTAATCACTTTAGTAAGATGGTCGTTTTTCACATTTCCATTTGCATACAGATGATTATCCGGATAATTGAACTGATACACACCCTCCTCATTTGTGTACCCATTTACATACGTTTTACTAACTGTTGATGGAGGTTCCGTGGTATGATCCCAGCTAACGGATGTGCCTGCTCGGTTGTAGCTTTCAGATCGAATATATTCATCAAAAAACTGATCTGAGTCCCAATATGCTAAACTTGCACGAATACCTTCTTCATAGGCAGTTTTAGCATCCATAGGCACACTCCAGCCCCTGATACCGGCTTCGGCTATTAGAAAATGAGTTTCCCATGCAGCAAAAAATATCCGATCTTCACTCCCTGAACGGAATCTTTGGCTGAGACGAGGTGATGTTCCCGCATACCCTGCCAATTGATTTCTCGGTGCTTTATTCCCCCAGTTGCCTAAAGGTACTGCATTCCAGTGCCCGGTGGCATCTACAGTTTTCATGACTTCACCATCTTCATCCATCAGATTTCGCTGAACGGTAAAGGCATCCTGTGTCCAGGATGGGAAATGGCTAAACCCTGAATTATCGAACCAGCCGGGAATGATAAATGCTTTATAGGCTCTTGGATCGATTTGATTGGGAAGACCATCAAGCCAAAATCCGGCAGTCGGATCATTTGTATATGTGCCCAGATGATTTTCCAACCTCAGACCCATATATTCAGCAGGTTTTATATAGTTATGGAAACTTTCCGGTACTTGTCTTTCTGTGGGAATCCCACCCAGGCCCAAGTATAAATTATTCATAGTTGCCGAAAGAACCTGCGCGTTCCACTCGCGTGACATCACCGCTGTGAGATCATCCCAGCCGCCGCCTTCCTCAACTGTGAATGCGTGGTCGGCATGTGTGATGATTAGCCCGGATGCAGCATCCTCAAATTCTGACTGAGCTCTCGCCGGCTCTACTTCTGATAACCTCATAGCAAGCCTCATTCTCATGGAATTGCCATATCTAACCCAGTTTTCAAGATTGAAACCGTAGGCTTTATCAAACCTGTCGATGCTTGACGGAATCGGTGTGTTCATATCAATCTGAGCTACGGCATCTTTTAGCTCTTCCAGCATGTACGAATAAACAGATGCCACATCTCTGAATTCAGGGTTCTCTCCCTGAAAGCCATCAATCGGCATTGGGCCAAAGTTATCCGTGAATTCACTCATCAGATATGTACGCCAGATGCGTGCAACCTGAATCAGATTGTTAGTGTATGCGAAATTTACACCTTCTGAAATCTGCTCTTCTCCCACGGAAACGGCAAGATTGGCAGTTCGAAGCCATCTCGACAGCGAACCATAATAATCGTTGGTCCAGCCATCATTATATGAACCTAATGCTAATGAACCGTTAGCCCGATGCTGCCTGCCTGCAGTTTTCCAGTAGAGAACAAAAGCTCGTTCAGCATCATGAGGATTCATTTGTGCCCCGGTAATCGAGGAGTTTATAAAGTATTCTACCTGAACCTGGTCGAAGCTTGCGGCTTTTGGATCTGTATTCACGTCCAGAAAACCATCAGAACATGAAACCAGGAATAGTATTCCGGCAATGATTGACGTAAGTATTGTTATTTTCTTCATGTCTATAATTGTTTTAGTACGATACAGTTAAATTGAATAAGAATGATCTGGATGTGGGAGGCGCTGCATTTTCAAATCCTAATGCATTCGTTCCGGTTGCAAATACTGATTCAGGATCGTATCCGTTGAGATGGCTGGTAATAAGCCACACATTATTAACAGTAGCACCTACCCGCAAACCTTGTACCGGTAAATTTTCTATCAATCTGCTCGGGAGATCGTAGTTCATAGATACGTATCTGAGCCTGATATTGGTTGCGTCGTAGATGTTGGCCTCGTTGATACCCAAATTACCTGTACCGGCAACTACGGTCCAGTACTGCTGCTGAGTAATTTCAGTAGTATTCGGGCTGAACGATCCATCGCCATTCTGAATAACTCCCTCTACCACCATGTTTTGCCTTTCTCCTCCGGGAGCAGTCACTGCTGCGGTTCCCATGAGCTGCATTTGCTGGTTAGTTTGTGAGAATATTTCTCCCCCAATCCGGGCATCAACCAGGAAGCTTAAACTCAGGCCTCTGTAGCCAAATGTATTGGTAACACCCATAAGTGCAGTTGCCTGCTGGTTGCCCAACCGAACATTTTGGTCGGCCAGTGGGAAACCATTTGAATCAACTATTTTCTGGCCAAAATATGGGCTTGATTCATCTTCAACCCTCCTGAATCCGGATCCATATATTTCACCAAACAGTTCACCTGTTTCTGCACGGATCGACAGGTTATCAAATCCTCCAAGGCTATAGAAATCTACCCCATCATAGAGTTTGATAATTCTGTTTCTGTTTGTTGAAAAGTTGAACTGTGTATTCCACTGAAACCCTAAGCGGCTCTCTACCAAATTTGCATTTATCATTAATTCAACCCCTTTATTCTCGATATCACCGGCATTGATCAGCCTGGCACTAAAGCCGCTGAGCGGATCCATCGGAATAGGCAGTAATTGGTTCGTGGAATTGGATTGATACCAGGTAAAATCAATTCCTAATCGATTATCGAAAAATCGAAAATCGACTCCAACTTCTCTTGAAGTAATTAACTCACTTTTCACATTGGGATTGAACAACACGTTCCGGCTGTCTGCTGTGGTATTTCCTCGCGGATCGTTCCCAATTGAAAACGTATTAAAGAGCTGATAAGGCTCGAGTGCATTACCCACCTGAGCTACAGATCCTCTGACGCGTGCAAATGTAAGCCATGTCGGCAGCGACACATCCATACTCCTCAACATATCAGTAAATACTAATGAAGCACTTACTGATGGATAAATAAATGACCGGTTATCGGTACTCAGAGTTGATGCCCAGTCGTTCCTTAAAGTGCCCTCAAGGTAAAAATAGTTATCCCAGTTGAATTCAAGCATTCCGTATAGTGAAAGGATCCGTTTTTGAGAAAAATATTCATTTACAGTTGGGTTAGTTGTACTGTTGTTAAGTGCAAAAAGATTTGGAACCTCAAGCTGTCCTGCATTTGAAGAGATTCCTTCACTTTCTTGCAGCATCACATTCCCTCCCAAACTTCCTGAAACACCCAACCTGTCAAATAGATTATCCTGATTTGCTGAAATCAGATAACTAAAATTATGCTCAAAGAATGTGTCTTTACCCATGCTAAACTGACCCCCTGTTGCAAGCGGGCCGCCTGCATACATTCTTCGTTCAGTATTTGTGGTGTATAAATCAGAACCGGCCGTTACTTCAGCTCCAATCCAGTCAGCAAACTGATGGCTAACCGTTGCCTGAAGTAAAAAGCGGTCACGTGTATCTTTATTCAGGTTGTTATTTACAGTCCAGTGAGGATTGAGCTGCATGCTACCGCCATACCAAATCATGTTGCCATTCGCATCAACGGATGGGTCAAACTGCCGTATATCCATACTAACAGGCAGCCTGTACATTGTGAAATATGGGTTTGATTGGTTGTGACCGAGTAATGGCCTGTTATTTGCTTCTGCATTGGAGTACTGAACTTTAGCATCAATAGACCAGTTATTATCTACACCAAAATTTGAAACAGCGCGCGTTGTAAGGTTTGTGCGCGTTAATTCCGTTCCGGGAATCATGCTGTTCTCGTTTCTCCGTGTAACAGACGTATAAATAGAGGTGTTTTCATAACCCTGCTGAAACGACAGATTATAGTTTTGGCTTACACCCGTGTCAAAATAGTTTCTGATATTATCATAGGATGCCATTTGAACCTGTCTGCCATCCCAGTTTTCAACTGTTTGACCCGCAATTCTTGGACCCCAGCTTGAGTTCGACTCATTATTAAAACTGTTCTCTGTTCCCTGCCCGAAAGTACGCTGCATTTCTGGGTTTGCAAATATACTCTCAATTCCAAGAGATGTGGAAAATGTAACTCCCAATCCGGGTCTGCTTTGGCCTGATTTTGTTGTAATCAAAATCACACCATTACCTGCACGCGCACCATACAGCGCAGCAGCTGATGCCCCTTTCAATACAGAAACACTCTCAATGTCATTTGTATTGATATCACCAAGACCATTCCCCATATCGAGAGAGGGGCTCCAGTAATCACTGTTATCAGGGCCCGTAAAGTTATTTATCGGTATTCCATCAACCACAATCAGAGGCTGATTATCACCCGTAAGAGATGAATGTCCTCTAAGCACTATTTGCGATGATCCTGCCGGGCCTGTGCTTGAACGAATTACCTGTAACCCGGAAACTTTTCCGGTGAATGCATTCGCCAGATTTGTCTCTCTCGATTCGAGAAGAGCGTCTCCCTGAATATCCTGAATTGCATATCCAAGTGATTTCCGCTCACGCGGAACACCAAATGCAGTTACAACAAGATCTCCAAGCTGCCCAACCTCCTGCTGCAGTCTGATTGTAATGTTGCTTCTGCCATTTACATCAATAATTTGTACCCGATAGCCAATAAATGATACCCGAATCTGAACATCAGAACCGGATGCTGTAAAGCTAAACTCGCCATCAGCATTCGTTACAGTTCCCGTTTGTGTGCCAACTTCCATAACATTGGCCCCTGGTATGGGCTCGTTGGTTTCACCATCAACAACCTGGCCGGATATTCCGAAACCCTGTGCTGACACAAAGTTCGGCAAACTCATCGCCAGACAAAGTACCAGACTCAGTAAGCCCGTCGCTTTTGCTGCCTTTTGTAAGATATGATTGTACAAAGTGTGCATATATTTTACCGTTTTTTTTGCTGGTTTATGTGATTACTCAAAGAAGTCTGTTTACTTCTTATTATAAATACACTGTCGTTTTTTACATCTCATCATTCCGATTTTAAATACAATAATTGAAGACAGCGTATTCATTTAACAATTTCATAATACGATATAAGTATACACAACAGAAGATCAGAAACAATTTGGAACCGGTTCCAAAATTGATTTTATGTTTAACAAAATTATCCATTAGTACTTATATACCCATAACAAGATTAGTTCAAACATCACACTGTGTCACGGCATTATGGAACCAGTCAAAGAACTTATTTCACCTTTGATACTCACGGTACTTTCTATGGTAATAGCTGTGAATCCGGCAGCTTCCCAGGAAGTCAGAACCCCGGAAATTCCTTTTAATCCGGAAACTTATGTTGTTTACAAAACTGAAAATCCTTTAGCCATAGATGGAGATCTCTCAAAACAAGCATGGAAAAAGGCAGAATGGACATCCCTATTTGTTGATATAAGAGGTGGAGATTACCCCGCTCCCCGCCTTGATACCCGGGTAAAAATGCTATGGGATGATGACTATTTCTATTTCGCGGCCAAACTTGAAGAGCCGCATATTTGGGCTACAAAAACCGAGCGCGATGCTGTTATTTATATGGATAACAATTTCGAAATATTCATCGACCCAAACGGTGATACCCATAACTATTACGAACTTGAAGTAAATGCACTCGGCACCTATTGGGATCTCATGCTTACAAAACCTTACAGAAATGGCGGACGCGCAATTGATGCCTGGGATATAAAAGGACTGAAAATCGGAATTGAACTTCAGGGTACTATCAATAACCCCTCGGATATGGATGTGGGGTGGACTGTTGAAATTGCCATTCCCTGGAATGTACTGCTTGAAGCCACTCAGGATGGCATGCCGGCTGATGGAACCCAGTGGAGGGTGGCCTTTTCTCGCGTGCAATGGCAAACCGAAGTTATTGATGGAGAATACATAAAATTGAAAGATCCCTTAACGGGACGTGATCTGCCTGAAGATAACTGGGTATGGTCTCCTCAGGGACTTGTAAATATGCACTTTCCTGAAATGTGGGGTTTTGTTCAGTTCACTGAAATATTTGCCGGTGAAGGCAAAGTTCTTTTTAAACAGAACCCTGATGAACGTTATAAGTGGCTCCTGAGAAAGCTCTATTACGCACAGCAAGAGTACCGGATAAACCAAGGAGAATATGCAACTGACAAAGAATCTCTAAATTACCGAGGAATTGTAAAAAATCTTTTTGGTGATGAAGCCCCACCTCCTAATATAACCATGCAGGTGCTTGACAACCACTACATTATTCGGCTTCAGCCTGAAAATATGGAAACCAATTTCTACATCCGCAGCGACAGCAAAGTCTGGAAAACCCATCGCTGAATTCCATCTGACAATGAAACCCAAATAATTAACCCGATCATGAAACGAAAAGAATTTTTAAAAACAGTTACTGCCGGTACTGCCGGCTTAGCCGCTTTCGCCACAATCCCGGCCGTCAGTCATGCAAGAAAACAAGGCCGCCGATGGAATTCCAATAATTATACCTGGATTTCACATCACGGTGATAGTAATGACGATGCAAAAAGACGTCTCGAACAGATCAAAAAAGCAGGCCTGAAAGGGATTCTACCCTCCGGGCATTACGAACGATGGGTACAGCTTGCAGATGAGTTTGATCTCGATGTACACGCTTGGTGGATTACATTGCAGCGCGGTGGCGATCAGTTTCTCATTGAAAATCATCCCGATTGGTTTATGGTGAATAGAAATGGAGAATCATCTGTTGAAAAACCGGCCTATGTGAATTATTACAAATGGCTTTGCACAACCCGGCCCGAAGCACAAGAGTACCTGATGAAACAGGTTGATGAACTTCTCGCAATCAGTGAAATTAAGAGTGTGCATCTCGATTACATCCGCTACCCCGATGTGATTTTACCCATTCAGCTGCAGCCGGAATATGGCATAGTTCAGGACCGGGAGTATCCCGAATACGATTATTGCTACTGCGAAGCCTGCCGGGGTAAATTCAAAGAACTTCACGGAGAAGATCCCATTGAGCTTGAAAAGCCGGAAGATCACGAAGTGTGGAATCGTTTCAGGTACAATCAGATCACACATCTTGTAAATCAAATTGCAGTGAAAGTTCGCAACAAAGGAACCAAACTCACAGCCGCGGTATTTCCCACACCTGACATTGCACGTTCCCTGGTTCGCCAGAACTGGCCCGATTGGAACCTTGACGCTCTGTTTCCAATGATTTATAATCATTTTTACCACAAAGATGCCCGCTGGGTGGGTGAGGCTGTTGCCGAATGCCGGCGTGAAATGCCCAAAACAACCCCACTTTATTGTGGCCTTTACATTCCAGAAATGAGTGCAATAGAGATCTCTCAAGCTTATGAATATGCTATGGAAAACGGTGCCGCAGGGGTTACCCTATTCCCCGATCATACCATGACTGATGAGCAGTGGAACTACCTTAGCAGAGTAATTCAACAGGGTTAAACTAAATCACGTTGTAACGTAAGCCCTAATGAATTGAACATTCATCAAGCCATTTCTGTTGATTAAGTGAGTTATAAAGTTACATCAAACAAAGATGAATGTATTTATGAACTATCAATCAATCTTTTTTCTAAGTGTGCTTCTGCTTTTAGTATTTACGGCATGTGATGAAGATACCACCTCAGCCGACCTTGAAATGGAAGTGATGGGTGTTTTTATTGAGAACAGCGGAACATCCGATCTGATTATCAGACAAGCTGTTGTAACCTTCTGCTACGAAAGCAGCGGTTGTATAGAAAGCAATGTGGCAAATTATACACTTCCGCCGGATGCAGGAGCACCCGTTGAGCTTGGCGTTTCTGATGCAGATTTGATTGCCGTAGGAGCCATTGTGACTTTTCAGGCAGTTACAGGGAGCGGATCGATAGAACTGGTACAAGGCTCACCCATCAGCAACAGCGAGTTTGATACGGAAGAAATCCTGAAAACAGCTGAGTTCGGATCGGGTGAAATCGTGACCATTCGCTACGGACAAACAGAATTCTGACCAGCTGAAATATACGCTATTGCAGATTCAGGCCTCAGCTTCGCACTCTGTTTTTTTAAAAGAATAACCAATAATTTGTATTTATATTGACAGAGGGTGTAACTGCCAGGCAGCAGGTTCAATCATGCAAAAAAAATCAGAGTTCATTTTCAAATATCCGCCAAATCTGCAAGAACTCGATCTTGCAACGATGGTCAGTATGTACCGCGACAGAGGCGAACCAAGACGGGCAGCTCCCGGAAAATATCTCGCCTGTGCAGAGTCTCATAAACTTTTAAAACATGCCAAATGGTGGTTTGGATTGTACTACAGCCAGCCGGCGTGGGATAGTCTCCTCACAAAATCATCAGAAGGTTATCCGCTCACAGAAGCTGAATTAAATCTGCTCGGTTTGCTGCTTACACTGGACGAAGAACCTCCGCAGCGCGAATTTGCAGAAAAAAACCTGGGCGTTCTGCAAAAGCTCGGGTATCTCATTGTGAATGATATGCGGCAGTTTGGCTTTATCAGTGAAGATGAATACGGCTATCTATCCATCACAACAGCAGGTGAGCGTGCACTTCAGGGTATTTGCAGACGATTATATGGAAAACGGTTCTCCCCCGAAATGCTCGAACTTTATCATCTCGATCCTACCTTTGCCCGCACAACCACTTCACCGAACGATCAACCCTCTCTTTTCTGAAACCACTTCTCTCACAATAAAAAACCGAAAGAAATGGGATTTGGAAAGCGCTATATTTAAATCTTTTACACCGTCAGTATAACATAAACCCGTTCAGATTTTTTAGTTCTTTTATGGAATCTTACCTCCAGAAAATTATTGGCAATGCACTGCAAAACATGGGACTTGATGACGATCAATTTCCCGAAATAAAAATTGAAACCCCGAGAGATGCCTCCCATGGAGATGCTGCCACTAATATTGCAATGCTTCTGGCAAAACCTCTGAGAAACAACCCCCGTAAAATTGCAGAACAACTTGTTGATGAGATGAAATTTGATCCCTCAAAAATTTCAGCTGCTGAAATTGCAGGGCCGGGATTTATCAATTTTCGTTTTGCGAAAGATTACCTGTATGATGAACTCGAGGCACTCCTGGATGAAGGTGAAGAGTACGGAAAAACCACTGATAATAAGGAAGTAAAATGTCTTATTGAGTTTGTAAGTGCAAATCCCACAGGTCCGCTTACCGTTGGGCACGGAAGAAATGCAGTACTTGGCGATACCGTTGCCCGATTGCTGGAGTGGACAGGAGCCGATGTTCAGCGAGAATATTATTTCAACAATGCCGGCAGACAAATGAGAGTTTTGGGCCAGAGTGTGCAGGCCCGTTACAATGAGATAGTGGGTGCTGAAATTAACTTTCCCGAAGGCGGTTACGAAGGTTCATACATTGCAGATATAGCTCAGGAGCTTGTGAATGAACACGGAGACAAACTGCTCTCAGAAACCAATGAGAAGTTATTCAAAGAGAAAGCTGAAGCTGTAATTTTCGATGAAATTCGAAAAACACTTGAGCGCATGAACATTGTGATGGACTCTTACTTCAATGAGCATTCACTCTACGAAAGCGGTGCTATTGACCGGGTGATTGATACCTTCCGGGAAAAGGGAGTGGCCTATGATAGCGATGGCGCTGTCTGGTTCAAAACCACAGCATTTGGAAAAGATCAGGATACGGTTTTGGTAAAAAGCTCAGGGGAGCCGACATATCGCCTGCCGGATATTGCCTACCATGCCGAAAAGCTGGATCGCGGTTTTGACCTGTGCCTCGATGTTTTTGGCGCTGATCATATTGATACCTATCCCGATGTGCTGAACGGTATTGATGTTCTCGGGTACGACAAAAGCAAAGTTGAAGTATTGGTATATCAGTTTGTTACTCTTGTAAAAGATGGCAAGCCCTATAAAATGAGCACCCGAAAGGCCAACTTTGTAACGCTGGATGATCTGATGGATGAAGTGGGAGAGGATGTTACCCGTTTCTTCTTTCTGATGAGATCACCCAACACTCATCTTGAATTTGATGTAAATCAGGCGAAGGAAGCCGGTGATAAAAATCCCGTTTTTTATCTTCAATATGCACATGCACGTATCTACTCTATTCTGCGAAAAGTGAATGATCTTGAGCCATTTAGTGAAAAACCCGTTCTCAGTGAGTTGAAACATCCGTCTGAAATCACCCTCATCAAAAAGCTGCTCAGTTTTCCCGGAGCTGTTTCAAATGCAGCTGCAAACCGTGAACCTCACCGCCTCATTACCTATTTGAATGAGCTGGCATCGGAATTCACATCATTTTATCACGATTGCCGGATTGTGGGCGAGGAAAAGGAAGTGATGCATGCGCGCAAAGTATTAGCCGGAGCTACGGCACGAGTGCTGGCAAACGGGCTTACTATTTTGGGAATCACAGCACCCGAGAGAATGTAGATTTTCAGGCTGGTACTAATTTGGTAAAACAGACAATGCCTTTTGTGAACTGCTCTTCCACCCGGAAGCCGGCTCGCTGAAACATCTCATTACTCTCTTCCACACTCCAGAATTGTATACCGCTCCATGAAGCAGAATTTTGTAGTACTTTACCATACCAGCTTCCCGCCTGAATAAGGTGCATCACAAAAAACATGCCTGTCTTTTTTAACACACGATGGCATTCATAGAGAACCTTCAGTTCATCGCTCAGTTCGTTCAGGGTTCCTCCCATTACAATACCGTCAAATGTGTTTCCAAAGAATGGCATCTCTCTGGCATCTGCACGGATTAAGAACATATCGGTCTGATCAGCCTCTGCCTTGAGTCTTGCTTCATCGAGCATGGCCAGGGAAAAATCGATGGCAATTTGTATGCTTTCAGGCTCTGCTTTTTTTAATGATCGGGCATATAGTGCTGTTGAGCAGCCAACATCAAGGTAGACTCCATTTGGTTTTGGATGAACCCATTTATTCAGCAGTTCTTTCTCTTTTTCAATTGGAAAAGGCTCACCGGTAAGCAGGGATAAGGAGCGAACTCTCCAAAGATCTTCATAAACCGATGCGGTTACATTCCAGTGATTTGTACTCTGAGCAAGTGTGTAGTGCTTCTCCTCAGAAATCAGATCAATGATATTATTTTTAATGGTGTATTCATCTCCTTTGGGCGAGCAGATGGTGCCATTGAAGGTTTTGGAAAGTTCTGATACTTCAGCCGGCAGGGAGATTTTTTCACCGTCGAAAAGGGGGGAACGAAGAACTGGTTTTTTCATGTCGCTGCATTTGGTTACATCAGTTAATACGCAAACAGAACGTGTGTGTTACGCTATTTCTGAACGATGATGGAGATTTGAGCTCCCTTCTCAACACCTAACATCTCTTTAGCATTTCCTTTGTTGATTGCCACCTCCAATGTCCCCGAACTTCCAATGTAGGCCGCCGGTTCGCCATCGGGTACCGCACCATAGGTGAGTACCATTTTTTTTAATATCGTATTGCCCACATAGATTCTGAAT
Source organism: Balneolaceae bacterium (assembly GCA_007135335.1). Taxonomy (GTDB): domain Bacteria; phylum Bacteroidota; class Rhodothermia; order Balneolales; family Balneolaceae; genus Rhodohalobacter. The sequence goes on from SLJB01000188.1 coordinate 42,712, forward strand.
TGAGATGTGTTTACCGCTTCCGTAATTAATGCGGCGGGAATATTAGAAATAAGATTTCCGAAGCGATCAATGTGAACAATCCAGCCCTGAATGCCATCTTTATCTGATATTGGAATTGCCCATCGAAAGGTTACCAGTTTCTCCAGCGGGCGCCCCAAATGGCTGATATTCAGGCCTTTCGATAAGTGTGCGGCAACCGGAGCAAAAACATCACGTCCGTGAAAAGTGTGGGATCTCTCCTCTCGCCAGAATTTTTCGTTATCCAGGACAACAGCATCATATTCAAAATCTTCACCAATCAGTGAAAAAATGCCGTTATCCGGGCCAACAAAAATCTGATCTTTGATTTTAATCGCTACCGGATGGCGATCTGTACCCACACCCGGATCAATCACAACAAGGTGAACCGTGTTTGGCGGATATAGCATGGTTGCATTCCGGACAACCCATGCACCGGCCATAATATCCTGTGGCGGTATTTGGTGGGAAATGTCCACAAGGCGAGCTTCCGGAGCAATTGCAAGAATAGATGCTTTTATGGCACTTACGTAATGATCCTGTAATCCGAAATCTGTAGTAAGAGTAATAATGGATGCCATAACTAATCTTCGCGGTAGCTGATTAATAGTCCTGATGAATAGAGGATGTCCAAAAAGTGCGTGCAAAATATATATTCATCATCAATTCCGTAATACCGGCCTCTCCTTCCTCTATTTGGGATTGGGAGCGCCGCATCATGTGCGGGTCGACGCCTTTTTTTGAACAGTCTCATTACGCTCCTTCTTACCCGGGTTTGCAGCCGAAGTTTCTGCCTGAATTTTGTGAACAGTTTACGCGTAACTATTCAGCATTACCGGCATCACAAGCATTAACATCTCTTCACCCTCATCCTCTGCAGCAGGTTTAACAATACCGGCACGGTTTGGTGTGGAAAATTCGAATTTAGCTTCATTCCCATCTACATTACTTAAAACATCGGCCAGGTATTTTGCATTGAAGCCAATTTCCATGCCGTCTGAATTGTACTCACAGGCAATGGTCTCTTTGGCTTCACTGCTCATATCAAGATCTTCGGCGCGAATGGTTATTTTATCCCGCTCCAGTTGAAGGCGAATCTGGCGGGTTGAACTGCTTGAAAAAACAGATACCCGGCGAACGGTAGAGAGCATCTGATTTTTATCGATCAGAAGCTGCTTGTCATTATCGCGCGGAATAACGGATTCATAATTCGGGTACTGCTCGTTGATTAGCCGGGTAATTACAATTGTGCTTCCGCTTTTAAACTGGGCATGATCACTTGAAACTTTCAGCTCACAATCGGCACCGTCCAGTGCTTTTGAAACCAGGCTCAGTGCTTTATCAGGCACAATAAAAGAGAGTGGTTCTTCTGATGTAAAATTGCTGTTGATAAAACGTACAAGCCGGTGCCCGTCGGTTGCTACAAATTTGGTGGCGTCTGTGCCTATATCAAAATATACACCCATCATAGCCGGCCGCAGATCGTCTGTGGATACCGCGAACATGGTTTTACTGATGGCATTCTGAATCAGGTCGGTATCTGTATTAAGTGTAATACCACTCTCCATATCGGGTATTTCAGGAAACTCGTCTGCTTCTTCGCCAACCAGTTTATACTTACCTTTATCGGTTTTAAACTCAATATTCTGATCAGTATCAACTTCGAAAAATACAGGGATGTTGGGCAGCTGACGCAATGTTTCGAGCAAGCGTTTGGCTGGTATCGCTACGGAACCCTCTTCTTCAATTTCCGCATCAATATACTCGATGATTGAAATTTCCAGATCTGTTGCCGTGAGTTTTAATCGGCCTTCTTCACTTTCAAACAGAATGGTTTCAAGAATAGGCAGCGTTGCTTTGTTTGGAACTGCTCCGATAACGGCTGAGAGCCCCCCGTTTAAATCGTTACTTGCTACATTAAATTTCATAGTCAAAAATCAAAAATTTGTGGTCAGTTTTCTCGTAGGTTTCTCAAAATCTTGTATAGGTTCAATCATCTTATACTAACAAATCCTGCTTCTTACCGCAACTTGTAAACGCCTGAACAACCATAATTTCACCGAGTGAATATCGAAAATATTTTGCAGTGTTGAATGCAATGAACCGGGTTTACCCGTCTCGTAATCCAAGTTTTTTACAAAGGTTTGCCAAAGTCTCTTTCTCGTTTTCAGAGAGTACACTAAACTCTTCTTTTATTTTACTGAGATGTTTTGGAAAAAAATCTTCGATAAACTCTTTCCCTTTCGGTGTCAGATGAATCAATACTGCACGCCTGTCATTGGGATCTTTTTTTCGTTTTACATACCCGCTTTTCTCAAGGTTATCGATCACCATGGTGATGTTACCGCCACTTTTCAGTAGTTTCTCTCCGATGGCACGCTGATTTAGCGGACCCAGATGCAAAAGTACTTCGAGTGTTCCAAACTGGCTTACAGTTAGATTTGCATCCGCCAGATGCCGGTTCAGCCGGATGTTGATAGATTCCGTGGCTCTCATCATTTTAATGAAAGCGTTCAGAGTGTTTTTATCTGATTTTGAACCTGAGTAATGAGTTCCCATACCGGTTATTCGTTAAGTAAACATCTGCAAAGTGTGGAATATATGATTTTATGGGATACTATGATGCACTTACCAGCCGTGCAAACTTTCTCTTGCCTACTTTAAGTTCCAGCTCGTCACCCTCGCTAAATTGAATGGAGTGATTGGGATCGCTGATTTTATCTTCATTGATACTAATTCCGCCCTGTTTCATCATTCGCTTGGTTTCGCCGTTACTTCCCGTGAGCCCGGCATCTGCAATTATATCCATCAGCCTGTGCTCACTGCCTGATTTAAATTCAATTACCGGAGCATCATCCGGAATATTCTTTTTGATGACGGTTTCCTCAAAATGCTTTCTTGCGGCGGCAGCGGCCTCTTCGCCATGATACATACGCGTGATGGTAAAAGCCAGATGATGTTTTGTGTTCCGCGGATCCTTTCCGATGTTCTCTCTGAGAGCAGGAAGCTCTTCAGCAGGCACATCCGTTACCAACTCAAAATATGGGAAGATCAAATCATCCGGAATGGAAAGCGATTTTCCGTACATCTCGTTTGCGGGTTCATCAATACCGATATAGTTATCGTACGATTTGCTCATTTTCATAGAGCCATCTGTGCCAACAAGCAGCGGCATCATCAGGCACACCTGTGGCTCAATATTCTCTGCCCGCTGTAAATCACGGCCAACCAGCAGATTAAATTTCTGATCAGTGCCTCCCAGTTCCACATCCGATTTCAGGTATACAGAATCCTGACCCTGTGCAAGCGGATATAAGAATTCATGCAGAGAGATGGGTTCATTGTTATGATATCTCTTTGAAAAATCATCCCGTTCAATCATCCGGGCTACCGTAAGTCTTGATGAGAGCTGAATCACATCCATAAAACCCATCGGGCCAAGCCAGTCATTATTATTCACAATGGTGGTTTTCGAGTGATCCAAAATTTTCTTTGCCTGCTCAATATAGGTTTCTGCATTCTCCAGAACCTCCCGTTCCGTGAGCGGAGGTCTGGTTTTATTCTGGCCGGTAGGATCGCCAATCATGGCTGTAAATCCGCCGATAATTAAAATCGCTTCGTGGCCAAGATCCTGAAATTGCCTCAGTTTTCTCAGAATTACAGAGTGGCCCAGGTGTAGGTCGGGGCGGGTGGGATCAACACCCAGCTTAATTTTTAACGGAGTGTTGGTTTGGAGTGATTTTTTTAGTTTCTCCTTCAGTTCCTCAACAGGAACAATTTCAACGGTTCCTCTTTTTATTACTGACAGTTGTTCATCTACCGATTTAAAACTCATGATTCGGACTCGGGTTTATCAAAAATTGGTAAGGTTCGGAGTGTATTGTTTTCTCGTATTGTTTTTTCGATGGTTTCAACAAAGCTTACAGACTGCGGAAATACTGATGCAATCAAATTGAATGCCGTCGGAGCAATAGTAATCGCAATTGGATAACTCATGGAATTTTGCCTGGAATCTTCGTCAGGTTTATCGAAACCTGCAAGCAGAAGAAGAAAAGCACTGATAAGGAGTGCAACTTTAACCCCACCGAATGCAGCACCACTCACAGCATTTACTATTCCAAGCCGGGCGTAGGTAAATATTCGCTCAAGCCAGAATGCCGTAACCTGTACAGCAACCAGCGTGACAAAGAAGATAAACACGCCGGTTACAAGGACGGCATTATCTGCATTATCCACAAAGGGGCGCAAGAAGCCGGAAACAGGGCCCATATAATTAAAGGTTACAAAGATGGCAATAACCAAGCCTGCAACACCAAAAAACTCCTGAATAAACCCCTTCATAAAACCTCTGTAAGCAAAATAGCCAATCGGAATGAGAATAAAGAAGTCCAGAACGTTCATTCCATATTAGTTAGACAGTTCATCTTTAACCACTGAACTGATTAAGTAACCGTCTGCTTTTCCTTTTAATCGGCCCATGAGTGCACCCATTACTTTACCCATATCAGCCGGGGAAGAGGCACCCATTTTTTCAATCTGCTCTTTTGCTGCAACACGAACCTCATCTTCACTCATCATTTGAGGAAGGAATTCATCTATAATTTCAAGTTCATATTTCTCTTTTTTGGCCAGATCTTCCCGCCCGCCTGCTTCAAACTGATCAATCGATTCTTTTCTCTGTTTTGCAGCTTTCATCAGAACTTCAATGATCTGCTCATCGCTCAAGACGGATTCCCCGCCTTTCCGTTCGGCAATTTCCTTTTCAAGGATTTTGGCTTTCAACGAACGAAGCACCATAGTTTTACCGGCATCTTTCGCCTTCATGGATACCTTTAGATCGTCAAGGATAGCTTCTTTGATACTCATTTTAAGATAGTTTTAAGATGAACTAATTATGTACCTCAGATGGCCAAAGTTACATTCAGGTACTCCTGAATGTAAGAAAATCAAATTCAAAACAAGAAGTTTTAAATCCGGTGAATTATGACCGGTTAAAATATGAGGCAAAAAAAAAGGTTTCATCTTTTCAGGATGAAACCTTTCTGTACAGCCTTGTAGTTTAAGCTTTATTTCTTTGAATAAAATCTGCTGCGCTTTCCTGATCAACCATTGTTTCCTTGTAAGAAAACTTGCCTGATGCATTCTTGTTTGCAATGATAACTTTAGCCATTCTCTTATGAGAACCTTTCATTGACTTTGCGTCTTCGCCAAAAACCTGTTTCTTAGCCATAACAACTACCTATTTAATTTCTTTGTGAACCGTGTGTTTTCTCAACACAGGATTGTACTTTTTAATTTCCAGCCTTTGTGTGGTTGTTCGCCTGTTTTTTGTTGTTACATAGCGAGAACTACCGGGCTTTTCCGTGCATTCAAGAATAACTTGTATTCGATTGCCTTTTGCCATGGTTTACACCTCTTTAAGTAAAGTTCCTTTTTTCTTGGCTTCTTTAAGTACCGCAGCAATACCCTTCTTGTTGATGGTTCTCAATGTTTTTGCTGATACTTTCAAAGTAACCCACCGATCTTCTTCGGGTATATAAAAACGTCTTCTTTGCAAATTCAGATGAAAGCGATGCTTTGTCTTATTATTCGCTTTAGACGACCGGTAACCATTTAAAGGTGATCTTCCAGTAATATCGTCTTTCCTTGCCATATCTTTTACCTGTTAACTGAATTTTTGATAGACCCCAAAATTAGGGTTTATACTATTTAATTTCAATTATTATTTCACAACATTTACAGGGCACCCATTTCCTTCGAATTTTCAACCCTCGGCAATGAGTATCCCGCACCGATCAGCAGGGCCTTAACCATCAGATTACTTCCCGATTATTTCATTGATTGCAGCTCATTTATCAGCCAATTTCTTTTGTGTTTTCCATCAATTTAATATAGCTTTATATGGATTTATTCCACCCCTGTTAACTTGCTGAAATTTGAATAGACTCTATCATCTCGTCAATTGCCATCTAAAAAGACTCTTTTCTTTGATTTTGCGCTTATAAGCGGTATTTTTATGCGTCTAAGAGGCTATTAAATAACTTACTCAACCCCTATTTATGTCTAACAACAAAGGATCCGACTATAAAGCGTCCAATATTCAGGTTCTAGAGGGACTCGAAGCTGTTCGAAAGCGCCCTTCAATGTATATCGGAGACACCGGCCAGCGAGGCCTTCATCACCTCATTAATGAAGTGGTTGATAACTCCATCGATGAAGCTCTTGCCGGGCATTGCGATTTTATAAAAGTAATTATTCACAACGACGGGTCTATCACCATATCCGATAACGGCCGCGGAATTCCCGTTGATATGCACCCGAAACTCAAACTGCCCGCCGTTGAAGTTGTGCTTACCAAACTGCATGCCGGTGGTAAATTTGATAAAGACAGTTATAAAGTATCCGGCGGTCTTCACGGAGTTGGTGTGAGCTGTGTGAACGCACTCTCCATCTTCTTCAGCGCGGAGGTACATCGCGATGGCAATATATATGTGATGGAATTTGAGCGCGGCGCTACAATGACCCCTCTCAAAACCGTTGGCAAAACCGACCTCACAGGAACCACCATTCGTTTCAAGCCCGATACTGAAATATTCAATCAGACAGCTGAATTCAAATTCGAAATTATTTCTGAGCGGATGCGGGAACTGGCTTTCCTGAATCCTGAGATTACAGTTCAAATTACAGACGAACGCGAAGAAGAAGAGAGTGATACTTACCAGGTTATGTACCACTATTCCGGTGGTGTGAAAGATTTCGTTTCCTATCTCGACGAATCGCGGGATTCGCTCATGAATGAGCCCATTTACATCTCAGGAGAAATTGATAATGTGCCTGTTGAAGTAGCCATGCAGTACAACAACAGCTACACCGAAAATGTACACTCCTATGTGAATAACATTAACACCCGGGAGGGCGGCACGCATATTTCCGGTTTCAGAAGAGCGCTTACCCGCTGTTTTAAAAACTACGCGGATAAAAACAAAATTATTAAAGCGAACAGCAAGGTTCAGATCTCCGGAGAAGATTTCCGTGAAGGCCTCACCTCTGTGCTGAGCGTGAAAGTTGCCGAGCCACAGTTCGAAGGTCAAACAAAAACCAAACTGGGTAACTCAGAAGTTCAAAGTGCCGTGGAAGTAATTATCTACGAGAAACTGAATGAATTTCTTGAGCAGAACCCGAAAACAGCCAAGAAAATCCTTGAAAAAGTTGTTGTGGCAGCGGAAGCCCGAGAGGCAGCCCGCAAAGCACGGCAGTTAATTCAGCGTAAAAGTGTGATGAGCGGCGGCGGCCTTCCCGGAAAACTGGCCGACTGCTCTATTAAAGATCCCGCTCACAGTGAAGTATACCTGGTTGAGGGTGATTCTGCCGGCGGATCTGCAAAAATGGGCCGTAACCGTAGTTTTCAGGCCATTCTCCCACTACGTGGTAAAATACTGAATGTGGAAAAAGCCAAGATCAACAAGATTCTTGAAAACAAAGAGATCCAGGCAATGATCACCGCACTGGGAACCGGCGTTGGGCATGAAGAGGAGTTTGAACTTGAAAAACTCCGTTATCATAAAATTATCATCATGACGGATGCTGATGTGGACGGTTCGCATATCCGAACGTTACTTCTTACATTTTTCTTCCGTTATATGCATCCGCTTGTGGAGCACGGCCATATCTATATAGCCACACCGCCACTTTACAGAATTACAGCTTCGCGTGGCGAAATTCAATACGCATGGGATGATGATACCCGCGACAAGATCATTCGCGACCTCAAAAAAGCGAAAAAGAAATTTGACGTTTCCCGCTATAAAGGCCTCGGTGAGATGAACCCCGATCAGTTATGGGAAACCACCATGGATCCCGAAACACGAACCCTTCAGCTGGTAACAATTGATAATGCTGCTGCTGCAGATAAAATGTTCTCTACTCTGATGGGAGATGATGTGGAACCACGGCGCGAATTCATCGAGCGAAACTCAAAATATGCAACACTCGACATTTAAATAATGAGAAGTGAAAAGATTACATTTTAGGATCCTAACAGTATACAATCACTCTCATATCTCAAGACTCAAGACTTATACCTAAAAAATGGCTAGCGAAAAAATTATACCCATTACTATTGAAGATGAGATGCAATCATCCTACATCGATTATTCGATGTCGGTTATTGTTTCACGTGCCCTGCCCGATGTACGGGACGGCCTCAAGCCGGTACACAGACGTGTACTGTATGGCATGAGCGATCTGGGCATGCTTCACAACCGAAACTACAAAAAGAGCGCCCGTATTGTGGGTGAGGTCTTGGGTAAGTATCACCCGCATGGCGATTCGGCCGTGTACGACTCCATTGTAAGGATGGTGCAGGATTTTTCCCTTCGTTACCCGCTGGTGAACGGACAGGGTAACTTTGGCTCGGTTGACGGCGACTCTGCGGCAGCCATGCGGTATACTGAAGTACGCATGCAGCGGATTGCTGAGGAACTTCTCGCCGATATCAACAAAGGCACAGTAGATTTTCAGACCAACTTCGATGATACCCTTACCGAGCCTACTGTTCTGCCCTCTATGCTGCCCAACCTGCTTCTCAACGGAGCTTCGGGAATTGCCGTAGGGATGGCCACCAATATGCCGCCACACAACATTAAAGAAGTTGTAGATGGTACAGTTGCTGTGATCGAAAATCCGGAGATTGAAACCAAAGAGCTGATGAAGCTTATCACCGCGCCGGATTTTCCGACGGGTGGTATTATCTATGGTTATGAAGGCGTGAAAGAAGCCTATGAAACAGGCCGCGGTAAAATTACCATGCGTGCACGCGCCAACACCGAAGAGCTGAGAAACGGCCGTGAGCAGATCGTGGTAACTGAAATACCGTACCAGGTAAACAAAGCCACACTGATTGAGAAAATTGCATCTCTCGTTCATGCCGAAAAAATTACCGAAATCTCAGAAATCCGGGATGAATCGGACAGGGAAGGGATGCGTATCGTAATCATCCTGAAAAGAAATGCCAATGCCGGTGTTGTTCTGAACCAGCTGTTTAAATACACCCAGATGCAGCAGACTTTTGGTGTGATTAATCTTGCACTGGTAAAAGGGCGGCCGAAAGTAATGGCCCTTAAAGAGCTGATTGAGCGATTTATTGAGCATCGTGTTGAGGTGATCATTCGCCGAACCATCTACGATCTTGACCAGGCCGAAGCTCGCGCTCACATTCTTGAGGGATTGAAAATTGCCCTCGATAATCTCGATGAGGTTATCAAAACCATTCGTGCGTCGAAGAATCCAAATGAGGCAAACCAGCAACTTCGCAAGAGATTTGCCCTCACCGATATCCAGGCAAAAGCTATTCTGGATATGCGCCTGCAGAAACTAACCGGCCTTGAACGGGATAAAATTGACCAGGAGTATCGCGACATTGTAGACAAGATTTCTGAGTTCCGTGATATTCTCTCAAACCGCGATCGCCAAAACGAAATCATCAAACAGGAACTCTTAGAACTGAAAGACCGCTACGGCGATGAGCGGCGAACGCAAATCGTCTACTCAGCCGAAGATTTCAGCATTGAAGATATGATTGCCGATGAAGATGTGGTGGTTACCATATCTAACAAAGGCTTCATCAAACGAATGCCTGTAAGCGGGTATCGCCGGCAGCGCAGGGGCGGCAAAGGGATGAAAGGCACAACCACGAAAGATGATGAGTATGTAGAACATCTGTTTGTAGCCACTAATCACAACTACATCCTCTTCTTTTCGGAAAAAGGAAATTGTTACTGGCTCAAGGTGTACGAAATCCCCGAAGGCTCGCGATTATCTCGCGGCCGGGCAATTGTGAATCTTATTGATATTGCCAAAGACGACAATATTAAAGCTTTTGTACCTGTAAAAACCCTTGATGACGAGGAGTACATCAACTCTCACTCCATCATTATGTCAACCAAAAAGGGCCAGGTTAAGAAAACCACACTTGAGGCGTACAGCCGTCCACGCCGCGATGGCATTATAGCTATCAACATTCGTGATGACGACAGGCTTCTTGGTGCAGCACTCACCGATGGCGACAGCAATATTATTCTTGCCAACAAAAAAGGGCGTGCCATCCGCTTCCACGAAAGTGAAGCGCGCGAAATGGGACGAAATACATCCGGTGTGCGCGGTATGAACCTCGGTAAAAATGATGAGCTGGTGGATATGGTTGTGATTAAAAACACACACGAAGCCACTGTTCTTGCCATCTCGGAAAACGGTTACGGAAAACGATCGCTCGTGGATGATTATCGCGAGCAGAGCAGGGGCGGAAAAGGAGTTATAACCCTGAAAGTAACGGCCAAAACCGGCAACCTGATTGCACTGAAAGAAGTATCAGACAACGACGACCTGATGGTCATTACCGAAGGCGGAAAAGTGATCCGAATGCAGTGTAAAGGCATCCGAACCATGGGCCGCAATACACAGGGAGTTCGCATTATGCGTCTTGATGAAGACGGCAAAATTGCTGCCATAACCCGTGTTGTTAATGAAGATGATGAAGAATCAGAAACACCTGTCGTTATATAAACAGGTTTTCCTGGTAAAAGATTAAAAAGCTGAGCGGTGAGAGCCGCTCAGCTTTTTTTGTTTACAGGATTTTCTAAATAAAAACATTGTTCTCAACCTGATTATGATTTTTTTCTAAT
>SLJB01000091.1 GCA_007135335.1 Balneolaceae bacterium
AACCACCTTGAATGGGGTATCATCCTGATTTATATAGTAGGAATTTAAACTAGGAAACTCTTGGAGCCCCTTTATTACAGCCCACGCAATTAAATGTGTAAAAGAGGCTTTAGGCTGGCCTGTTCGCAGCAGATGTGTGTTGATAATGGCACGGTCTTCCGTCATCATTTTAACAGGAAGTACACGCAGAGAAGTAGCTGTTGGTACATAGATGCTTTCATCCATGTTCTCAACGATTTTCGAAGCAACACCTTTTATTTTTTGGACCTCGGCATCCTCCGGAATAGAGATCTGCGGCTTCTCTTTTTTAGTCTCGGATTTTTCAGGTTGAGCCGCCTCAGGTTTTGAATCAACTTCCTGTTTTGCTTCAGGAGCAGGAGCAGATGTTTCCTTCCCGTTTAATTCATCAAAGTATTTTCTCCAATGATTGGGGACGGACTCCGGATTTTCTTGGTATTGTTTGTAAAGCTCTTCTACTAATGCTGAATTGGGTCCGAAAATGGCTTCAAGTGATTTCAAAACAGTATGATCTACTAATTTAGCTGTGTTATTAAAAATATGTCAGGTTATTCATTGCCAAATAGGCAAACATCCTATAAAAATATCACTTTTTCAGGCAATAAACCTGATTTTAAACTAACCATTCTTGTTAAAAAATTCGATCATTATCTCTGGATCAGTTCCCCTTTTTAATCAAATAAATGTTTATCTGAGCAGGCACAATGATTATCTTTTGAAATCCTGATTAAACAGGTGATAAAGGGAACTACCCGCAGACAGTTTTATAGGGCGAAATTGTTGGATCACTTCAAATAAAGAAGAAATTAATATTTATGAACAGCAAGACAGAAGATAAAAGAGTAAGTGGCGCTGAAAATATAGTTTGGGATCTTTCCGATCTGTATAAGTCACCTGAAGATGAACAGTTGAAGAGTGATAAAGCTGAACTGCTAAATAAATCAGAGGTATTCAGAAAAGCATACAGGGGCAAAATGAAGAAAATGTCTTCTGCGGAATTTGCTGAAGCGTTGAAGAATTACGAAGAAATTCTTCAGGTTGCTCATAAAATTGGTTCCTACTCCCATCTGATTTGGTCTACGAATACGGAAGACCCGGCATTGGGTAAGTTGTTGCAGGAAGCCAGTGAGTTGGGGTCGGAAGTGAGCCAGAAGCTCGTATTTTTCGATGTTGAATGGCTGAAACTGGATGATGAGAAGGCAACCGGAATTATTGAATCACAAGAGCTGTATAAGTGGAAACATTATTTAAGAGTTTCACGGCAATACAAAAAACACACGCTTTCGGAAGATGCTGAAAAAGTGATGAGTGCAAAATCGGTTACCGGCCGCTCTGCCTGGAACCGATATTTTGATGAAACACTTGGTGCAGCCCGGTTTAAATTTCAGGGAGAGGATCTTCCCGAACAGGAAGTACTGAGTAAACTTCACAGCCCCGACAGAGATATTCGAAAAATAGCTCATGAGTCGCTAACACTGGGTTTTAAAGAACATTCACGATCACTCACTTTTATTTTCAATACCATTCTTGCAGATAAATTCACAAATGACAGGCTGCGAAATTATGAAAACTGGATAGATTCCAGAAATCTTTCGAATCAGACCGATCGCCATTCTGTGGATGCATTAATCAATGCAGTAACAGGGAAGTATCATTTAGTACAGAGATATTACAGGCTGAAAAAATCTCTGCTTGGGTATGATGAACTGTATGATTACGATCGATATGCGCCTCTTTCCAAAACAAGTAAAACCATAGTGTGGGGTGAGGCAAAAGAGATGGTGCTGGATTCATTCGGTGAATTCCATCCAAATATGGCTAAAACTGCAGCACTCTTTTTTGACAACAAATGGATTGATGCCGCCATCAAACCGGGTAAAAGAGGTGGAGCATATTCTGCAAGCACGGTTACCAGCGTACATCCCTATGTATTTATGAACTATGACGGCCAGCTGCGCGATGTGCAAACCCTCGCACACGAACTGGGCCACGGAGTGCATCAATATGCAGCTCGTGTGCAGGGAGAGCTTCAGTCTTCCACACCACTTACTACCGCTGAGACAGCTTCCGTATTTGGTGAAATGCTTGTCTTCAGCAAACTCATGAACAACCTGGATGATGACAAAGAAAAACTTGCTCTTCTTATCAGTAAAATTGATGATACCATAGCTACGGTGTTCCGGCAAATTTCAATGAACCGGTTTGAAGAAAAAATCCACACAGCGAGGAGAGAAAAGGGAGAACTTACCACAGAACAATTTTCAGAGCTGTGGTTCGAAACTCAGCATGAATTGTATGGTGACTCGGTTACCTTAACCGAGGAGTATAAGCTATGGTGGTGTTATATTCCTCACTTTCTTCACACTCCGGGTTATGTGTATGCCTATGCTTTTGGTGAACTGCTTGTACTTGCTCTCTACGATGCATATAAGCATTCAAAAATTGATAATTTTGAAGATAAATATTTAGGGTTGCTGGAGGCCGGCGGATCAGACTGGCCGCACAATCTTGTCTCAAAACTTGATATGGATATAACAAACCCGGCGTTCTGGGACAACGGTCTGTTACTATTTGAAAAAATGATAAATGATGCGGAAAAGTTGGCCGCCTCCCTATAAAAAACTACTTTCTCTTTGATAGCCTGAACAATATTTCTTTATGAATACGAAACGAGAAGAAAAAGCTCTCTACGAGTTTAAACATATTATGGATGATCTGTTGCAGCTGCTTGGCAGGTCAACAAAAGCAAAAACGGGATATCTCTACTGGGTAAACAGATCGCGAAACCAGTTTGTGCTTGAAACAACATACACTAACATGCCGAATGTGATGTTTCAGGACAGAATTCAGTTTGAGAAATTTTTTCTGAACAGCTACAAAGATCTCAACACCGAAATTCAGTTAACCATCGGGAAAGATCTGGATAAATCGGAACTGCTACACTATTTCGAAAATAATCCAATCAAAAACCTCACGCTTATTCCTTTTATCAACAATGGTGAAACGGTTGCAATCACAGTTCTTGAGACAACAGAAAAATTGTTGCTTGGTGATTTTACCGATACACTCTCTGCTTATAAAAATGCGCACACTAATGTTCTGAACACATATTTAGAACTTACAGATCTGTATGATGAAGAGAACCGGTGGGCCGGTTACGATGATTCTCTTAAGCGTATGATTAATGAGCGTGAGAATATTGATGTATTAGATTTGATGATAGATGAAATGCAAAAACTGCTTCCATCAGGAGGTATTTCGGTTGCCATGCGGGGAATGGAGACTTGTGTTATTGTTTTACGGTCACATAATTCGTACGCATCACCTACACTTGGTTTGATGGTTGAGGAAAAATCGATGGCGTATGACTCACTGCAAAAAGGGGATACCCTTTTTTCGATACACTTCAATCAAAATCCAAAAAGAGTATCTACATCAGAAACAGGTACGGAGGGAGCTACACTTGCAATCCCGATATTAATTGATGAGCGAAGGCACGCAGTTGTACTGGCTTACGACAAAAATCCTCTTTCGTTCACTGAAACCGTAAAGCATCAGTTAAAGAATCTTGCATATATGGCTTCACTGTCAATTAAAGCCAATATCGGCAGAGATCAATCGGATAAGATTATCTTCACAACAGAATATGGAAATTTTACTCGCGATTTGTGGGAACTTACCATCAGAAAACAGCTGAAACGACCCGATACAAATAACGAAAAAATGTGGTTTGGGCTAATAGGGCTTGAAAATCTATCTGAAATAAGATCAAGGTTCCGGCTGGAAGATCTTAAAAAACTACAGCGAATTCTTGTGAAAGCTCTCAATCCCTCAAGGCTTGGATATAACGGGCTTATCGGCTTTCACAGCGATTATGTGTACGCCTATCTGTTTGTTGGAGTGGATGAGAACCATCATGAGAGATGGCTCAAAACAAATATGCACGATCTCGCAAACAAACTTGATTTACAGGATGAGCGCAATGTTGAGGTAAAAATAAAAGCCGGATATGTGGAATTAGAAGATTCTCAGGCATCCGTAGATGACCTCATTAACGATGCAAAACAAGCTCTGAGTGAGGCTCTTAGAAGCAACAGAAAAACCGTGAACTTCTAAATTATGCCCCGTACTTTTTTATTGATAATCGATGGTCTTGGTGTAGGTGCACAAGAAGATGCTGAAGAATATGGTGATAAAGGTGCAGATACTCTTGGCAATGTAAGCAGGATTGCAAATGTATCTCTGCCAAATTTCCAGAAGCTTGGGCTGGGGAATATCAGGGACTTTCATTCTATAAAAAAAGAAGAATCTCCTGTTGCTTCTTTCGGTAAGATGAGAGAAAAATCAGCCGGTAAAGATTCCACCACCGGCCACTGGGAGCTGGCAGGAATAATTCTTGATACTCCATTTCCAACATATCCTGACGGATTTCCTTCAGAAGTTATTCAGGCGTTTTGTAATGGAACCGGTGTGGATAATATTCTCTGTAATTTACCTTACTCAGGTACAAAAGTAATTGCAGATTACGGGGAGGAACATCTGCGTACCGGTAATCCCATTGTTTATACCTCTGCAGACAGTGTATTTCAGATTGCCTGTCACGAAGAGATCACTCCGATTAAAGAACTGTATGAATGGTGTGAATTTGCCAGAAATGAAGTCATGACCGGCTCACACGGAGTGGGCAGAGTTATTGCCAGACCATTTAACGGAGAACCAGGAAATTTTGATCGGGTATCAGAAAAGCGCCATGACTTCTCTTTGATTCCGCCGGAGCCCAATTTGATGTCACTGCTTCAGGAAAGTGGTATAAAAACCTACTCTGTTGGAAAAATAATTGATCTTTTTGCCGAAAAGGGGTTTCATCAATACAGGAGAACAAAAAGCAATGCAGAAGGCATTTCACAGCTTTTAAGCCTGATGAGTGCAGATATTGAAGACAGTTTTACTTTTATCAATTTAATTGATACAGATCAGATTTACGGTCACCGGCAGGATCCGGAAGGATTTGCTGCCTGTTTACAGGAGATAGACAGGGCACTGCCGGCAATTACCGATAAGTTACACCCGCAGGATATCTTAATCATTACGGGTGATCATGGAAACGATCCTGCTGATGATAGCACAGATCATACTCGAGAATTTGTTCCCTTACTTGTTGTGCATAAAGCGCTTAAAAGAACAGTGAATCTGGGTGTGAGAGAAACTTTTGCAGATGTATCAGCTACAATCCTCGATGTATATGGCGTTAAAAATTCAATAGATGGTACTTCTTTTTTGAATCAGCTTAGATAGACGATTCAGCATTTACCTTCGGGAGAAAAATTCTTATATTATTGGGTTCAATTTTTATAGAACATACAACAATTATCCTGTGCAAACGTACTGTACACTAACAGCATCAGGAAATTAATTATCACCAAAAGAAAGCAAAAAGTGGCAAAAAGCTCTGGAATTTCTACCCGCGAATCAGAATCATTAGACCGCTACCTTCACGAAATTGGAAAAGAGAAACTCATCACACCCGATGATGAAGTACGCTTAGCTAAAGAGATTCAAAAAGGATCTCAGCGTGCACTCGAAGAACTTACCAAGGCAAACCTGCGTTTTGTTGTATCTGTTGCAAAACAGTATCAAAATCAAGGACTCTCTCTTGGGGATTTGATCAACGAAGGAAACCTCGGCCTTATCAAAGCCGCCAAGCGTTTTGATGAAACCCGTGGATTTAAATTTATCTCTTATGCCGTTTGGTGGATCCGGCAGTCCATACTCCAGGCACTCGCTGAGCAGAGCCGTATTGTACGTCTGCCACTGAACAGGGTAGGTGCTCTCAATAAGATTGGTAAAGAGCTTTCAAAACTTGAACAGGAGTATGAACGCGTACCCTCTGCAGCTGAGCTTGCTGAAAGCCTTGAGATGACGGTTTCTGAAGTAGCCGATACGCTGAAAATATCCGGCCGACACCTTTCCATGGATGCTCCATTTGCGCAGGGTGAAGATAACCGACTGCTCGACGTACTTGAAAACGAGGAGATTCCTGATCCCGATAACGACTTGATGGGTGAATCTTTGAAAGTTGAGATTGAGCGTGCACTTTCAAAACTGACAAAACGGGAAGCTGAAGTGATTCGTCTCTATTTTGGAATAGGCCGGGAACATTCTCTCACACTTGAAGAGATTGGCGAACGCTTTGACCTAACCCGGGAACGGGTTCGGCAGATCAAGGAGAAGGCGTTGCGGAAATTACGCCATCATAACCGAAGTGCCGCACTTCGTGCATATCTTGGATAACATTTTAAAGCCGGGTTCTCCCCGGCTTTTTTTATGTCTGGTTGGCAGTATCTCTTCGCATAAATATGCGATTTGTCGGTTTGCGATAAGTTGTTAGATTTATAAGATGCACTACAAACCTGTACTTATTTTTCTGAACCTGTTTTTGGCGGGATGGGTATGCACCATTGAGGCTCAGTACATGCCATTCAGAACCTATTCCATCGAGCTTGGCCTGAGCGAATCGGTTGCTCACACGCTGGTTCAGGATAACAGAGGGTATATCTGGGTTGGTACAGGATTCGGGCTCAACCGGTTTGACGGCAGATCCTTTAAACAATTCTACGAAAGTGACGGACTGCCGAATAATCGCATTCATTCACTTTTTCAGGATCAGAATCAAACCATTTGGGTAGGAACAGAAACAGGTTTGTCCATAATTCATGGGGATTCTCTTATAACCCCGGAATCAGTATCGAAACTCAACAGTTACTCAATTCTCGATATTTTTCAGGATAATGAGGGAAACTATTGGTTTGGCACTGATGGAAACGGAGTTTGGATGTTAACATCCGGTAATGAGCTCATTTCCATGGATGAGAAGTTAGGACTGCCGGTTGAGCGTGTGCGAGCCATCCGGCAAAAAAGCGATGGTACCATATGGCTGGGATCAAGAGAAGCGCTCGTAAAGCTCAATGGAGATGAAGTAACCCACTTTACTGAAATACTTGGCCTGCCCGAGCTGCGTATACGTACAATTGAAATAGATGAGTACGATCGGGTTTGGATTGCAACAACAACGGGACTTTATCTGTTTGATAACAATTACTTTTCTCTGTTTGATCATTCTCAGGGTTTAATTGACAATCGAATTCAATCTATAACTGTTGAGAGAAGTGATCGTATCTGGCTTGGAACAGAGAGCGGTATTTCACTTTTTGATGGAGAATCCTTCAGAAACTTTACGGGTAGAGATGGTGTGCCTGCTGTTATTATCTATGCATCCATGATCGATACAGAAGGTAATATCTGGTTTGGTACACTCGGGGGCGGAATTACTGTATTAACAGGTGAATTGTTTGAAAGTTACGATATAGATAACGGTTTAACCAACAATGTGGTAACAGGCTTTGAGGAAGACTCTGAATCAAATATCTGGATAGCAACTTATGGCGGTGGGATTCTTCGGTTTGATGGAGACACATTTACAGTTTACAGAGAACAAGATGGACTAATTGATGATAAAGTGTACACAATCTACAATGACAGCCGCAACCGGTTGTGGATTGGAACACGCGATGGTATCAGCATTTATGAAGATGGCAGCTTCAGGAATTTCAGCGAATCAGAATTTCCCTTTACCATCATTCGAAAAATTTTAGAAGATCCTGAAACCGGCGATTATTGGATTGCAACCTATAGTGATGGATTGATACGACTCACAGAAGAGGGCTACGTTCAGTACCACATAGGAAACGGTTTTCTTCACAACACTGTGATGGACATAAAAAGAGATGAGAATGGAATCTACTGGTTTGCAACGTATGGGGGAGTTGCAGTTTATGACGGACACGAATTTTCAGAAATTACCATAGCGGATGGCCTTCCAAGTAATGGTGTAATCCAGATTCATCTGGATGATTCCGGCAACAAATGGTTCTCAACATTTAATGGAGTTGCCCGGTACGATGGTGAACAGATCAGGAGGCTGCCGGAGTCCGGAATTACAGAAACCATATCATACTTTACGATTCAGGATCTTGGCAATCGCTTTTGGATTGGTACAAATGTGGGTCTTTATAATATAAAACCCGATGTTTTACTCTCTTCAACTGATGTGGAAGAGCGCCTAAAGGCATTCAGGCTGTATAACAGAAATCAGGGTTTGGTCGCCAATGAACTGAATGCCGGTGCATCTTTGGTAGCAAGTGATGGGTCGGTCTGGCTTGGAACTGTGGAAGGATTAAGTCGTTTCTGGCCCGATAGAATTCGGGAAAATCAGGCACCGCCGGGATTAGAATTTGAGGAGATATTGGTGAGCGGTCACGATATTAACCCCGCAAGAAGTCATCAATTCGATCACGATCAAAACTTCATTCAAATTACTTTTTCAGGGTTGAGCTACGAAGCGCCCGATCAGATATTTTATCAATATAAAATGCACGGTCTAGATGAAGGCTGGCAACTGACTCGGGAGCGAACCATTCGATATCCATCATTATCACCGGGTGAATATCGATTTGAACTTCGTGCATTCAATGCAAATGGCGTAGTGAGCACGAGAACAGCGGGGTTTACGTTTAACATATTACCACCATTCTATTTCCGATGGTGGTTTTTATTATTGATAATCTTGCTTTTAGCGGCAATTGTTCTGTTCTCAATCCGGTATTTCAGAGTTACCAAACAGGTAGATATTGAACGAATGCGTGTGCAGATAGCAAGTGATTTGCACGATGATGTTGGCTCATCTCTTACGGAGCTCGCACTACAGACCGACTTTTTGCAGGCGGGAGAGTTGAGTGAAGAAGTAAAACAGACCCTTAGACAGCTGGGTACACACAGTAGAAAAATCGTAAGCAGTCTTGATGATATTGTTTGGTCGATTGATGCGAGAAATGACACTGCAGGTGACCTGACGGACAGAATGCAGGACTATGTGAATCAAATGCTTGTGCATGGTGATGCTGCCGTGGAGTACAATTTCGACCAGCTCAGAATGAATGAAAAACTTCCGGTTGATGTGAAAGAGAATGTGTACCTCATTTTTAAAGAATCCATAAACAATGTGGTAAAACATTCAAATGCTACAAAAGTTACAATTACGTTTTCGTTTACAGGGAAAACATACGAACTGAAAATTGAAGATAATGGAACCGGCAGTAACGGAAGTAGAAAATCGGGTCAGGGTTTAAGGAATATTAAGATGAGGGCTGAAAGGATTGGCTCCACAGTAGACATACACTCAAATGGCGGGTTTACTGTAAAAGCATACGGTTCAATAAAATAAGAGGAAAAAATGATTGAGATAGGAATAGTTGAAGACAACGTAAAAATCAGAAACCTGATACAGCGCTATCTTGATATGCAGGAAGCCATGAGCTGTAAAGCAGCTATGGATTCAGTAGAAGAGATGCTTGAGTATCTAGATAAGCACGATCCACCCAATGTGATGCTGATGGATATTCAACTGCCGGGGATGTCGGGAATTAAGGGAATAGAAATCATCAAAGAGAAATACCCTGAGATTGAGATTATTATGCTCACTATTTATCACGATTCACATAAAATTTTCGACTCTCTTGTAGCAGGGGCCTCCGGTTACTTGTTGAAGCACACATCTCTGCCGGAAATAAAAGAGTCTATCGAGAACCTTATGGAAGGAGGGGCACCTATGTCTCCACAGATTGCCCGAAAAGTAATTCAGCACTTTACTAAACCTGAACCCAAAAAAGCTCCTGAGAGTAATTTAACCTCTCGCGAACAGGATATTGTGAACGGGTTGGTGGATGGATTAAGCTATAAGCTGATCGCCGATCGGTTTGATATTTCAATTGATACGGTTCGAGCTCATATCAGAAATATTTACAAGAAATTGCATGTTAATTCCAAAGCTGAAGTAATTGCAAAATCACTGAGGGGTGAGATCTAAAGTCACATGAAAATGCGATTTTTTATCCTGTCAGAATTTGTATTTTACTACAACAATTGAGCGATAACCCTATGAAAATCATTATCATGAAAAGCACTCTTAAACAGTTTTTTCTCCTTATTATGTTGGGATTTTTGTTTTCTGGTTGCTACACTCAGTATAATGCAACGTCTGCAGTTGACAATGATCATGATTATTCAGCATCGCATATAGAAGATGGCTGGTTTGAGGTAGATAACACTTATTTCTATATAGACTACGCCACAAGGCATTGGTTTAGTTATCACGGAGTAGATCTGGCATCTGACAAAAACTTTTTAAGGATGGCTTATTTCAGGTATCACCATCCAACAAGTATGTATTTTAACTCCCCATTTAAAACCTCTATTTTCTATAATTATCCGGGTTATTCAAATAGTTACTTTTTACGTGCCCACTTGAACAGGCAGGATTTTTACAGCTCTCACTACCCTCCGTTTTATTCCAACCCATATATGTACAGTTTCTACTATAACAAATGGGCAAACTGGCGCTATTGGCAGTCAAACTTTCCTAATTATTGGGAGGGATCTAATGATTTCAGCGGCTTAAACTACAATCCAAATATGATTACTGAAAGAGCTGAAAACCCATCAAACAATGCTAGCGTGAATGGTAGAAGATATGGTTCTAATCAGATTAGCAGCAGAATCGATACGGACAGATCTGATCGGTTAACCGGAACAATCAGAAACCGGATATCACCGCCGGATGTTGATCATGTAACTTTAAACAACAGGCAGCAAAATCTTAGAGATAGACGGGGTGTGGATATCGGTGATCGTTATCAGAGACATCGTTCAGTTCGTTCGCCATTAAGCAGCTGGAGCAGCTGGGAGCAAACCAATAGAAGAGTGGCAGGTTCGGTTACTGCGGGCAGCACGGCACGCTCTGCAAATGGTGCAAATAGGTCAGCCATTATTCGGGCTTCCGGTAATGAAGCTACAGTGCGGGGCAGTTCATCTGCCAGAGGAAGTGCAAATGAGGGAACTGCAAGAACATCGGGCAGCTCAAGATCAGGTGAGGCATCATCTTCAAGGAGAAATAACTAAAACAAATTGGCTGAACCACTTATTTTGAGGCCCGAATCACAAAGCCGATATAGTGTGTCCGTAAACTCGCAGTATCAGAGCACCGTTATTTGCCATTTTATTCTGCTTTTTATCATTTGCTTTCCTCTCGGTATACAGGCACAGCAACGGGATCAAAATCCCGTGAATGCCTGGCAGAAAACAAACCAGGCTACGCTTTTTGGGGATTATGGAACCCCAACCGATCCGGTTTCTATGATTATGCCGGGAACGGCAATAGCAGCCGGATTCGGGACTTATCTCGATAACCCTGCTGCGATGGCTCTTTTTGGCGCTTCTTTTGGTGAATTTGGATTTGTAACAAGGTCAGCAGAGGAGAGTGCAGCCTATCGCGGATTAAACAGAGAATTTGACGGGGCTGATTTTCAGAATAGTATATCACATGCCGGATTTGTACATGCTTTCCCGGTTGATATTGGCCGATTTGTAGCAGGAGCCGGGTACACACAATATGCCGGTTATAACCGGGTATTGTCAGCTAGAGCAAGAAATATCTTCAGTTCAATTACCGATTTTTTCAAATGGCCGGATAGCAATTACTCAGATATTGCATTCAGAACGTATGCTACAGATTTTGGTGATGAATTTCAGGATTGGGATGAATCTGTTTTCAGAATAGGGTTTGATAATTTTGGCCAATTTCCCGGAATTGGTCAGGTATTCACTATTTCTGAGCGTGGATATGGCGGAGAATATTCCATCTTTGCTGCAACAGAGTTCAGACAAAACCTGATGGTTGGCCTGAGCCTTGGCTGGAATAAAGGAACCTATAGTTACAATAGAAACTTTGAGGAAATTGATGTTCTGAGTGATTACAACAGTGATTTTATCGATACATCAGGAGATGGTGAACCCGATACAGACATCGACAGAATACTTCTTGAAGATCATCTCTCAGCCGAATTTGGGGGTTTCAGAATCAGGGCCGGACTTTTATACAGAATCACACCATTTATTAATCTTGGGTTAAGTTACATCCCATCAACAAATTTAAAGGTAAATGAACGGCTTCATGCATCCATAACAAGCACAATGAAAAACCGGGTCAGCTTTGAAGATAATCTGGAACGTGATCTCACTTATCATATCAAAACGCCTTCTAAATTATCGCTGGGGATGGCTCTTGACCGATACTATGGATTCACGCTGTCAATGGCAGCTGATTATGTAAACATTACCAAAACGGAACTCGATTACCGTGATGACAACATGCTCGATATGCAGGAGCGTGAAAATGAAGAATTAGGTGAGTTTTTCAGAGACATCTGGAATTTCAGGGCGGGAGTATCATACGATCTGAACCCCTATATCACACTAAGGGGTGGGTACGCTAAGATTGCCGGCCGGTTTGATACAGAAAATGGTGATAGAAGGATTCTTTCATTTGGCACCGGTATGATTATTACCTCGCGTATACTCTTTGATTTAGCATTTCAGCGGGAATTATGGGAAGAAGTATCTTCTGTGTACGATTTTATTCAATATGATTATTCTCCGTTGCCGGAATCACCACCGGATTTTAGTGTTCGATCTGAAAATGCAGACAGGCAGGTGATTCGATGGAATGCTCTGGGTTCATTTGTAATTCTTTTTTAGTTATAACATGTCATTAATTCTTTCAATCAGGCCCAAAATAAATGGTGTGGAAACCGGTTGTATATGTGTGAAAGTGAACTCATCTGTTGTTTTGATGGATAGTCTACTTTTTCATATCACATGGTTATGTGATGTTGTTTATGAAACATTTACCCTATCTTATAATTGGATAAGATAAATGCAAAGATCCGGAGCCTATTATGAAATCTTCAAAAGCACTACATACCATACTGATAACTGCAATTGCTCTGTTTGTATCCGGTTGCTATACGCAGCTTCATACAGTACAGGAAGCTCCAAGACCTTCTGAGAGGCTGGCGGCAGATCGAGCCACTTCTGCTCAGGTTTCCGCACAAGAGCGAACCGGAGAAATTGTATATGAAGAGGATTATGCCTTGGGTTATGAAGATGGCTGGGAGGATGCAGAAGCCTATTACTTTGTGGATTATGCAACCAGAGACTGGTATCTGGATTATGGAGCGACTCTTACACATACACCACAATTCCGGCGTTCAGTTGTAAACAATTACTATTACGGCTACAGAGGTTTCCACTACAATCCGTACTTCTACTCGTACCATCACAATCCTTATGCGTACTACAGATACCCAAACTGGAGATTTAGTGTAGCATTTAACTATGGATGGCACAGACCTTATCACTACGGATTCTACTCATACTATGCGTATCCCGGTTATTATCCATACTATGGCAGTTATTGGGGAGGGTATTACCACAGGCCTCACTTTGGAATGATTTATTACTCAACCACCCGATCAACAAGAGCCACTAACTATGGCCCGAGAAGCACTGCGCTTACATCACGAGGTACTCAGACTGTAAACAGAACCACAAGGGCAGATGCCAGAGTACGAAATGCGTCCTCAGTTCAAAACAGAACAGATGTTCGTTCAAATGCGAGAACACAGCAGGTAAACCGTCAAGGAACAGCTACAAACAGAACCGGTTCCGGAACAACAGTGCGAAACCGAACTACCGGTACAACTAACAGAGGAACAGTAAATCGGAATAATTCAACCAATACCAATCGCGGTACGGTGAATAGAAACAACAATTCTACGAACAGAAGCAGTGGAACAGTGAATAGAAATACGTCTTCTACAAACCGAAGCAGCGGTACGGTTAACAGAAACAGTTCTACAAACAGAAGTAGCGGTACAGTGAATAGAAATACCTCTTCAACCAACAGAAGTACCGGTACAGTGAACAGAAATTCCTCAACCAATAACAATCGTAGCAGCGGCACGGTAAACAGAAATCAAAGTTCAAATAGTCAGAGAAGTACCGCCAGAAGTAGCTCCAATAATAATCGTTCGGTATCTTCAGCGGTGAGTCCGTCGGCCACTAACAGCAGAGCAACATCAACTGTAAACAGAACAACTGTACAAGAAAACCGAAATGCTGCATCAGCAACTCAAAGAAGTACTGTACAATCCAGAAATAACTCTGTATCTGTACAAAGGCCTGCTACACGTCAGCAACAAGCTGTACAATCCATCAGAAACAGAGTTTCATCTCAGCAGCCTGTTACAGTTAATAGAAACAATACAGTGCAAGCGCAGAGAAATAACAGCAGGGTACAAAGCAGTAGTACTGCCCGGCAAATTTTAAGAGCTGTATCCGGCGCAGTTTCAACATATGGAAACAGTGCACCAAACAGATCCTCAAATCGGTCAACAGTTAATACAAGCAGATCTTCGAATAATAACTCTTCGGTGCAAAGATCATCCTCTTCTTCAAATAACAGGTCGGCCGTACGTTCATCTTCCGGAAACAGCTCAACTAACAGAGCTACAAGTTCGCGAAGCAGTAACAGAGGCAGCAGAAACTAGAAGCACTGCGGTAAGCAATAACTAAATAATACATGAAACAAATGATCCCTTTGGCAGGAGAAGTATGCACAGGAAACTAATATCAGTTCTATTGTTTACGGTAATTTTTGGATTGAGCATCGTAGCCGCACAGAATCCGAATAATGCACTTTTATATAGCTCTCAGGCAACCCTGTTTGGAGATCAGGGAGCTGCTAACGACCCGGTTTCAATCATTATGCCCGGAACAGCATTTCAGTCCGGCTTTGGATCATTTATCGACAATCCAGCAAGCATGGCACTTCATAAACGAAGTTTTGGTGAGTTTGGGCTTGCGTACAGATCAGTAGAAGAGGATGGGCTATATCTTGGACAATCACGCCTGCTGGATGACAGCCAGGGAGGAGTGTCTAATGTTGGTTTTTTATATGCATTCCCAACAGTTCAGGGCAGTTTTGTTTTCGGTGCAGGTTATACTCAGCATTCAATTTTTAACCGTGCTTTAGGTTTTAGGGCCCGAAATGAAAACAGTACCATAACGGATAAGTTTAAAGCAGCAGGGTCACCCTACCAGGAAATTGCATTTAACACTTTCGCTACAGATTATGGCGACGAATTTGAAGACTGGGATGAATCGATCTTCCGCGTTGGCTTCGACAGATATGGTGATTTTCTTGGACTCCGCCAACAGGGAGAAATTATCCAGAGAGGGTACAGCGGAGAATACTCCATGTTTTTTGCTACAGAATTTCAGGAAAATATAATGGTTGGGGCCAGCATTGGATTACTTTCAGGCAGATTCAACTACGATCGTATTTTTCAGGAAGTAGATGAATTTAATGACTACTCCAGTACAATAATCGATAGTAATGGGGATGGATTTGGCGATACAGATCTTGATAACATCATTCTGGATGATCGTCTAAACAGCCGGTTTACAGGTTTCAGAGCAAGAGCAGGGCTTTTATATAAAATTTCAGATCATTTTAATGTTGGCGCCAGTTACACCTTTCCAACTACAATTGAAGTGGATGAAACCTTCAATGCCGAGTTAATTTCAACATTCAACAATGGCGTGGAATTTTCTGATGCAACCGATAATGAATTTTCATACAAGATTAAACATCCTTCACGTACAGCACTGGGCGTTGCACTGCAAAATCTAAATGGTATATCTGTATCGCTATCAGCAGAATACACTGATTACTCCGGCTCAAAAATTGACTTTCAGGAGAGTGACCTTTTTGAAGATGAGTTGATTGAAAACGATTTTATTGAAGATAACTTCAGATCTGTCTGGAGTTTCAGGGGAGGGATATCCTATGATTTTTCTCCGGAATTAACCCTCAGAGCTGGTTACAGCAGGCTGCCGGGCAGATATGTTGATACTGCGGCGGGTGGCGATAGAAGTGTCTATGCATTGGGGGCCGGATTTTCTTTAACGCCAAACCTTCGGCTGGAAGTTGCAGCGCAGTACACCAACTGGGAAGAGACTTCATCAGTCTACGATTACGCTTCGTACGATTATTCTATGCTTCCCGACAATTTGCCTAATATCAGGTTTCGTTCAGAAGAGGCAACCCGCAATGTTGATAGAATTCAACTGTTGAGTACACTTCGATTTAACTTTTAAACAAAACCACTATTAGAAAAAGAGGCTGTTCATCCCTGCGGAGTAGCCTCTATTTTTTGAATTGAACTCATACCCCCTAATTAACAGCTTTTTTGGGGTTTACACTCAAAACAGCAGATTTAACATGGCGAACAACATTTGCTGTGGTGCTGCCCATCATCAGATAATTGATTCCGGTTCTTCCGACAGTTGCCATGACAATCAGGTTATATGGATGTTCTGAAACATGATTGAAAATAGCTTCATGCGGAGTATCCTGAGAGATGATAACCTGCTGATTTACCTGATCGGCAATCTCATTGAAATACTCTTTCTTGAGAAGTTTAAGCCGCTCTTCCCTGATTTTTCTGAGCGACAGATCTTTCTCTTTCTCGTCGAACTGATCAAAGCTGAGAATGTGAATAAGATTTATTGTTCCTCCTGTTTTCTTGGCTATGTTTATGGCATGAGGATACGCTTCCGCAGCATTGTCAGAAAAGTCTGTGGTTACAAGAATGTTTTCGAAATTGCCCACATCCGATTCGTTCTCAACAATCATCACAGGTGTATTTGAAAGCCTGAGAACTTTTTCTGCAACAGAGCCAAGCAGAAATCTTGAAAAGCCGGTTCTTCCATGGCTGCTCATAATTACATAGTCGAATTTGTTGGAAGCGTCCACAATTCCCTGTGCTGCATTACCTAAAACGACTAATGGCTCAGCAAGGTTTTTCTCATCAACAATTGTGCTTGCTATTTCTTTAACCCTGTTAAGCAGTGTTTCTTCCAGCTCATCAAATTTTTGATATAGTTTACTGCTCATGCCTAATGCATAGGGTTCATCAAGTTCTGATATAGGTAAATGAGAGTAAAACGGGGTTACCATTCCATCAAACAGTTTGGCGAATGAGGCTGCTACTTCGAGAGCTTTTTTACTGCGATCGGAGAAATCAATAGGGACGAGAATTTTCATGAATTCGGGTTTTTAGTTTAGGGATAACATCACCTTACTTACTTTCAGGTAATTTGCTCAAAAAACTGCTAAACGTAAACAGATAAGATAGTCTTAAATATCGATTTCAGGAAGGGCTATTTATATAAAGGACTGAAATTCAGGACAATCCTTTTTTATTTTTATTCTTTAGAATATAGTGAATCAACGGAGGGGCAATGAGAATCGCAATAAACAGATGCCCTGTTTGGATGTACAATACAACGGCAAGCAGTACACATACGAGGAATATGATGATTGAAATCGTCCAGATTTTTTGGTTGGATGTCACGCTCTGTTAGTTTGTTTGCAATCGAAGAATTTCAAGAGGAGAGTGTTTGAATATGTGTCTGCTTCCACTCCATCCAATCCCCACCGCCAATGCTATTATAAAGATTGTAATGATAGACAATGTAAAGAAGTCCGGCAGAAAAGCCAGATCAAAATAGAAATAAGCGAGTCCCCAGCTTGCAATAACTGCAAGTAACAATCCGGTTAGGCTTGAAAGTAAACCCAGTAATGCATATTCAATAGTTTGTATGGATGCAACCTGCGAGTTTTTTGCGCCCAATGTTCGTAACAGTACTGATTCTTTTGTGCGCTGCCTTCGACTGATTGCAATAGAACTCGCGAGAACAATAAATCCGGTAAAAATGCTGAATAGCGCCATAAACTGAACAGCCAATGAAATTTTGTCCAGAAACTCTTTTACACTTGCCAGGGCTATGGAAATATCGATTGCTGATATGTTTGGCAGTTCACTAACTACTTTTTGCTGCAGTATTGCTGCTTGATCCTCATGTGAAGTTTTAACGGTTGAAGCGAAGAACTGAGGTGCCTGTTCAAGTACTCCTGCAGGAAATACAACGAAGAAATTGGGTTCAGGCCGTTGAAAATTAACTTCACGAACACTGGCAATAATCGTGGTGATGGGTACTCCCTGCACGTTAAAGCCAAGAGTATCACCAATTTCAAGCTGCAGCTCTTCTTCTATCTGTTCAGATATTGAAATTGGAATTACAGATTGAATTCCATCTGCTTCAGAAATCCATTCACCTTTCCGAATTGTTTCTGCTTCTGTGAGAAAATCCCGGTACGTAACTCTGTATTCTCTTGAAAGCGCCCAGCTGCTCAGAGAAATTGTAGAATCCTGCCGGATTTCCTGAGGAGTCTGTCCCTTTCGGGATGATAGACGCATGGAGACAATGGGCACATTTTGTATGATATCAGCACCTTCATCCAGAATTATTTCACTCAGTCTGTCATTCTGATCCATCTGAATGTCATAAAAAACCAGATCCGGCATATCATCACCGGTTTCCAGGTTGATGCGCTGCAGGAGCATATCCTGCGACAAATACAAAGTGCCAATCAAAAGCATGCCCATACCCAGTGTGGTCATAAGCATGGATGTTTGATTATTGGGCCTGAATAAGTTGGCCATACCCTGACGTACTGTGTAGGAGAATGATTTAAGACGAAGATTTTTTACGGCAGCGGTTAAAAATGCAGCAACTCCCCATAGTAATAAAATGAATATGAGCAGGCTAAATGTGAATACAAAAGCAGCAACGATACTTTCTGTGAGCAGTGCAACAATAAATATCAGTACAGCAAGCGATATTAAGAGTGTTGTAAATTTCACCCGTTTTGAAAGGGATCCAATAGGAGAGAATTCGGTACTTCGCAGAGTTAACAGAGGAGAGATGGTTGAAACAGCGGCAAGCGGTAACAGTGAGAATACCACGCTGATCAAAACACCCGTGAATAGACCAAGAGATATGGCCTGCATTGAGATAGCCTGAGTAATCTGGAATGGTAACAAGTCTGCAAAAAGTGTGGGAAGGTAAAATTGTAATATCAGCCCTATAAATGTACCTGAGACGGCTCCCAAAAATCCGAGCGCTGCAATTTGAATGGCAAACACGGCAAGAATTTTCTCCTTTTCCATGCCAAGACAACGCAACGTTGCAACCGTTGCCGTTTTTCGCTTGATGTAAACATAAATAGAGCTCCCGACACCCAGTCCGCCAAGAAGCAGTGCGATGAAAGCGATTAACCCGAGAAAGCGTGTGAGATTATTTACGATGGTTTCAAAAGTAGCTTTTCGACTCTCAACCGTCTCTATTCGAACCCGATGCTCCCGGGACAAGGGTCTGAAGGCTTCCGTAAACGAGCTGAGTTCTTCAGCATTCTCAAACTGAAAATACTTTTTGTACTCTACACGGCTGCCCCTGTCTAACAGGCCTGATCCCTCGAGTTTTGATTGAGGAATGTACACCCTCGGGCCAACTAGTGAGAATGCTGCAGCTTCGCCGGGTACGCTAATAAGAGCCCCTTCAACAGGCAGGTCTATATTTCCAACGCGAATTGTGTCACCAATGGAGATGTTAAATTGATTCATAGCTGATCTCTCAACAAGAGCACTGCCATTCTGCTGGTAAAGCAATCCTGCCTCCGCCGGTTCAGTTGATAGAGTACCATAGAGAGGAAAAGGCCCATCGATACCCCTTACCTGAGAAAGTCTTGTGGCACCTGCAGACTTGAACAAAACCATCGAATTAAACTCCAGAGCAGTGGCATCATACCCTCCTGCAGAATCGATAAATGCGATCACCTCTTCAGGAAAAATTTGTGTGGAACGAAGTTCTAAATCCGCCCCCAGAAGTTCTCGTGACTGATCATCAACAGTAAGGAGTACATCATTTCTGAACGAGAGTATGGCAACGAGTGCAGCCACTCCGGCAACTACCGCAGAGGTATAAATGATCAGGCTTTTCCACTGAGATTTTGAATCGCGATATGCAAGTTTCCAGCTAAACGGTCGGAAGAGTTCCCTGAAGAATTTCATGTGAGCAGTTCCGCTTGAACGATTTCAGGAGTTTCTACAGGTGAGAGAGAATCCTTAAATACCCGCCCGTTCTTCAGCTCAATGATTCGATCGCATTTTGAGGCGAGTTCAATATCGTGAGTTACAATAATGAGTGTTGTGCCTTTTTCACTATTCAGATTAAAAAGAATTTGTTCGATATATGCTCCGGTTTCTCCGTCAAGGTTGCCGGTGGGTTCATCCGCAAAAAGAATATCCGGTTTATGTATGAATGCCCTGGCTATCCCTACTCGCTGCTGTTCGCCCCCCGAGAGCTGATTTGGATAATGATCGGTACGATCTTTAAGGCCAACACTTTCAAGCAGTGCAAGTGCACTTTTTTCAACACTATTGTAAGGAACTCCCCTCAACTCTATGGGTACCATTACATTCTCGAGTGCAGTGAGTGTGGGTATCAGCTGAAAGGATTGAAAAACAAAGCCAATCTGCTCGTTTCTTATTTTGGATAGATTTGCTTCACTGTAATCAGAAATTTTATGCTTATTTAAAGCAACAGAACCTGAGGATGGTTTATCCAGCCCGGCGCATAAACCCAGTAACGTTGTTTTGCCGCTTCCGGATGGGCCTACGATTGCACATGTAATTCCTTTTTCGATTGAAAACGAAACGTCCTGTAAAACCGTTAGTGAGTGTCCGGCATTGGTAAATGTTTTTGTTAGATTCTGTACTTCTAAAATTGCGCTCTGATTCATGCTTGAGTAAGTTGATTAGTGTAAAACAGACAAACAAACGGATGCTTGTAAACCATTCCATTGAAAGATGTTAATTTGAAAAATAAAACGAATGAACTTGTTAAAAGTTACGATAATTCTTCTTACTTGTTTTTTTAGTGCGAACCTTACAGCACAGGATACTAAAACCATTCTATTCTTTGGTGACAGTATCACGGCCGGTTACGGGATTGAAGAGGAGGATGCATTTCCTGCACGCATTCAAACAAAAATAGATTCACTGAATTTAAACTACCGAACTGTTAATGCAGGTTTAAGTGGTGAAACATCGGCCGGTGGCCTTCGCCGGGTGGATTGGATTTTACAACAACCTATTAACATTTTTGTTCTTGAACTGGGCGGAAACGACGGCCTCAGAGGAATAGACCCGGAAAATACAAAAGAAAATCTGCGCGGAATTATAGATAAAGTACAGAATACCTATCCTGATGTAACTATTGTATTAACCGGTATGGAATCTCCTCCTAACATGGGCAGTGATTACACGGAGCGCTTCAGACAAATCTACTTTGAACTGAACAATGAGTTTGATGTGGTTTTTATGCCGTTTATACTTGAAGATGTAGCAGGGGATCCTGAGTTGAATCTGCCGGATGGAATTCACCCGACAGCGAAAGGACATCATATTGTGGCAAAAAATCTTTGGCAGTATCTGAGACCGATCCTCTGATCTACTCAGGCGCAGTGTAATAAATAATTCTCACAGTTTCCCGAACCGGTATGGAATGTTCGAATTGAAGCAGTGAACCGCCGCTATCCATTTCAAGAGTCATTGCCGCACCCCGAAGACCGGGTGAGTAACCGCTGCTGCTTCCATACTCAATATTCTGAACTCCTGTAATTCGGAGACCGGCAGCTGTTGCAAGTATTTCAGCTTTGGCTTTAGCTTCATCAACGGCCTTTATAAGAGCTTGTTCAAACGCCTCAGTTATTTTTGTTGATGAAAAACTGCCTGAAAAGTTTGTAAAGCCATTTTCGATTAAGGCCAGTTGCATCGATTCAAACTGATTTACATCCTGGAGTTTAATCTGAACCTGCTGGCGTGTTTCATACCCAACAATATTATTACTTCGTCTGCTTGCCGAAATATTGATGGGATTTGCTGTAATATCTCTCTCAGCCACACCTTCACCCAGAAGAAGTTGCGTAATGAAAGCCTCCTGTCTCTTATGCTCCTGAAAGGCTTCCTTTGCATCAGGGCTGAATTGTGTGATGTTTACGCTGAACAGAATTAAATCAGCCGTAATGTTTACCTCCCCCTGAGCCTGCACTGTAATTGTATTCTGAGTGTAATTTTCCGAACTGGAAGAGAATCCGGTTACAGGTAGAATCAGAAAAGAAAAAAAAATAGTAGCGAGTAAGGAGAATTTCATATTGGAATTTCTAGGTTTTAGTCATTCCCGTATTACGAA
>SLJB01000200.1 GCA_007135335.1 Balneolaceae bacterium
ATTATCCCAACAGAAGCGATGGATAAATAGAGAATGGTGGTATTCAGTATAAACATCGCCGCAATAAAAGTTAAAAATGGGAGAATAAAAACAACAACATGTAGTAAACCAAAAAAGGTGAAAAGCACGAGTGAATTGTTGAACCCGGCTAGAAAATTCTTTCGCAAACCGTTCATCATCTCATTCTGATTTCGGTACATTCTGCAATTTACGGTTCCCACTCCATGATACATCCGCAGAATAAGGCCCTCTCTTTTTATTCGTTTAGCGAGCTCTACATCTTCAACAATTTCATCCTTAACGGATGAATGCCCGCCGATCTGGTGATAGGCTTCTTTCTTTATTGCTATGCACTGTCCGCATGCGGCCGCAAAGATGTGTCGGAACCTTCTTTCTGCAAATAAAGGCATCCAGCGTGGCTTTCTATACACATAGATGGAGGGAAGCATGGTTACAAGTGCATAATAAATAAGCGGAATTACAGCGCGTTCCCAGAATGATCCGAGAATTTGATGCGGCCAAACGGTAATCATGTCTGTAGAATCATATTCAAAAGATCGGTTAATTTGCTCGAGTGCACTAGGCCCAAGAGTGGTATCTGCATCTAAAAAAAGGAGAATTTCGCCATCAGCCATGCGTCCAAGCTGATTGCATGCCCAGGGTTTGCCCAGCCAGTCATCCGGTTTTGGTTCACCCTTACATAAGTTTACAAGCCCCGGGTAATCCTCACTGAATCGTTCTGCAATTTGATACGTTTTATCTGTAGAGTGATCGTCCAAAAGGTATATGTTATAATTTTGATACGATTGCTTAACTGCAGATTCCAAAAGGGATAAAATATTGTTTTCTTCGTTGCGGGCAGGTATGCAAACCGAAATCTTCCTATTTTCACTGCTTGCATCCACATCAGATCGTAATGCAGTTAGTTCAATACGATTTCTGAGCAGAATGAATGTAGTAATCAGCAGGTAAAAAAGAGAAAAAAACAGAAGCCAGGTTATTACTTGCTCAGGCATATGGATGTTTAGTAAGGTTTAATAAGTATAAACGATACAGACGTTTTTTCCATTCGGATCTTTCATGAATATATTGTCGGACTTTAAAAAAGACATACGCACTCAAAAACAGATTCCCGGGAGTTATGAGTGGTGGTATTTCGATGCCCAATCTGTTGATGACTACAGTATTGTAATCATTTTTTATGAAGGAAACCCATTCTCAAAGAGATACATTCAGGGAATTTCTTCTAAAATAAACCAACGGGCTGAATACTATCCGGCAATCAGTATTTCGGTATATAAAAAAGGTAAACCTATTTTTTACGCTTTTGAGGAGATGCTGCCCGGGATATGCAATTTTTCAGAAACTGAGCCGGCTGGAACTGCCGGCGGCAACCGCTTCAAAGGGAAAATTTCTGATGGGAAACTGCTCTATGATGTTATTCTCGATCATAAATTGGAAAATGGAGATCGGGTTGAGGCATCGCTTAAGTTTACATCAGATGTGAATGAGATTTCACTTACCGGGAAAAATATGGAGGTGAGCCCGGCGCATCTTTGGAATCTTGTTCAGCCGCAAGCTCATGTAACCGGAAGTATTTCGCTCAGCGGGTATAGAGATGAAACCATTCATTTTTCAGGTAAGGGATATCATGACCATAATTTTGGTACAGAACCAATGAAAGAAACATTTGATGAGTGGTACTGGGGCAGATATCACTTTGATGAAATGACTCTGGTTTATTACCTGATGAATGAGAATAATAATTGGCAAAAAAAAGCGTGGTTGATTGATAATTTAGGCTCTGTTGTTACGATTGACAGCAATGGAATTCAATTGTCAGGCTCGCAAATTTCACTTTTTGGCTTAATATCATCAAGAAGTATTGAATTTAAACAGACAGACTTTAATGCTCATTTACAGCTGGACAGAGTCACAGATAATGGGCCTTTCTACCAGCGGTTTGAAGGAAGAGTATTAGCAACATATAACGACAAGCCTCATCAAGCCAGAGGCATCAGTGAGTACATCAAGCCAAACAGAATTTATAACAAATTGTATTGGCCGCTTGTTGACATGAGAATAAAATATCCCGGTAAGACGCATTGGGTTCAAAAGAGCCCGAGATTATTCAGATGGACCTGGTAAAATAAAAAAGGCAGCCATATTAGACTGCCTTTTTTACATCGTAGATGTTTAGATATCATTATTCAGTGTAACTGGGCGGAAGTATCACTGCATCAATAATGTGGACTACACCATTGGTACCGATTAAATCAGCTCCAATAACATTGGCATTGTTTATTTGTACACCGCCATTAATGGATACTGTGACTTCTTCGCCTTGTAAAGTAGCAGCTGTTTGGCCATCTGTGAGATCAGAAGATAGTACCTGTGCTCCTATAACGTGATAGGTTAGAATTTCAGTAATCTGTGCTTCGGTTAAATCTGGAAAAGCTTCAAGCGCTGCAGCAAAAGCTTCATTGGTTGGCGCAAATACTGTAAACTCACCTTCTCCTGCAAGTAAATTCAGTATATCTTCTCGTTCAGCAACGAGACTCAACAGTGTTGAGAGGTTGTAATTCTTAGCCACGATTCCGGTAACCGGTGTAAATGCATTTGGAAGTAATACACCATCAATTACATGAACAGCACCATTATTTCCAACAAAATCTGCCTCTACTACATTAACACTGTTGTTGATGTTTACAGTACCGTTATTTACAGTTACAAAAATTTCTTCACCGCTCAGGGTCTCTACTGCTTGCGCTTCGTCGAGGTCACCTGAAAGTACTTTTGCAACAAGTGCATGATATGTGAGAATTTCTGTAACCTGCTCATCTGACAGACCTGGATTGGCTGCAAGTGCATCTTCAAAAGCATCATTATTTGGGGCAAATACTGTGAATTCACCATTCGGATCAGAAAGAGCCTCTAAAATTGCAGCTCTTTCAGCTACAACACTCAGAAGTATAGAGAGATCATATTTTTTAGCTACGATACCTGTAACGGGTGTAAAAGCGTTTGGCAGTAATACCTGATCAACAACATGAATTACACCATTTGTGGCATCAACATCAGGGGTTACTACATTAGCTGATCCGTTAACACGCACACCTTCATCGCCCACAGTTATATATATCTCTTCACCATTCACAGTAGTTGGTGCTTGCTGTGCCACTAACATGTCAGAGGTTATTTCCACACCTCCAAGAACATGATATCCAAGGATAAATGCGATTTGGTCATTGGTAAGTGATGAAGGGTCTACCGACTCAAAAAGTGTGTTAAAGGCATCATCAGTAGGGGCAAATGCAGTAAATGGACCTAAAAACTGAAGTGTTGTAGTTAACCCTACTGTTTCAGTAAGACTGAGAAGTGTGGTAAATGCACCGGCATCATCAGCTACTTCTACAAGACTTGGTCCTTCAATAGCAACTCTGAATTCTTTAGGCAGAATTACCTGATCAATTGCATGAATTACACCATTAGATGCTACAAGATCAGCTTGAGTTACCTCAGCACGTCCGCCATTGATGGAAACACCCGCTGCGCTTGATTGTATAAGAGTTTTTTCTCCCTGAAGCATCTCAACATCTTGCTGTGCCTGAAGGTCTGAAGAGAGAACTGTTCCGCCTGTTACGTGATAAGTCACGATTTCAGCTAAATCCTCATTTGATAGAGTAGGGATGATATCAGAGATAGCTTCAAAAGCAGCATTTGTGGGTGCAAATACTGTAAGTTCCTCATTTGATAAAACGTCTACAAGGTCAAGATCTACAACAAGCTGTACGAGTGTGCTAAAGTTTTCATCACTTTGCGCAAGCTCTACGAGATTGGGTACATCAGGTTCCGGATCGGGTTCCGGTGTTACAATTGTTCCATTGTCATCGTCACTGCAAGCCATGATCATACCTAGGCTGACCATCGATAGCAATAACATTATAAAGTATCTGTTAAGTTGTTTCATTTTTGTATTGATTTATATTGGGGTTGGATTCTGAGAATTTTGATTTCTTGTATGCATCTAAAACAAGAAAGATTTTGAAAATCGTTTACGATGAGCGAAAAAAAATCCCAAAAAATTCAAAAATGCTGAAATTGGCCTTTAAACAGCGATAATATCAGGATGAGGCTCTTGATATTCTGTCTCTCAGGGCAGAAATGATAGGTTTTTTTTTGTCATCAGGCAGTTCCTCTAGCATAATTTGAGAGTAACCGAGATGGTCTGCCTGCCGGAAGTGATCATACAGATCTTGTGCTAGCTTATCAAAGTCACCCAGATAGTTATAAACATTAGGGAGTGGTGCAGAATCGGTAGAAGAGTGAATAATGTAGTATATGTTTCCCTCAATATGAGTCGGGATGTGATCGATTATCTGCACATTAGCTGCCGGTCTGTAATGTGTGTATCGTGTTCCGGGACTGTTTTCCAATCCCTCTGATTTGGATGTATAAGGAAGAACGTGAATTCCTGTTTTCTCCTCAATCAGCTCTGCAGTAATGGAACCCGGACGTAAAATTAACGGAGTATCACTTCTGAGATCCAGCACGGTTGATTCTATTCCCAACCCGGGACTATTTCCCTCAAGTATAGGCATAGATTTGCCAAAATCAGACGTAATATGTTCGGGGCGGGTAGCACTTGGCCGGCCGGATTTATTTGCGCTGGGAGCTGTTAGAGGTCCGGTTTGCTCTATTAATTCCAGAGCTGTGGGATGATCGGGCATTCTGATGGCTACTGAATGCAAGCCACCGGTAACAACATCCGGTACGGTTTGTTTTTTATTGAGTACAATCGTTAACGGGCCGGGCCAGAAAGAGGTAGTTATCAGGTCGGCAATCTCCGGAGTATCATCACAAAGCAGATGCATTTGCTTTAGATTACTAATGTGAACAATCAACGGGTTGTCCGCCGGGCGCCCCTTCGCTTCAAATGTTTTTTTTACAGCCAGAACATTAAATGCATCTGCTGCCAGCCCATAAACGGTTTCTGTTGGAATGGCTAAAATTCCACCTTTCAGTATAATATCTGCTGCCTGAGAAACTGTAACGATCACACAGCCACCTCTACTTTGTCGGTTGACTTGGTGTAAAGTTCTTTCAGATACTCAATCGCTGTGTCGATGCTATCGATATTTTTGATAACAAATGTTACTACATTATTTTTTTGCACAACCTGGTAAGGGTGTTTCTTGAAAGACTGTATAGTGTTCAGCAGGTTTTGGAAGTGCTCACCGTCATAAAAGAATTTACCCAGTTTACCATCATTTTTGGGGCAAACCAGCCAGGCTCTGTCGGCACGAACGGTAACTTTATTCAATAAGAGGTTCGCTCCATACAATTTTAGCTGTGCAGCTTTCACAAGATTCTTACCCCCTTCAGGCAGTTTGCCGAAACGGTCTGATAACTCCTTTTCCCACTCTTCAATCTGTTCAAAAGTAGCGGCTTCAGATAGTTTTCTATATAGATTGAGTCTTTCCACACTGTCTTCCACATAAGAGTTATCTAGATAAGCAGAATGATCAAATTCTACAGTTGTCTCGGGAAGGGCTATGTTTCGGGATTCAGATTCGAAAATTGAGCTGAATTCATTCTCTTTTAGTTCGCGTACGGCATCGTCCAGAATCTTTGTGTAAAGATCAAAGCCAATATCTGATATATACCCGCTCTGTTCCGCACCTAATATATCACCGGCTCCCCGAATATCCAGATCTCGCATTGCGATATTAAATCCGGATCCCAGATCGGAATACTCCTCAAGTGCTGTAAGTCGTTTTCGAGCCTCGGTAGAAAGGTTTGTGATCTGAGGGGTGATGAGATAACAAAAAGCTTTCCGGTTCGAGCGCCCTACCCGGCCCCGCAATTGGTGAAGCTCAGATAAACCGAATTGGTTTGCATTGTTGATGATGATAGTATTGGCGTTGGAGATATCAATTCCATTCTCCACGATGTTTGTAGATACCAGCACATCAAACTTATTGTGATAAAAATCACTGATGATTTTTTCGAGCCGGGCGGGGGGCATCTGTCCATGTGCATGCCTAATCCGTATATCAGGCACAAGCTCATGTATCATGGATGTAATTTCATCAATGGACTTTACACGGTTATGAATGAAAAATACCTGCCCGCCTCGTGATGTCTCCTGAACTATAGAATCCCTGATGAGTCCGGCATCGAAACTGTGTATTTCTGTATAAACCGGCTGCCGGTTAGGCGGTGGGGTATTGATGATGCTGAGGTCACGAGCCCCCATCAGGGAAAACTGCAGAGTTCTTGGAATGGGTGTTGCCGTAAGTGTCAGCACATCAACTGCTGCGCGAAATTGCTTCAGTTTCTCCTTAACGGCCACGCCAAATCGCTGCTCTTCATCAATTACCAGCAAACCCAAATTTTTAAACACTACATCTTTCGAGATGATTCTGTGAGTGCCTATTAAAATATCAATTTTGCCCGCTTCAAGGTCTTTTATAACCTGCTTTTGTTCTGCCTTGGTCTTAAATCTCGATATAACCTCCACATTTACGGGAAACTCTTTCATCCTCTCAGTAAAAGTTTTGTGATGCTGATCGGCAAGAATAGTTGTTGGCACTAAAATAGCTGCCTGCTTTTGATCCATCACAGCTTTGAATGCCGCACGCACGGCAACTTCTGTTTTGCCAAATCCCACATCCCCGCAAATCAGGCGGTCCATGGGCTGCGTTGATTCCATATCCCGTTTTACAGCTTGTATTGCTGAAAGCTGATCGGGTGTTTCTTCATATTCAAATCGGGCTTCCATCTCGGTTTGCCAGGAGTTGTCCGGCGAAAACTCAAATGCAGATTGCGCTTTCCGTTTTGCATAAAGATCAATCAGGTCTTTGGCTATATCTTTAACTTTTTTCTTAGTGGTGGCTTTTTTGCGAGCCCATTCTCCCGAACCGAGTTTGGTGATACGCGGTTCTTTACCCTCCTTACCCGAATACTTCTGCAATTTATGCAGGCTCGAAACATTCACATATAAAATGGAATCTTCTTTGTAGCGAACAACAGCTGCTTCCTGAACGCTTCCTCGCACCTCAATTTTTTTAAATCCGGCAAACTTTCCGATACCGTAATCCACATGCACCACATAATCGCCCAGATTCAGCTCTTTCATCTCTTTGAATGAGATGCCTCCCCGAACCTGTTTACGCTTAATTTTTGGCCGGTG
Organism: Balneolaceae bacterium; assembly: GCA_007135335.1. GTDB lineage: Bacteria > Bacteroidota > Rhodothermia > Balneolales > Balneolaceae > Rhodohalobacter. The sequence continues at coordinate 7,196 of SLJB01000200.1, forward strand.
ATATCGGTTGAATATTTGATGGTCGGTAAGCAGAGATACATTTGCATCAGGAAAAAGAAACCCTTCATGCAGGTTCTGATTTACCACCAAATAATTGAACTGATCAGAGTTTTCGCCCAGAAGTTCTTCAAATCGCTCTTTTTGGGTTACATGATCAGTAAGAATTACAGTCTGAACTTTCTTTTGAGTTTGTTCTGTAATGAATTCCCGAAGGAGTTTAAAACTACCATTAAATGAAGGGTGTGGAAGCATCCGGATGGTTTCCACCAAGTCAGTGGAAACTGAGCTATTAAAACTACCCAGTGTTAATACACCAAATTTTTTGATGGCAGCGGTCCACTCATGAGTACTGAGGTAGTGGAAGGAGGGCTCTTTTACATCATTTTTATCTATCTCTTTAAATTTCTCTTCTGCCAGTTGAAAAAAAGCTTCAATCTGAGAACGGATCAGATCTGCACTTTCTGCTACGATGGTTGTGTGGTTTGGCATGTAAGCTACGATGCTCTCTTTGATACCGTTCTCGGAGTGCGCTGCATTTGGCACCAGACGGGTTTCACTCAAAAAGGCTACAGATCGCTGCGAATCGGGATCGAACTCCCGGATTGAGTCGATTTCATCTCCAAAAAATTCCAGGCGAACGGGGTATTCGCCCGAGAATGGGAACACATCAAAAATACCACCACGTATGGCAAATTCGCCAGGTTCATCAACAAATTTTGTGGATCTGTACCCCTGATCGGCCAGCTTTTCGGAGAGTTCATTTGGATCGATAAGATCGCCTTTTTTCAACTCTATCGAGGATCTGTGAAACTCCTCAGCCGGTATCAGTTTCTCTGTAATGGCATCTGCAGAGGCTACAATGATCGATGCTTTCCCGTCATTTAGCTTTTCAAGCACCTCTGAGCGTTGCACCAGAACCGACATATCTGCAACTTTCTGGTGATCGTACGGTTTTGTTCGTGTGGGTGGAAACAGATATACTTCTTCACAACCAAGCTGTTCAAAATCGGAGGCTGCGGATGCAGCTTTTTCAAAATCAGGAGTGATGTAAAGAAACGTGTGCCCCTTCCTGTAGAACTCAGCCAGCAGCAGGGCAGGGGAGGAGCCGATAAAACCCTTGAGATGCATCTTCTTATTTTTCTGTACTGCCGAAAGTATATTTTCAGCTGAAACAGCATCTGTTATGGCCGATGTAATCCGTTGAATCATATAAAAAATGTGCTTGAAAAAGCGATCAAATTAAGGATGGAAAACAGGTGAGCGGGAGAATATTCGCTCATTTAAGAAAGCAAGTAACAGAAAAACCAGACCTGCCAGAAGATAGTTCGGATAGCGATCTTCATAATCAACATAGATGATCTCTTCGATTTCACTCTGTTCAAGTCTGTCAATTTCACGGTACACTTCAATAAGCTCTTCAAGATCAGTAGCCCGCCAGTATTGCCCGCCGGTAAGATCAGCAATTTGAATAAGCATCTCTTCATCTATGTTTACCTGTACATTCTGATATCGACGGCCAAAAACGGGATCGTCAACAGGGTAGGGTGCAGTTCCGCGAGAACCGATACCCATAGTATAAACCCGTATTCCCAGTGCCGCAGCCATCTCGCCGGCTGTGATGGGGTCAATTTCTCCGGCGTTATTCATTCCATCAGTAAGCATGATGATGACCCTGCTTTCTGCATTGCTGTCTCTAAGACGATTTATGGAAGTGGCAATACCCATCCCTATAGCTGTCCCATCTCTTACCATTCCCAGGTCAACGGTTTCAAGTAAATTCAGAACAAGGCTATGATCAAGTGTGGGAGGTACAACGGTGAAACTTTCGCGTGCAAATACATTGATACCCACTCGGTCGGTTGTGCGCTGGGTTATAAATTCGGCTGCTACTTCTTTTGCGGCAATAAGCCGGTTGGGTTGTAAATCTTCTGCCAGCATGGAGGATGAAATGTCAATACTAATCATAATATCGATCCCCTCAGAAGTTCTCTCTACACTTGTATTTTGTAACTGTGGACGAGCAAGGGCAAGAGTGAGAAGTATAAACGCTATCGAGTAAAACAACGGTGAAGCCCAGATAAGCAATGCTTTATAATTTCCAGGCAGGTGTTTTAGTGAAACAGCTGAAGAAAATGTAATAGACGCATTTTTCTTAGAAAAATATATCCACAAACGGTAGAACACAAACAGAGGTAAGAAGAGTAAAATCCAAAGATATTCGGGGTTAGCCCAGGTCATAATTTTAAGAAATTTCTTTTTTTCCCGAGAGTTTATGATCCTTCACAATGCCATGTTCAGTCTCATAACGGAATTTCATGTACCGGATTTGATCACGATGAACAATTTCAGCCGTATTTACGAATTCCATTGCTTTATTGAGTGCAGATTTGGCTTGTTCTGAAGTTGGCTGAAAGTTTGCGAACTTCACAATGTCGGCTTCATTTAAAACAGAACGTGTAATTGTAAGGATCTCATTTGGTGCCAGTTCTTTTTGCAACTCAAGATTGATTTCCCGGGTGGTCATTTCAAGTGCGGGGAATGCATAAATTTTCTTTAGATAGAGACGTATTGCATCCCCCATAGCTACATAAAAATGTTCGTAGTCTTCACGCGAATGCATTTCACTTATAGCTGCTAAATTTGCAATAGATTTCTTTAAAATAATCAGCGGGCTCTCAAAAGGTTTAGGAGGTTCTTGAGGTATGATTTCTTCAACGGTTTCAGTTTCTCTGCCTTTATACCAATTGTAAATGTAATATGCGGCAATAGCCGCAATTAGCATAAAAAGTAAGAATGGCCACCATCTTCGTGCGAAATCAAAAATGGGTTTAAATGGCCTGAACTCTTCATCATCACCTGAGAGCACGGTTTTGAAAAAGAGAGGTACAGGTGTTGTGTGGACAGTAGTGTCACCAGCCTCAGTTTGAAGGTGAATTTCTTTTCGCCCTATAGTGAGATCATCAACTGAAAAAAATTGAAGCCGGTAAACAACACTGTCACGCCGTTCACTCAGCTGGTACCGCTGTCTCGATATAAGTTCAATCTCATCTTCAAAAGCAGAGTCATCAGGAAAGGTGATTGAACTGTATTCCCCATCAAAAACAATGGTGTAGGTTACTATATCGCCAACCAGAACAGAATCTTTGTCAACATAAGTATGGACATTTTGAGCATAGCTTGTTGCCTGAAACAGTACAAATAGCAGTGCAAATAGTGTAGTAGGTAACTTCACACGATTTAATTGCTTGTTATAATTTTTCTTTTCCCGAGAGAGAGAACCATAAAATATACGAAATGAATGAACGAATGTTTATTCACTTTTCTTTTTCAAACAGGTATATAGATTATGATTACTACTTGTTTTCTTTTATTTTTACCTAATCCATCTGCAGATAAAAAAATTTCAAAAATAGATTGCGAATGCTCAAAAAATCTCTTGGATCAGCTCTGCTCTTAATTCTATTAGTCATAGCTATATCTACCTTCGGGAAAAGTGAAATTAAATACCCCGATGAAGAGCTCATCACCGTTCAAAACCTGAGTGAAATTCCGGCACTTCCGGCTCTCGATACGTATGGTATGAATGTAAATGAATATAATATTATTGAGGATCAGATTCGCCGAAATGAATCTCTTTATATAATTTTGAACCGGCACGGTGTGGGCCCTGAAATGATCCATAATATCCAGCAAGAGGCGAGGGGAGTTGTAAACTTTAATCGTATGATTCCCGGGCAGCGTTACAGAGTTTATAAGAATGAGGACGATGTAGCCACAGCATTTGTCTGGCACCGAAGCGCTACAAATTATACAACCATAACCTGGGAAGATAGAGTTGAGATTGAAAGCGGCCAGATTCCTGAAATAATTTCCGTGGCAGCTGTATCCGGTACTATCAGGAGCTCGCTTGCAAATGCAATTCAGGCTCAGGGAGTTTCGCAGCGTCTTGTGGTAGAACTGGCCAATATTTATGCGTGGACTGTCGATTTCTACGGATTGCGGCAAGGGGATACCTTCAAAGCCGTTTACGAAAACAGGCATGTTGAAGATACTTATGTGGGAATCGGGCGGATTAAAGCTGCTGAATTTGAACATCGCGGCCATGTAAGAAGAGCATACTATTTTGACAATGGTGATCAGGCGGGTTACTTCGATGAGGAAGGAAACAGCATGCGCCGTGCCATGATGAGAGTTCCATTTGAATACAATCCGCGTATCAGCTCGCAGTTCTCACACAATCGTCGCCACCCGATTTTAAATCAAAACCGTCCGCATTATGGAACGGATTATGCCGCCCCAACGGGCACACCCATTCTTGCTTCAGGTGATGGTGTAATCACAGAGGCTCAATTCAGAGGCGGAAATGGAAATATTGTACAGGTACGTCACAATAGTGTTTACAGAACAGCTTATCTGCATATGAGCCGTTTTGCAGCCGGTATTCGACCGGGGGTTAGAGTACAACAAGGGCAGGTTATTGGCTATGTGGGCCAGACAGGTCTTGCAACCGGTCCGCATCTTTGCTACAGGCTCTACAAAAATAACACACCCATTAACTCCGTTACGTACGATTTCCCGCCATCTGAAGGGTTAAATCCCGATTTTATGGATCAGTTTCTTGTACTTGTAGAGCGGCTCGATGCCATGCTGGATGATCTGGATCGTACGGATGGTGGCCTTGCTATGAACTAACTCAGAATCAGAATCGGCTGCTTCTTCTCTGGAAAAAGTTAATTAGAGGCCGGATGTAAGATCTGTTGGTGTAGACGTCCACGGAATCCATTTTATTTTTCAGAAAGTACTCTTTCAGATATAGCTTTCTCTCAGCCACACTTTTACTGTAAGCTTCTCTTGTTCTCTTGCTGGATGTATCGATAATGGTTTGTTCTCCGCTTTCAGGATCCAGAAAGGGTACAACGCCAATATCGGGCAGTTCTTCTTCGAGTTCGTCGTTGATAATCAGATTTACCAGATCGTGCTTTCTTGCAGTAATTCGGTGCTGTTTTTCAAAATTTTCATCCTGAAAATCTGAAGCCAAAATAAGGATGGATCTTCTGTTTAAAAGCCGGTTCACATAAGAAATAGCATTTGCAATGGATGTTTTAGAACCGGTTGGTTCGGTTGTGTAGAGTTCGCGTATCAGGCGTAGCACATGGGTTCTGCCTTTTTTGGGAGGCACCACTTTTTCGATACTATCACTAAACAGTACTAGGCCTACTTTATCCCCATTTTTAATTGCACTGAATGCAATTACAGCGCAGATTTCAATGGCCAGCTCCATCTTGGTTTGCGATCGGCTTCCAAAGAAACCACTTGGTGAGATATCCACACAGAGCATTAATGTCTGTTCGCGTTCTTCCTCGAAAACTTTGATATAGGGCTCTCCATTACGGGCGGTAACGTTCCAGTCAATCTGCCGGATATCATCGCCAAACGTGTACTCTCTAACCTCAGAAAACTCCATTCCACGGCCTTTGAATGCCGATTGATACTCTCCGCCAAAGATATTGTTAACCAAACCCTTTGTTCGTATTTCGAGTTTTCTGACTTTCGATAAAATTTCTTTTGCAATCATAAAAAGAATCAGACAAAAACAGTTTTAAGAATTTGTAATAAGATAATGATTTAGGCCGGATATTCAGGAATGCTTATTCAATAAATCAGACTTTAATGCTGAAGATTTTCGAACCTAATCTGTATATAAATTGGAAATAAACTACTCCAAAAGCTCACCTTTTATGATTAAGTTTGCTACCTTTACTGCCGAATTTTACCATTTAAAATAAGACCGGATAGTTATGATTATTGGAGTTCCAAAAGAGATAAAAACCCACGAAAACCGGGTCTCGCTACAGCCAGGTGGTGTATTACAGCTAAAAAGAAACGGACATGAGGTATTGGTTGAAAAAGGTGCCGGTGTTGGCAGCGGATTTACTGATGATATGTACATTGAGAGAGGGGCAACGATGGTTGATGATGTTGAAAAGATTTGGCAGCAAGCCGATATGATCATGAAGGTGAAAGAGCCCATCGAGGTTGAGTATCCCCGAATGAGAGAGGGCCAAATTATCTTTACATATTTCCATTTTGCTGCAAGTGAAGCTCTGACTCAGGCAGTAATCGATTCGAAATGTGTAGCCATTGCTTACGAAACTGTTGAAAAAGCAGATCGCAGTCTGCCTCTGCTTGTGCCTATGAGTGAGGTAGCCGGGCGCATGGCTGCTCAGGAAGGTGCCAAATATCTCGAAAAAGCAACCGGCGGACGCGGTGTACTGATGGGTGGAATTCCCGGTGTACCTCCTGCAAATGTTATTGTACTTGGCGGGGGTATTGTTGGGGTGAATGCTGCCAAAATTGCTGCCGGAATGGGTGCTTACACAACCATCCTCGATATCAGTATTCCACGGCTGCGCTATCTTGACGATGTGATGCCGAAGAACGTGCGCACCCTCTTTTCAACTGAAGGTGCCATCAGGAATCTTTTACCTACCACCGATCTTGTAATTGGTGCAGTATTGATTCCCGGCGCAAAAGCTCCAAGCCTTATCAGCAGGGATATGCTTAAACTAATGAGGCCCGGTACGGTTATGGTGGATGTTGCCATTGATCAAGGCGGCTGTTTCGAAACTTCTAAGGCCACAACCCACGACGATCCGATTTATATTATTGATGACGTAGTTCATTACTGTGTTGCCAATATGCCGGGTGCAGTTCCATACACGTCAACTCTTGGCCTTACCAATGCAACCCTGCCGTACGCTGTACAGATTGCAAATAAAGGATGGAAACAGGCTCTGAACGACGATATTGAATTGCTGAAGGGATTAAACATCGCCAACGGAAAAATTGTGTACAGAGATGTTGCTGATGCATTCAGCATGGAGTACACAGAAATTAACCAGGTTTTATAAAGATCTGAACGCCAGATATGATATAGAAGGCTTTCAAAAAAGCGGACAATCAGGAAATACTGTTTAAGTAACATTATGCCGGACTTCGCCCCGGCATTTCCTGATTGTTCTAAAGAGAGGAGTTCCCGCATCAAGTGCGGGATGACAATCTTCTCTTATTAAATCTGCATTTCAATTTGATATTGAAATGCTTCTCTAAAATGCTTTCATAAAGCTTATTCGTATTTAACTGTACAACCATAAGGAGTGTTGGTTGTCACTTCAACAGCCTCTCCATTCATCAGGCTTGTCATTGCTGCAACCACATAGTTATGCGCTCCTTCAAGATCACGGGCACGGGCAGTGGGCCGATCATCAATGGCACCGTTAAACTCAAGTACTCCTTCCGGATTAATTATGTACATGTGAGGTGTTACTCGTGCATCATAAGCACGGCCCATTGTACCGTCAACATCAAGAAGAATGGCTGTTGGAGCAGCGCCTTTTTCCTCAGCGGTTTGAATGGTTTCTGCGGGCTCCATATACCCTTGTGTTCCGGGGGCGGATGACACAACAGAGAGCCATACCACACCTTTTTCAGTGTATCTTTTCTGGAGTTCCTGCATGTTGTTGCCATCGTAATGCTTGCGAACGAATGGGCAACCGTGATTCAGCCATTCCAAAATCACATATTGTCCTGCAAAGTCACTGAGGCTATGCATATTTCCATGTGCATCTACTACTGAAAAGTCAGGTGCTTGTTGGCCAACTACTGCACCGGCTCGTTCGCTGTCGGTTGATGTAAAATTTAATACCATCAGTGCAGCTGCTAAAAGAAGTGAAAAGAGTACTGTTTTTTTCATTTTTTACAGGTATTTAGTTGAAGTTTAAGAATCGGATAACGTTAATGATTCGGGTAATGATATTTTTTCGAGTGCGTCAAGGACAATTCCTGGGGTTAAAAGCTCCGGAAGTATCATGGGTTCATCAATAGAATCTGAGTAAATAACATACAGAGGGACTCCATTTCTTCCGAATGAAGCCAGTGCCCGGGTAATTTCGGGGTTACGGTTTGTCCAGTCGGCTTTAATCATTACAAAGTCGAGATCGCTGAATTTATTTCTTACCCGCTCCGAGCTAAAGACAATCCGCTCATTGGCTTTACAGGTTATGCACCAGGCAGCGGTGAAATCAATAAATACATTTTTCCCTTCATCGAGCTGTTGTTGAAGGGTGTTATCAGAATACGCTGTCCATTCAATACCATAACTATTTGTGGCACTCAGTTCGTTTCCTTCACTAAGCCGGGTATTACCGGGAATCGAGAGAATAAAACCCCCGATTATACAAACTGCCACCACTGCACGGCTAAAGACCCTTACTTTTCCGGAAATTTGAATGGCTTTCCAGCGATGCAAAATCCAGATACCGATCGAGAGCAGTAGCAGCCCAACGAGCAAACGGGTAAGACCGTCGATTCCGGCTTGCTGACCATAAACCCAGATCAGCCAGATTGCCGTAGCAAATAGCGGGAAAGCCATTGCCTGTTTGAATGTTTCCATCCAGGCACCGGGTTTTGGCATAAATTTTATGAGTGCAGGAAATGAAGATAAAAGAACATAAGGAGCTGCCATTCCAAGACCCAAAGTCGCGAAAATAATGAGAGCGGTGCCTGCAGGCAGCGTAATAGCAACACCGATAGCAGTACCCATAAATGGAGCCGTACACGGAGTTGCAAGAATCGTGGCAAGAATTCCGCTGAAAAATGATCCCTTCAACCCTTCGCCGGTATTTGTTTTTCCGGCTACATTGATGAGAGAATTTCCGATTTCAAAAACCCCCATTAAACTAAGTCCCAAGGCAAACATCAGAAATGTCATGAATGCAATGAAAGCGGGTGTTTGAAGCTGAAACCCCCAGCCCAGTTCCTGCCCGCCGGCCCTTAGAATGATTAACAACAATGCAAGAGCTAAAAATGAAATCAGTACGCCGGCACCAAAAACATATCCATGCAGCCGAACTTTTTTCGGATCGTGCCCGGCCATTTGCATGAAATTCATAACCTTGATCGAGAGGATCGGGAAAACACATGGCATCAGGTTTAAAATCATGCCGCCTAAAAAGGCGAAGCCAAGAATAATCAAAAATCTGGCAGAAAATATCTGAAGTGAGGAGAGTTCAGTATCAGTGATAAACACCTCACCCGGAATTACATCAACGATAATCGATGGCATGGTTCCGGCTTCATCCCAGCCATCGGCGTTATACACCAGCCCCCGGAGCCGGTCGATATCACCGGTTTTGTAAGTTGATTTCTGCAGCTCAATGGTGATGGTGTTATCCTCAAAAGTAACAATCTGCCTTGCTCCATTTTCAATTTCGCCTTCTTCTTTAGCAAAGTAGATGATTTCTGAAAATTCAGAGAAATTGAAAGCATCGGTAGAGAGTTTTAAAGTGGCGCCGTTTGAATGTGTTACGGCTTCGGCTGTCCAGTAATCAAGAACTACAGGCAGCTGTTGCCTGGTTTCATTGAAAATAGCAAGGCGTTCAATATCATATTCAGGCTCGTCATCTGTTACTAACAGCGTTAGTTCTAGATCAGCATATTCGGGAATACAGATTTTTTCGCATATCAGCCAGTCGGCTTCGGCCATCAGCGTGTATTCTTCTCCGGGTGTAAGATCAACAGGGGCTGTTGCTTCCATCATAAAAAGTACAGAACCATAGTACCCATGGCTTGCAAGACCTGCGGCAACGTCTATCCAGAGAGGTGTTGGCCATTGAATTTCTCCGATGTTAAAATCTTTGTCATGCATCCATTCCAGCATGAGGGGCATTCCAGAATCCCCCGGATTGCGATAATAGACGTACCAGCCATCGCGGAGTTCCATATTCACTCCAATCCAGAATGTCTGGCCGGGCTGAATGGTTTTCTGCTCGGAAATTAACTCGACAATAGCATTATCGGTTGATACCGGCTGAGAGCGAATGTTTTCCACTGAAATCAGAAATACAATTATCAGGGGCAGTAAAATGTATCTTAATTTCATTTTCCGGAGTGAATTTGACAGAATTTTATAACAACAAAAATAATAGAATCGTATCTGTTCTCATCACAGGGTAAAAAATTTTACAATTCTCTACTCGTGGCCCCACGGTGCAGGTGGTGTTTCAATGTTTTCTGTCAGATCAAATTGCACCATAATATTCCACTCGTCCTGCCAAATAGTGCCATAGGTGTAACGCTCGCCAGGAATAAACTCTATTCGCCATCCTCTGAAATCTCCTTCCGCCTGAGCTGTTCTCTCTTCAGATTGGAATCGCTGAGTGTTAGCTGTTCCCTCATCAACAGAGAAACCACCATACATGGTTACGTCATCATCTGAACCATCCGGCATACGGTGATCATGGCGCAGTTCAAGGCCATCTTCATGCAGTGTGATGATCCACGTTCTGGAACGGTTCCATTCGCCCGTCTCTTCATTTTCAATATGAAAAGGAATCTTCAACTGGGTTTCTGAACACTCGCGAACATGCATGGCCATCATCTCAGTACCTGTAAACATGTTTACGGTTTCTGGTTGAATAAGAAGCTGTCCCGGATGGGCTTCGCCGCATTTTTCTGCAAGAGCATTAAAAAACTGCACGTAGCCAGGTTCATCAGATATAGAGTCTGTTTCTTCTGATTGAGTGCAGGAGAAGAGGAAGATCAGTGAAATTGAAAAGATAGCTGTGAGAATTTTAAACATTAATCAGAGAGTTTATTATTGGTTGTTGGCAGAAAATAGATGTATATCAGCCCGAATAGTACAAAGATCAAGCTCAGTGCACCAACCCAATCTCCAAAGCGGCTGTAGAATGTACGGTTGTCAGAGTGATAAATGGTAAATGTGAAAGAATCTTCGGTCCAGTATTCTGTTTCAACCTGCACCTTGCCATCGGGTGAGATGATGCCGGAAATTCCATTATTAGCCGAGCGGGCAATCCACATTCTGTGCTCTATGGCGCGGAGGCGTGCAAACGCAAAGTGTTGGATGTGCCCATGCGAATCGCCCCACCAGCCATCATTGGTGATGATGGTTAAAAAACCTGCGCCATCGTTCACAAAACGGTTTACCCATCCCGGGAAAACGGAATCGTAACAGATAAGTGCGGGAGTTTTGCTGCCGGAAATGTCAAACTGATCGGCAGTTCGTCCCGGGCCGTAACCCATCAAATCACCCCAGTTAATCCATTGGAAATAATCAATTTTTTGAAAAAATTCCACGAAAGGAAACCGTTCAACAATGGGTACCAAGCGCCCTTTACGATACACTTCAGTTTCGGATTCAGGCTGCAGATAAAGTGCGGCATTAAAAACATTATAGATTCGCCCATCCCCGGTTTGTCTGACTACGGGCGGTCGGTTCTCTTCATCATAAAACTCAAAGAAACCGGAACCTGTTATCAGTTTAGTATCCCAAACCGTAAGAGAATCGCGAATTTGTTCAAGATATCTGCTATTGATTGTCAGGGAAGTAACCAGAGCGTTTTCAGGCCAGATAATAACATCGGTGTTTTCGGTAACTACCTCTCCGGACATCCTCAGCAGTTTTTCCAGCAGTGCATCGAAGGTTGGAAGACCGCCAAAGCGTACATAGGAGTCGGAATTTGGCTGAACGATGGCTACTTCGATGGCACGCCCTTCTGCCTGATTCATTGTAGCCATGGATGTGAGGGATAACAGCGGGAAGAGCAAAAAAAGAACACAACCCCAAATGAGGTCTTTTTTGTTGAGTGTATCCAAATAGGAATAAAACAGCGACGCTGAAAGTACAATCCAGAAAGAGATACCGAATACACCTGTTGCTGAGATAAATTGAATAGCCCCTGTAAGGTTGGACCAGCCATTCCCCAATGTGAGCCATGGCCAGGCGAGATCCCACCTGTGGTGAAGAAATTCATAACCGACCCAGGCCGATGCCGATAATAATGCCGCCGGAACTGCATGGATGCCTGACAGGAATACTTTTCTGATGATCAGTAATGGAATGAGCATAATGGCAGCATTTGCAAAAATGGCGGCCAATCCGCCCGCAATCGTGGCCATCATCAGCCAGTAAGTTGAAAACAGGTTCCAGAGCACAAAAGCCGGGTACGCATAAAACACTACCTCGCGTTTTGTTTTGCAGAGCAGACTCAATTGAATGAGGAAGATAAATGCCGGAATTTGAAGTATTGAGATGTTAAATGGCGGAAAGGAGAGGGCCAGTAAAACAGGTGCAGTTAAAGAAAGAGCCCATTTATGCTCCCAGAAAAGGGTTGTTCTTTCATCATTTAGATTCGTTTTATTCATTATACTATTTTCAACTTCCACTGATTGCTGATTCTCATCCAAACCCATAAGTTCTGATTTGGATTCAAAAAAACGGGCACATTGTCAGTTTTCCCTTTTAACTTTTGCGGCTTCATTTTTCACTCTTAAAGCTATCCATCCGCTTCTTATTATCAAAAGCAAGAGTATAGGTAGAACGGCCGGATGGAGATGTTGAGTCCACAAAGACCAACCCATTAAAATAATGAGGCATGAAATGATCAGTAGTGAGAGATAAGCAGCCGGAAGAAGTACTGAGTTTGGGCGCCGGAATAAGAATGGTATCAAAAATAAATGAGTTGGCCATGCCCATAGCAGGTTAAGATTGTTAATAGTTACATTATGCAGTGAAATGAACCATAAAAATAGGATCAGCAATCCAATTAATCCGGTAACGGTAAAAAGTGGCAGATCAAACCATCGCTCAAATATTTTGCTGTCCCTGTAATTTTTATATGTGATGACTGCTCCGGCCATGAATAAAGCCCATGTTAAAAGAACGGCCCAGGGTTGGCCTGCATTTGAAATTTCATCCGGAAAATGAGATGGTAACTTCGTTGTGGCCACAAACGGCTGAATTTCACCATTTACAAGGATGGTAGCATGGTCAAATTCTTTCATCAAAAAATCAGGCAGAAACATGGTCTCTCTTGTAGTGATGATATGATCCACTCTGTTACCAAGAAGCAGATCCATCCCTGACTGAATAAATGGGCGATGATTCACATAAAGATGGATCATATCACGAAATGTAAAACCGGAAGCCATTTCCGGGGAGAATCGAATATCATCTCCTAAAACATGTTCAAACAGATCGCGAATACGGGTTGAACAATTATCAAACAGAAAATCGTATTGGTAGTAGCGGTATTCTTCCTGTGCATTTACCCGGAGAAATTCAAACAGATCCTGTTTCTGTGATAATGTAAGGTTCAGAACCTGTTCAATGATCGGCCGTTGCTGCTCAAGATAGTATCTTCGTGATGCTGAATAGTGGGCAACGGACAAAAAGTACTCCAAATCACCATAGATAAATTTTGGAAGGAAAAATGCATCGAAGTGAAAAGTGCCGTAATTGTATGACAGATCAATATTATTCTGAAGATCTTGTACCCGTATTGCACTATGGCCAAAAAGTTCTTCAGGAGCATCGCCGGGAAGTATTGTGATGAGAGAAATTTGAGAATCTTCAGAAAGCTGTATCCCCTGAGCGTTTACATTATGGAGAATGCAAAGAAAAGTGATTGATAGCAGAATACCTGCTATTTGCCTTATGTTTGAATGATATGCAACGCGCACTCTGCTTCTACTTTGAGATTTCCGATGATCAATATTATTCACTGTACTCTTTGCCGGCTACCACAACAACAATTTCACCTTTTATTGCCGGCCTTGCTTGAAAATCAGCGAGTACTTCAGCCAGTTTTCCGCGCCTTACCTCTTCAAATTTTTTGGTAAGTTCCCGCGCAACACAAATCCAACGTTCATCACCGCAAAAATCGTTTAACATTCTCAAAAAGCGAATCAGTTTATGGGGGCTTTCATAAACTACCGTTGTGATTTCGGAATCTGCAATAGCTTTAATCCGCGTTTGCCGGCCTTTTTTGGGCGGCAGAAAACCTTCAAATGTAAATCTGTCGCAAGGCAATCCGCTTGCGACAACGGCTGTGGTTATAGCATCAGGTCCTGGAATGGCGCAAACCGTGTGCCCGTTTTGATGAGCCGCCCGAATGGCCAGAAAACCAGGGTCAGAAATACCGGGCATCCCCGCGTCACTGATAATGGCTACAGTCTGCCCGCCATTGAGTATGTTTAGAATATGGGCAACTTTATGGTGTTCATTATGCTGATGAAACGAAAAAAGCGGTTTATCTATTTGATAGTGTTGTAGCAGCACTGAAGAAGTGCGTGTATCTTCACAGGCAATCATATCTGCACTTTTCAGAGTTTCTATGGCCCTGTGTGTAATATCTTTTAAATTACCGATGGGTGTTGCTATTATGTAAAGAGTAGACAAATCAGAGAACTGTCAGTTATTATGTTGATTTCTGAAGCTTTTTTCAGATCCTGTAAAGTTTTGTTTTAGAAGTTCAAAGATAGCAGGAAATCTTGTAGTTTATAATGCTGAGGGTAAAATCTGCAAATCATAATAGATTTTTGTTGAATTTTCAGATTGAAGCAGTATCAGAATGAATCGTAAAGGTAAAATTATCAAAATTGTATGAACTTTAAACCAACCGGCATCAATCACATGACCATTCGTGTGAACAGAATTGAACTATCAAAAGAGTTTTATGGCAATATTCTGGGTTTCGAGCTTGTTCGAACGATGGGGCAGAGCATGGCCGTCTATAAAATCGGGGAAGAAGATACGCTCGTAATCGTTGAAGCTGAAACCAGTTATGATCCCAATTCAAGAGATTTTCGCGTTGATCATATTGGTTTCTATCTCAAATCAAAAGATGAAGTAGATGAGATGGCAAGCTATCTGCGCGATAAAGAAGTGACGATTTTAAGCGGGCCCGCCAACAGGAAGAAAGGCAGATTTGTTTTTGCTTCCGATCCTGACGGAAATTTAATTGAGTTCTTTTATGAATCAGATGAATAAACTCTGCGTAAGATTGTCATTTTCAATCTTATGGCATGCTATTTGCTCTGAAAGTAAGAATAAATAAAAAAAAATA
>SLJB01000324.1 GCA_007135335.1 Balneolaceae bacterium
TCCGTGCTTTGCCAGCACCCGCCGCCGAGCAATTCACCGCCTTGATTTTTTCGTTCTTTTATATCAAAGACAAAAGAACAAACAAAATGCAGTTGAGGAGATGATTTCTACAAATGGCACGTATATTGTTTTGGTAATGGGAACTGCAAAAAATTTGTGCAGTCAAAGTTTAAATATTATTTAAAACCTATGCGTGTAGTTGAACTTCAGCGCACCCTGAGCTTCAATTGGCTCAAAGCGGTTATCGAACTGAACCCAATTGTAGGATAGTACAAGAAACAGATCGGAGCCAGGTGTAACCGTCCATCTGTATCTGCTGTACAAACCAAGCACCTCGCTCAGATCATCAAACTGGATAATATTTGTTAAGGCAGTGTTGGGAGTTAAATCAACATTGCCCCTGAAGCGAATGAGGTTGGTAGCAAAATCGGTATTGGGCAGAGATACATCACTCCTGTTCAAATCAATTGAGAGATTTATGCCGGGATAGGGGCGCACTGTGCCAGAAAGTTCGTAGATGTTTCTTCTGCCCGTCCAAAAGCCCTCAATGGTGTATTGAGCTGTTGCAGAAACAGGCCTGAATGAGGCTGTTGCAGCCTGGGCTCTGAACCTCCATGAGTAGTAATCTCCGGCAGGTACAATCGCGGTAGCATCCCTCAGGATGTCAAAATCTGAATAGAGCCTTTCAAAACTACGATTAAGGCTTATCTGAATTCGCTCACCGCTCTCGAATAGTATATCGATCGGTGTTAGTGTAAGGTTTACAGTTTCCGGCTCAAAATCGAGATTCATCAAATACTCAAAATATGCCTGAACATTCCAAGATCGTATCAGATCGCTATTACTTGCTACCCTCCTGTACCCAATAGTTGGCTGCCACCTTCTGAAACCATTGCGCGGGGTAAAGCCCACAGCGGGATTGAATGCATTCCCAAATTCCCTGTAAGACATCCATCCGTAAAATGGAAAGTTAGGAAAATTGATGCGAATCCCACGGCTGGTTCTGTCCCAGAATTCGCTGGTTTCATCATCTGTAAAGGTATTATGCCATACAAAGAAGGTCTGGAACTGCAGATTTTTGTTACCGAGAAATCGGGATGTTCCAAATTCAACATCTACACCAAATGTGTGGCGGTCGTTGAAAAAGTCATCATCCAGCGTGGCTCTTCGGGTATAAATTAAGCCCACATTACTCTCTGAAAAGAGATTTTGAGTAATTCTCGCTGCTGTAAAATCTTCGCGATTAATATCATCATAATTCCCCGTGCGTATTTGATAGAGGCCAAAATTCGTATCTCCTTCTCTTCCCATCACCCGCAGTCCTCCATTCACCGGAATTTGGGATCCGTCAACCAGCCCAATTCTTCTGCTAAAGAATGGATTCACTCCACTTGCAGGCGCAAAACTGAAAATGCTTGCCCCTTCAAGAAAAAAGCTTCTCTGCTCGGGGAAAAAGAGCGGAAATCGTGTAAGATTAACCCTGCGCTGATCTACCTCTGTTTCTGCAAAATCGGTGTTTACGGTGAGTGAAGCCCTCACACTCGGTGTAATGCTGTAAGACGCATCGAAACCGGCATCTAACGTACCGTTATTTTCGGCTGTGCCATCTTGCAGCCATCTTCGGTTACCTGAAGTGGCAACATATGGAGTGAACTCCAGCCCGATTCCCTGACTTATTCCTGATAAACCGGTAAGAGTACCCGCATTTTGAGGACGGAAAAGCCCCTGATTTCTTCGCCACCCTGCCCACATAATCTCTTCATTCTGCCGGCGGATGGTTCGCTGAAAATTGATGCCCCACGCTGCCACTTCAGGGTCGAAATCGAGCGATCGAAATGGAATAATAAACTCTGCAATCCAGCCTTCTTCCGTAATGGTGGTTCGGGCATCCCAGATGCCGTCCCACGCTTTGTTAAGGTTTATGCCCTGCCCTACGGTTAATAATCCGTCACCCCTGATGGCAACCGGGTTCGTTTCAAAAAAGTATGCATTTCGCCCGTCATTAAACGTATCAATGATCATCATGAACCTGTCGTCCGTTCCCAGGCCCTGATTTCTTCTCTTTTGAAATGCAAGGATTCCGTCCGGATTGCTGTCATACAAAATTGCAGCGATGTAGAGATTGGAGGCGTCGTATGCGATGAAAATTTCTGTCCGTTCTGTTGGCTCGCCGCCCTCAATGGGTTCCTGCTGGGTAAAATTTGTGATGGGTGTGATGGCACGCCAAAATGGTTCTGTCATTTTACCATCAAGAACAAACTCTTCTCCGGGCTGAAGATGATACGCCTCAACATGAAACTGCCCGTTATTTTCCGGAGAATTCTCTGCGTTCTGAGCAAAAACATTTGCTGCAATCAGGCTCGATATTCCAATAAATGCAACATGGGTAAAAAACTTCATCCGATTTTTTTCTGCATCTCGATTAAATTTAATCTTCAAATTAAAGAGATTTGATTCGCAGAATTGTAAAATATTCCCCTATCTACTCTCCGGCAGACTTTTGAAGAACAGATCATCACAACAAATAATCTGTTTATCCTGTTTTTAGTCTGTTATATTTTGATATTATTTGAGTACTGATTTAAAAAAACCTAACCGCTAATTCATGCGAATTTCTCTAACCGTTCTGATAATTTTTTTTACTACTGTTGATATGACCTTCTCGCAAGATCGTGAACGTGCCAGAGATCTCGGCATCAAAACAGGGATTTTAGAAACAGGTTCGTTCAACGCCATTACAGACGTTGATGGGGTTCTTGTTGGGCATAAAACCATAATTAAGGGTGACGATGTGCGCACGGGCGTAACTGCAATTCTTCCCCACTCCGGAAACCTGTTTCGCGACCGCGTTCCTGCGGCTGTTTATGTGGGCAATGGTTTTGGCAAAGCCCTTGGATTCACACAGGTTCAGGAACTGGGCGAGCTTGAAACACCCATCGCACTCACCAATACTCTGAGCATTTTCAACACGGCGTATGGAGTTGCAGATTTTATCCTCAATCAACCCGGCAATGAAAATGTACGGTCAGTGAATCCCGTAGTGGGAGAAACCAATGATGGCTGGCTCAACAATATCCGAAAACGGATTATTACCCCTGACGATGTGCATGATGCCATTAAGGCTGCAGAAAGCGGACCTGTAGCTGAGGGTAACGTTGGGGCAGGAACCGGCACAAGAGCACTTGGCTTCAAAGCAGGAATCGGAACCTCCTCCCGATTGCTTCCCGATGAGTATGGCGGGTACACAGTTGGTGTATTGGTACAGTCGAACTTTGGCGGAATTTTGACCCTAAACGGTGCTCCTGTGGGGCAGGAACTTAATAATCACTACATGGCCGGAAATACTCCCCGTACCACCAATCCGGATTCATTTGCTGATAGCAGAAATGAAAACGGTTACGATTTTGATGTGGATGGCTCCATTATGATCGTTGTGGCAACGAATGCTCCAATTACCTCCCGGAACCTGGAGCGGCTGGCCAAACGGGCATTTTTGGGGATTTCACGGGTGGGTGGATTTGCTTCAAACGGAAGCGGAGATTATGTGATTGCTTTCTCAACTCACCCTGACGTTCGCCAAAACCCGAATCATGATGAAAACACCCTTACCCTGAAAGAATTAACCAACAGTGCGATGACTCCGATTTTTCTGGCTGCTGTTGAGGCTACGGAGGAAGCTATTCTCAATTCACTATTTATGGCAGAAACCATGAACGGTGATGATGGGCGAACTATGGAGGCACTTCCTGTGGATGAAGTCATGGAGATTCTCAAAAAATACAACGCTGCTGATTAACCAAAACCTTCACAGGAAACCTAATGAAAAAAATACTTCTGATGCGCCATGCAAAATCGTCCTGGGACAACCCGTCAATCCGGGATTTTGACCGGCCGCTTAATAAACGCGGTGAAAGGGATGCTCCAAGAATGGGAATCTATCTGAAAGAACTGGGGGTGATTCCTCAGCAAATATTCAGCTCTCCGGCAAGCCGTGCCAAATCAACGGCTCTGCACATTGCAGATCAGCTCGATCTCAGAAAAAAAATAATCAGCTGGAATGAAGATCTCTATTTCACAGGTGCCATGGCCTATGCTGATGCCATACGCAAATCAGACAACACATCGACCATTGTGATGACAGTTGGCCACAACCCAATGACGGATGAAGTACTCTCTTTACTGGCAGACCAGCCGGTTCGCAAGCATTTTGCCACGGCAACAATTGCCTGTCTCGAAACCGATATTGAAAACTGGACTGACCTGCAGTACGGCACATGCAGGGTTAAATGGATGGTTAGCCCAAAAGATATTTCTTAGCAAAAACTGCCAATAGTTACGGAAAACCTGTATATTTCAGCACTAAAAAATTGACAAATTTATATGATTTATAAACAAAAGTTCTACTACCTCACAAAAACCCCTTTAAGTGCAGAAGGGCCAAAAGATGTTGAAGTGATTGACCGCGCAGATGACAGCAATCAGTTTCCCGAACTGTTTCGCAAATATGAAGATCTGCGTTCACATGCATTCAATGAAGATAATCTCTATAGCATTGTTCGGGCCGATGATATATACGATCTCGTGAGAACCGGAACCGATAAAGAGGCCAAAGAGCTTGCATTCGAAAATGCAGAGCCTGAAATAGTTACCAATTTGCAGCATAAGGTAATGCAGAATAACGACAAAAATGCCGTAGCCATTCTGAAAGAGGTTCATCAGATCGAAGCCTGAGGAAATGTACCAATCTGAAACCATCAAACTGCAAGATTCGATTGCAATTTGGTGGTTTTCAAATCATTAAAGCAGGTTCAGGACTGATCGCCGGCATAAGTTGCAGCAAGTACGGTAATATCATCAGATTGCTGAGCTGAGCCCGTGAATTTCATCACTTCAAGAAACAATCCTTTCACCTTTGAAACGAGTGATTTATCGGCAGTTTTTCTAAGATAATCTTCTACCCGTTCCTCGTCAAAAAACCCGCCATCTTCATCTTCGGCCTCAGTTACGCCATCTGTAAACGTCATGATCGTATCACCGGGTTTGAGCTGTATGGTATGCTTTTCGTACGGTGCATCGTCAAATTTTCCGAGAAGCAATCCGCCCACATCTTTCAGTTCTGTAACTTCACCGGTGGCACTCTGCAGATACGGCAGGTTATGCCCGCCATTGCAGTAACTCAGTTCGCCTGTCTTAATATTCAACAGGCCATAAAAAACCGTGACAAATGTTGTGATATCACTTTCGGGTATCAGCATATTGTTCACCTTAAAGATACACTCGGCGGGGTCTACTACCTCAGAACCGATTGATTTAAGCATAGTTCTGCAAACCGCCATGTAGATAGCTGCAGGAATGCCCTTACCTGCCACATCCCCGATAAAAAAGGCGAGACGATCATGATCGATCTTAAAGAAGTCGAAAAAATCACCTCCAACATGTTTTGCTGCCATCATGTGAGCATAGATATCAAAACGGGGATCGTCCTGGTAAACGGGGAAATCCTGTTTCAGAATTTTTTGCTGAATCCGGGCAGCCATATCCAGATCATACGTGAGCGAAGTAAGCTGGTTTTCAAGATCCCTGGATTGATGAATGCGTTCAATTTCACGCAATGTTTTTTCGATAGTGGTTTCCAGGTCTTTAAAATCAATGGGCTTGGTTACAAAATCGTAAGCACCGCAGTTCATGGCCGTACGGATGTTATCAAGATCACCGTAAGCAGAAACCATAATCGCCTTAATGTCGGTTCTTTCGAAAGTCTGCAGTTCGTTCAGCAGTGTGAGGCCATCCATTTTTGGCATATTAATATCACTCAGAACAAGTGATATTTCTGATATTTCAGTGAGCCTTTCAAGTGCTTCCTGGCCATTTTCAGCAAAGAAGAACTCGTACTCTTTCGCTCTGATTTTTTGTCTGAATCGCTGCATCATCAGCATCTGAAGATCCGGTTCATCATCTACTACCAGAATTTTTTTTAACTGCCCCACGTCAACCCTCCTTTTTCTTTAATATCATTTGAAAGATCTCTTCTTTCAGTGTGTTAAAATCGATCGGTTTTGTAAAAAATTCCTTTGCACCCGATTTGATGGCCTTGTTGTAGTTCTCATCATCACCATAGGCTGATATCATACTAACATGAATGTTTGGATGATTTGTTTTCACTTTTTCAAGCAGCTCTATTCCCGTCATTCCCGGCATGTTTATATCTGAAAATACATAAACCACATCGGGAGGTTCTGTGCTGTTCAGGATTTCAAGTGCCTGTTTTCCGGAGAATGCAAATTCCAGCTCAACATCACCACTACGTATTTCTTTTCTAAATTTTTGCCTGAAAAGCATTTCCACATCCTTTTCATCATCTACAACTAAAAATTTCATTTTATTACCCGAAAATATTTGTCATTATTTATAAGATTATAACAACGTTTTCTTTTGATTTTCAACGTTTGCTCAATTATATAATTTGTAGCTGAAAGTGCAAAATACCCAAGCATCTTATTATACATTATTTATTGTTGATATTTCAGGGAAATAATAAAAACAGTTCCTACATCACTGCTTGTTTCAATTCGTAAATCACCTGCATGAGCTTTTATGATGTCGTTTGTAATACTCAACCCCAATCCCGTACCCTGCGTGCCTTTCTTCGTGGTAAAAAACGGCTGTAAAATTTTGCCCTTGATATCATCAGGAATTCCGGGCCCATTGTCTTCAATTTCGATGGTTACGGCTTTTTCGGTTTGATGGGTACGGACTGTGAGTTTGGGCA
>SLJB01000250.1 GCA_007135335.1 Balneolaceae bacterium
AAGCTGATGAATTTTACTAAACTCATCCGATGACTGTGCGGCATAATATCAAAGGCCCGGAACCGGGATTCTCCATTCCACGCATTCCACAAAACCTGTAAAATATGCAAGATTTATTAGCCTGCTTATAATACATTAATAAATATGAATCCCAATATTTACTCAATTAATCAAATTACAGATCTGAATCTTAACATCCTTAGTTGATGGTATTTAGATCATAATGATATGAAACCAAGTATGAACAAAGAGCCGGCATCACTTGAGGCAGATAAATCGAAAGTATTGATTAGTATGGACATAATCGAATATGTTCAGGATTCAGTTCTGATCAAAACGATTCTCCAGAGCACTACAGGAGATGTCAGCGCAGTTTCTTTTGACATAGGCGAAAAAAAGGAGGAGAAAACATCTCCGTTTGATACGTTTATTCAAATCATTGATGGAAAAGCGGAAGTAATTATAGATGAGAAATCAAATCATTTAAACACCGGGCAATCGATCATTATCCCGGTTCACTCACGCAATTCAATCAAAGCAAACGAAAGATTTAAAATGATATCAACCGTTATTAAAAGTGGTTATGAAGTGGTAAGCTAATACTTACTCTGAATTAATTTCGCTGCGGCGGGATGACATTTATTAGAATCAGGGAAATTTAAAAGCATCATGATGGTACATAGATATATTTTTTCATGGAGAACAAAAGGATGGCAGAACCTGAGAGGCTGTCATTCTTTTTTTTACCTCAGGCCGGGGAACCTGACAAATTGTAAAATTGCTAATTGTATAAAATAAATTTTGATAGTCTACAGAGGCAAAAGATGTCTGGTTTAAAATTAAATAACAGCAGTCATAGCATGTCTGTTGATGCCGTCTCAAAAAAGATCTACGTAAAGTATATGGTTTGTTTACGTGATAAGATGATCTTGAATTCAGTACTGAATCAGCAGGGAATTAAGTGTACTATTTCAGCTCATGGTGCTATAGAGTTGTTTGAGGGTATTTCGGCAGAGCAAATTTATGATTTAAAAATGGATCTCATAAAACATGGCCTGATTTTGCTTGATGATGAAAATAGCCTGCTGATTGATAAAATCATTAATACTATTATTGAAACCATTCATTATACTGACAAATTGCCAAAAATAAACTTTTCAGATCTTATCAGTACATTCACAGGGTCTGAACAGGAGTCTATTTTAAAAATATTCTCCGATGTGATGGGAATGTCTGTACTGCATTTTATTATCATCAACAAAATTGAGCGAGTCAAAGAGCTGTTGCTCTACGAAGATATACCCCTCAAAGAAATAGCTGAACTGCTGAATTACAAAAATAAGCACTACCTCATCGCCCAGTTTAAAAAGGTAACCGGACTCACGCCTTCTTACTATATGAAATTAAAAGAAGAGCGCCTGAAACTTCTGAAAACTGACTGAATTCACTTCACTCAAGCCCTGCCGCGGCAAGTTTCAGGTATTTCTGTAAATGTGTGATTTATATAATACACAAATGCCTTCCTGTAAGTAATCTTTCCGATAGTATCATAATCTTACATTGTGAGAATTATTTCACAACTGTCCTGCAAGGTGTGGGAACCAATGGTAACGATTATGAAACAACGAATAAAAAACGGCAATTTCGTTTTGCTGATTTGTATAACAACTGCCTTTGCTGTAGCAGCATGTTCCACTACGGGTATGCAACGGTCTGAAAATGTTCAATCATCAATGCAAGCTGTGGATAATGATATCAAGCAAATTGTGGTACAGATCGATGCCATTAATGCCTCGCTTGAAGAACTAACAAAACCGGGCCAGGCAGACCGCAAAAGAGCTTTCGACCTCTTTTCAGAGAATTCATCCAAAATTGAAAAAATGGAGAAAGACTTCACCAAACATGCTGAGCAAATGGAATCCAGCGGAAAAACATATTTTAATACATGGGATAAAAATAACCAGCAATATGATAATCCGGACATCCAGCAACGAAGTGATGAGCGACGTGAAGAACTTGGCGAAACCTACGACAAGATTGCCCGGAATAACGAGGGCGTAAAAGAAGCTTTCCAGACGTATGTATCTGATGTAACTGAAATCGAACGATTTTTATCAAATGATTTGACTGATGATGGAATGAATGCCATTTCGAGAACATCGAACAGAGTCGTAAATAATGGAAGCCAGCTTAGAAGAGAATTGCAAAATCTGCAGGGTGCCATTGAAGATGCCCGCGAAAAAATGCGCCAGAATTAGCTTTAATATGCTCTGAGAGTGCTTAAAATATCACTCATTGCGAAGTATTGTTCCACTTCATCTATGAGGCAGTATATTTTAACTCTCGGAGCAGTTTTTAACTTTACAGCCTTTCCGGTTAAAATGTTCCTCCACTCCCTTTCTGTAATAAAATGAACAGATTCAACGGGTACCATCAAGTTCTGCGGCACATGTTGCCGGTTCCATAACCGGGATAGAAACTGAAAAGATACTTCCTGAACCGGGTTCACTTTCTGCCCAGATTTTGCCGCCATGAAGTTCAATGAACTCCTTACAAAGCAGCAAGCCAAGGCCGGAACCCATCTCGTTATTTGTACCGGCTCTTGAATATCGATTCTCAATTTTGAATAACATCTCCAGCCTTTCAGGATCGATGCCCACACCGTTGTCAGCAACATGAATAATAACTTCTTCATCTGTCTGCTCTGCTGAAACCTGAATCGTTTCTCCGGGATGAGAGAATTTCACTCCGTTCGAAAGTAGATTTCTGATTACAAGCTTCATCATCGCTTTATCGGCAAATAGAAATATATTCGAAGACCTGTCGAACTCAACAGAGATTGACTTTAGAACCGCGGTATCACGCAGCAGGTCTATTTCTTCATCGATGGCTTCATTCAGATTAAATCGCTGAGGTTTATAATCGTATCTGCCCGTTTGTGTTCTTGCCCACAACAACAAGTTTGTGAGCAGCTCCATAGCCTTTTGTGATGAGTGATGGATCATCTGGGCATACTCCTTCACCCCTTCGTAATTCTCCTTCTCTATCTCTAAAAGCTGCAGTTCACTAAGCCCGATGATACTTGCGAACGGGTTTTTCAGATCGTGCCCGATAATGGAGAAAAATTTATCTTTGGTCGCGTTCAGATCGTTCAGGCGGGCTTCACTTTCAATTAATGCTTCCTCTGCTTTTTTGCGTTCAGTGACATCGCGAACATTCAGAATCACGGCCTGTATGGACGGATTCTCCAGCTGATTGGTGCCAAATGCTTCCAGGTGAACCCAGCCGCCATTTTTATGTCGGTGCCTGTATTGTGTGCCCCCGTGCTCTCTGTTTTCGATGATACGTTTAAACCCTCTGCTTGTCTTCTGTTTATCCTCAGGATGAATCATCTCCTTAATCACATCTATGCCACAAAGTTCTTGCGGGCTAAACCCCAATATCTCTTCGCATGATTCGCTTACATAGTGCTGAATTCCTTCTGCATCCAGAAGTACAATCATATCGAAAGAGTTCTTAATGAGCTGGCTGTAAAAGTAATCCCTCTGTTTGAGCAGATCACCAACTCTTTCCTTAAACGTGCTGTCATCCTGGTTTGTAGTCATTCTACCCTCTATTGACTATTCCGATCGCAGATTGCAGGGCAGGCAATACGTTATCCGTTATGGACCCATCCCTTATTTAAATGTACTTAAATATTAAATATATTATTCTTCCATTTAGCACAGGCTTTATAATTAGCCAATATAAACAATCCTTTAAATCATATTCTAATCTCTATATGACACCACATCTGACTATCGCTATGGGGCACCCTGCAAATAGTTAAAACTGTCCGTCAGTAAATAGGTATTATTACTACCGGTTTTGAATCATTTGGCGTGAACTGGATCTTTCCAGATACGCTTTGTCACAATTTACTATCGCTTCTAAGGGAAAGGATGGGCAGCTGATTTTGTGATTACCGTAGCGGTTTCAGATGTGCCGTATAAATTTTTCGCGTAACTGAAAAGCCCCGGTCGGAATTTCGTTTCACTCAACCCGCCACTAACTACCACAACTGTCGGGACCTGACTTTTTGGTTCGTTTGTGAATAAAGCAAAAAAGAGAGGTTCTATAACATTGAATTTGAATAGTTTACCCATCTATCTCATACTAAATGCACCTGCAAACGTTACTTTGAACATATGTAAACTTCGATAGGATTAGGTAGAATTGTATAAAACATAGAGTCTTTATTAATTGTAAGTTGCAGATCACTTCAAACGAAGGTTAGACATTTGGAACAGGTTTGAGCGCCTGTTCCTATTAAACAAGAGAGAGATAATGAAGAGAATAGGAATTGAGCACCTATTCTCCTTTAATCGAGGGAGTGGGCGTTGACCGCCTGCTTTCCTCTTTTTTTTATAACCGTCAAGCTTACAAGATCTTGCAAATCTGTAGAACACATAAAAATTTTCAGATTTTCATGGCTTCGATTACATACTACATATAACCAAAGCAGAATGATATGCGGACTAACCTTAAATAAAATCCTAAAGATTATGCACAATATAATATCAGTAAAAAAACAAGAACTACATCGTGAAGATGAACTGGAAAAAAGTTTGATCTTACCCCACGACTGGACTTATTACGATAAGTTAGTCAGCAGATTGCATGATCACTTCACAATATCAGACAGAAAAAATAATGTCATTTTATTCTTTGAAGAGATCCAAAATGAATTCTACAAGAGACAATATTCACTGCATGAAGTGATGTACATTATGTACTGTTACGGAGAACTGCTACAAGACAATAGCTGGTTTGAGCAGCTTCAGAATCTGGGCCGCAACCTGGATGAATCGACGTTGATTTAGATCGAAAGAAATTAAACAGAGAAAACCGAATATAAGCCGTTTGGTCAAAAACCCTAAGGGGCGCAACCCTTAGAGTTACTATTTCGTGATGCACTTATTTGAACTTAGGCAGAATTCAGCTACAGAATAAATAAAATGAGACTGAGCTTTTTGTGAAGCTCTAACCGGCCTGATAGTGGAGTGAAGATTTATTAAAATATATTGAAGTAAATATTCGTCTCTTGCTTTTGTTCTATTTGCTTCTTTTTTAGTTTTTCGATTAGATGATTTAGTTTATTGATCTCTTTGAATAAGTTATTGTTTACACGCTCTAATTTAGTCTTCTTCCCTTCAGCATCTAAAGCCTCATTAATATTTTCGATACGCAATGCGCGTAATGCACTTACAAGGTTTACCAACCTGGCTATTATTTCGTTAAGTTCAATCTCTTTCTTCTTTAAGTCTGAAATGTCAGTTGCTATAAGTATATAGTTATCACCTAGCAGATAGGGTGGCAAAAGGTGAATGGACAGCCTGAGATATAATGTATTGTTTAGGGTTACAATCAGAACATCATGTTTTTTATGCGTTTCCTGAGCAAGAAATTCATCTAATTTTGAATTGTCTTCAGGAGTGATGAATTGGTTAAGGGTTGAACCCACAACCATTTCATAGGGTTCCTGTACAATTTCAGTAAATTTCGGATTACAATACAGAATCACACCCTCCTTTGTAAGTGTAACTGCCCCTTCGCTCATCTCTTCTATAAATGTACGATAGGGAGTTTCAGCAGTACTGACAGAATAGACTTGTTCTCCCTGGCTGCCGGTTACCATAATTGCATCCACTTCGCCGTTACGGATTGCAGTAAGCGCCTCTTCAATTTCAATAAGACGTGATTGTAAACGCTCATTCTCAATAATGAGTTGTTTTTTTGTTAAGGTCATTTCTCCATATTAAATCTATTAGCTTGTGTTTCCGGAATCTTATTTTTTTTAAAGAACTCTCAAGTCTAATCCTAAAAGAACTTTTTCTTTGTTTGACATATCGCCAATAATACGCCGAAATGGAAGTGGTAATTTCTTAATCAACGTAGGGGCTGCAATAATTTGATCCCCTTTTGCTAAACTTGGTTTTTGATACAGGTCTATCACCTCCAGTTCATATCGGCCTGCAAGATATTCTTCGCAAATCTTTCTAAGATTTTTTATAGCCAAAACCGAACGGCTTGTTGAACCGGTTACGTATAAACGTAAAATATATTTATCATCCGACTTGTGCGATTTATCCAATATCAGTTCAAAATCATCCGGTAAGCTTTTCGCTTTTGTTTTTTTCTCTTTCATAATTTTGTCTGATAGATAGTGTAATTGCAAATCATTTTTGAGGTAATAAATCCAAGCCAACAAGAACACGTTCTGTGTTTGAAAGGTCACCGATTATCTTTCGAACAGGTACCGGTAATTTTCTTACTAATGTTGGCAGGGCTAGAATCTGATCTTCGGCTCCCAACTGTGGATTTTCTAAAAGGTCAATTACTTCGATAGTGAATTTACCGTTTAGTTGTTCTTTACATATCGTTTTCAAATTGTTTAATGCTGTCATGGCTTTTGGCGACTTCCCTGCGACATACAAACGAAGTACCCATAAATCATTTTTGGTCTCCATCTGATTCACTTCATTCATTTTCATATCTGAATTTCCGTTCATTGCATACCCTTTTCAATATTTTTCAATTTGTTGTTTGTGCTATTTTCAGTAACAGCGCTTCTGCTTTTAGCCATTTCTATTTTATCTATCTTTAGTCGTTCAATTTTATCCTGTTCAATCTCTATCATTACTGTGGCTTC
>SLJB01000223.1 GCA_007135335.1 Balneolaceae bacterium
CAGAACTCCAGGCTGAAACCGCAACTGCCCGTTCAAAAGTTGCCGAAGCCCAGGCAAAGGTTCTGAAATCAGAAAATGACCGGAAAGCACTTGAGCTGGAAAAAGCCCGCGAACTGGAAGTGGCATACCATGATTTAAAAGCAGCCCAAAATCAGCTTATCCAGGCAGAGAAAATGGCATCACTCGGGCGCTTATCTACAGGAATTGCACACGAAATAAAAAATCCGCTCAACTTTATCAATAATTTTGCTGAGGTTTCAAACGAAATGGTTGATGAACTTTCTGAGGCAATTAAAGCCAATGATGAGGAAGAGGTGCGGTTTATTCTGCAAAATCTGAAACACAATACCGGAAAAATTGAGGAGCATGGAAAAAGAGCCGACTCTATTGTGCGCTCTATGATGCAACACTCCCGGGGCGGAAAAGCTGCTTTCGAAATGATTGATCTGAACGACATGGTTCAGAAATACGTGGATTTGGCATATAACGGCAAAAGGGCAAAAAATCCGGATTTTTATACAAAACTGGATATAAACATGGATCCTGAGATAAAACTTGTTAAGGTTATGCCTCAGGAAATCGGGCAGGTGCTGCTTAACATTATCGGTAACTCGCTGGATGCCGTTTGGGAGAGCTCAAAAAACGGTAGCAGCAAGAAAGAGCCGGAGGTAAAAATCAGTACGTCTCTTCAGGGCAATCAAATTGTGATACGCATTTCCGATAATGGCCCCGGTGTGCCGGAACAACTTAGGGAGAAAATTTTTGAACCGTTTTTTACCACAAAACCAACCGGAGAAGGAACCGGGCTTGGGTTAAGCCTCAGTTATGATATCGTTACCCAGGGGCATAATGGGTCACTTGTTCTTGAAAGCCTTGAGGGAGAAGGGGCTGCCTTTATTGTTACCCTTCCGAATTCACAGAAAGGTTAACTTTTAGAGATCATAAAAAATCAAAACTATGAAAACGATTTACAAACTATTATTTGCAATGTTACTTAGTGCGGTTGTGATTTTATCACATATCGGGTGCGATCAAACGACCGAAGAGGATACTGATTACGATGCAAATTTAATCAATCAGCATTTGGAAACGGATGTTACGTTTAATGAAAGGTACAGACCGCAATTTCATTTTACCCCACGTATCAACTGGATGAATGACCCAAACGGACTTGTTTATTATGAAGGCCAGTACCATATGTTTTTTCAATATAATCCATTTGGCAACCGGTGGGGCTACATGAGTTGGAATCATGCTGTGAGTGATGATATGGTTCACTGGGAACATCGCCCCGTTGCAATTCCTTATGGTAAAGAAGAGGAAGAGGGTATTTTTTCCGGTGGCGCATTAGTGGATCATAATAATACCAGCGGTTTTGGTGATGGAGACAGGGCTCCGATTATTGCCACCTATACAAGCCATTACACACGTGAAGATGGTTCTACATGGCAGGCTCAATCACTTGCATACAGCAATGATGGAGGTGATACATTTACAAAATATGAAGGAAATCCGGTACTGGAATTTGACGACCCAGACTTTCGTGATCCAAATGTAATGTGGGATGAACAACGAGAACAATGGGTAATGGTAGTAGCACTTCCAAGACAGTATAAAGTACAATTTTATGCATCTGATAATTTACTAGACTGGGAATTTCTGAGTGACTTTGGTCCCGAAGGTGCGGTTGATGGAATTTGGGAATGCCCGGATTTATTTCCGCTGGCAGTAGATGGAGATCCAAATAACATTAAATGGGTGTTACACATTGATATTAATCCCGGTGCTATAGCAGGCGGGTCGGGCTCACAATATTTTGTGGGAGAATGGAACGGTACAGAGTTTATTCCGGACGAGTCAATTTCAGGCGGTGACGTATTATGGGCCGATTACGGTACAGATTTTTATGCCGCAATATCGTGGAATAATATACCTGAAGATGATGGCCGAAGGTTATGGGTTGGCTGGATGAACAACTGGAAATATGCCAATCAAATTCCAACATACCCCTGGAGAAGTGCACAGTCTATTCCACGCTCTGTGCATCTTGAAACCATAGATAATAATATAAAAGTAATTCAGCGGCCGGTTGAGGAACTTCAAGCACTTCGCGAAAACCACATTTCAATTGAAAATATAAGTGTATCGAATGGAACTCATTCACTGGAGGATCGTGGTTTAAGCGGTAAAGCTTATGAATTTGTTGTGGAGCTCGAACCGGGTGGTGCGGATGTTGTTGGTTTTAGCCTGCGATCTGGTGCTGAGGAAGAAACTCTGGTTGGTTATGATGCCACCACGCAGACAGTTTTTGTGGACAGAACCAATTCCGGAGACGACAGCTTCAATGAAGAGTTTGCTCAACGAAATGATGCTCCTGCTAATCTGAGAGACGGCAAAATTAAACTCCATGTATTTGTGGATTGGTCTTCAATTGAAGTATTTGTAAACGATGGCGAAGCGGTAATAACAAATCGAATATTTCCGGATCCTGAGAGTCAGGGATTTTCGTTATTTGCAGAGGGTGGAAATGCAACTATAAATAACCTGGATTTCTGGACATTAACGTCGATCTGGGGAAATAAATCAATAAATCCATAAAAAAAACCGCTCCAAACAGGGTTTGAAGCGGCTTGAATTTGAACTGAAAGCGGATTAATCAGGCAGATTGTAATTTACATCTGTTCTGTAATAACCCATCAGATGTTCGGCAAAATAGTCCCACAACATCCGCTCAAAATAGGCGGTATACCGGCCAAATCCGTGACGCGCTTCCGGGAAGATCATCATATCAAACCGTTTGCCCTCACGGATCAGCGCATCGGCAATCCGATAGGTATTTGCGGGATGCACGTTGTTATCCATCTCACCGTGTACAAGCAGCAGGCGTCCCTGAAGGTTGCTCGCCAGTTCGGCATTGGAAGGAATTCTTGAGCTGAATGTGGTTTTCTCCTCTTCAATTTCTTCGCCGTCTTCATTCTCAACGGTAACGGTTTCAGTTTTTGCCGTAACTCCGTGATGAACTTCACTCCACCAGATGTTATACACATTATTATCGTGATTTCCGGCTGATGATACGGCTACTTTAAAGAACTCGGGATAGGTAAGCAAAGCTGCAGTACTCATAAATCCACCACCTGAATGGCCGTAAATACCAACTCTGTTGAGGTCGATGTAGGAGTGCCGGCCGCCAAGTTGCTCAATTCCGTAGCGGTTATCGGCCAGTGCGTAATCTCTGAGATTATCGTGGCCATAGTTGTGATACCACTTATCACGCAGCGGACTGCCGCCCCGGTTACCCATCGCAACTACCACAAAACCCACCTGTGCAAGTGAATGCGCACGGGCTGCGGTACCGCCAATGGAAAAGCTTCGCGGGTATGGCTCTACCTGCGGGCCGGGATATACATAGGAGATGATCGGGTATTTTTTATCCGGATCGAAGTCTGCAGGTTTCCACATAACACCATACAGATCTGTTACACCATCTTTCGCCTTCACAGAGAAGTTTTCGGGCAGATTGTAACCGGCTTCTTTCATTCGGGTTAGGTCAGTCTCTTCCAAAGTGATGAGTTCACGGCCATCTTTGTCACGCAGAACGGCTCTGGTTGGCACATCAGGTCGTGAGTGATTGTGAACAAAGAAGTTTCGGGAGTCGCTCACACTGATACTGTGATTGGCATCTTCAGGGGTGATGAGCGTCTGTCGTGATCCATCGAAACGGACACTATAATAGTGTGCATAAAAAGGATTTCTGCCATCTTCCTTACCGAAACCTTCAAAATAGATAGTTGATGCAGTAGTGTCGATAGCGGCAACATCACCTACCATGAAGTATCCATCGGTAATGCGATTCCGTAGATTTCCTTCACTGTCGTACCGGTAGAGTTGTCCCCATCCGGTTCGCTCACTCCACCAGATGTACTCCTCACCCTCATTGATAATTCCAAGCTGTGCATAGCGGGTGTTGAAGTAGGGTTCGCTTTTTTCAGACCAAAGCACTTCTGTTTCTCCCGTAGTGGTGTTGGCTTTTACCACGTCTACCTCGTCCCAGGTTCGGGTTCGCCGGAGTATCCAGAGATAATCAGACTCATCGGAGGTAAAAATCCCTCCGCCACTGAAGTAAGCTCCTCCAAGTGATTGATCGGGCCATTTATCCGTGTCCAGGCGTACATGCTCTTTTGTCTCCATATCGAAAACGAGAATTTCATCCTGGTAATGGTTGTCTTCGCCGGGAAGATTGTATTTGTATGTTTCAAGTTCAGGACGCGGGTTGCTCAGGGTATTGATAACCCAAAGTTCGCCCACTTCGCGCCAGTCTTGGCGTTTCACATACAGCTTTTTAGAGTCCTCAAACCAGGATGCCCGTGATCGTAACCGCTCGGTGGTGGTTGTATCTCCATGGCTCTGCTGAAAGCTGTACCATCTTTCGCCATCTTCTGTGAGGCGAATTTCGGTGCTGTCAGGGTCATCTGCTCTCATTACATAGAGATCGTGCTCACGGGCAAATGCAATCCAGGTGCTGTCGGGCGAGTAGGTTGCCCAGGGTTCGCGCTCTTCAGCTTTAAGAGAATCACCTTTCACAAGCTCATCGCGATCGATGTAATATTTGAACTCTATACTGTCTACATGGAAAGAGAAGAGCTGGCGGTCTGTATCGTAATCAAAATCTTTGAGGTCGAGATCTTTGATGTTGAACCCGCGGTTAAAAGCCTCTGAGAGTTCAGCGGCCATTCGCTGTACATCAAACAGCGGTCGGGATGTTTGTCTGGCAGCATCCACAAACGTCCATCGTTTGCCATCGCCATCCTGCCATTCGTACCAGAAGCGGTCTTCATCTTCAATCCAGTTTGCCCGGAGAAAAGTACTGCCGGTCATATTTTGCATGTTGTTTGCTGTAAAGCGTTCAGCAAGTTCGAAATTTGGCTCTTGCTGGGCAGTAGCATTCTCTGTAACAGAGAGAAATGCAAAAAGTAACCCCGAAGCCAGAAGGGAGATTGTACGTAATTTCATAGAGAGAATTTAGGTTTGCAATTTAAGTGCGTCAATATCTAAAAGAAATCAGAGATACGCAGGATTTTTACAAACTTTATGAGGGCAGGAGAATCCAATCTTTATTATGCAGAAGAGGTGTACGTACGCTTTACAGCTGTTTTCAGATTTGCGATGGATTCCGGGCCTAAAGTGTGCTTTTTATCTCTTCATAGTACGTTTCGTAGATGGTAACAATTTTGTCCAGCTCGAACATTTCTGCACGTTTACGGGCGTTAGCAGCCATTCTTGCATGCAGTTTTTCATCTTTAAGAATTTCTGTTGCGCACCTGCCGAGGCATTCAATATCACCAAGTTCACACAGATAGCCGGTTTCTCCCTGGATGTTCACTTCGGGCAGTCCGCCGATATTAGAACTGATTACCGGCACACTACAGCTCATCGCTTCCAAAGCTGCCAACCCAAATGTTTCACTGCCGGATGGTATCATGAACAGATCAGAAACGGAAAGTACTTCTTCAACCTGATCCTGTTTACCCAGAAAACGAACGTGATCACACATTTTTAATTCACGGCATTTATTTTCCGCTTTGGCACGCTCGGGGCCGTCACCAACCATAAGCAGTTTGGCTTGCACTCCGTTTTTTAAAATTTGGTCAAAAGCGGCAACTACATCCGTTACACGTTTCACTTCGCGGAAATTAGATACGTGTGTTACAATTTTTTCACCCTCCGGACAGATGGCTTTTTTGAAATGCTCTTTTTTTGATTTTTTAAATCTATCGAGATCTATAAAATTTGGAATAACCTTGATCTCTTTTTTAATATCAAACAGCCTGTAGGTTTCGTTTTTCAGATATTCTGATACAGCTGTAACTCCATCACTCTGATTGATGGAAAAATCAACAACCTGTTTGTATGTGGGGTCGCTGCCAATGAGCGTAATATCAGTTCCATGCAATGTGGTGATGACAGGCACTTTTGATGCTTTGGTGTTCAGAATCTGTTTTGCCAGATAAGCACTTGTTGCATGTGGAATAGCGTAGTGAACGTGCAGAATATCCAGTTTAGCAAATTGAATGAGGTTCACCATCATATTTGCAAGAGCCAGGTCATAAGGGGGGTATTCAAATAGCGGGTAGCTGCTCAAATCTACCTCATGGTAGGTTATGTCTGTACGGAAGGAATCGAGCCGGGCCGGCTGGGCATAACTGATGATGTGCAAATTATGGCCTCGATTTGCCAGGCCTTTGGCAAGTTCGGTGGCAACAACGCCACTGCCTCCAAATGTGGGGTAACAGACTATTCCGATATTCATGAAATGTGATTTTTTTCTAAAACTGAATCTATAGTATGCAGTTCAATTTATTAGATATTAACTACACTAATTTACGCAATATTCAACGCTAAACATTATTGAATCGTTTGTCTCAAATTGCTTTATGAGAGATCTGCTTTACCATGAATTATGTTCGCTAAGATCAGTTGTTATCAGTGTAAAAGTATGAGATGAGAGGGTTTTACTCTTTTCAATCTTGTGGCAGGGAATAATCTTTCAGGTGTTAAACGTTTTGGAGCTGCCTGGCGGATTGCGGGAAAAATAGCAGCAAGGAGATATGGGTCTGTTCTGTTTCTCGCAGAGGTTCGCTGAGGTTGCCGCAGAGGTACGCAGAGAACCTG
>SLJB01000135.1 GCA_007135335.1 Balneolaceae bacterium
ACCTGAACAATATACTGCCGGAGTGCCTCGACACTCTTTACAGGCAGCATGTTACTCAAATAGATCTGATACGTTTTGAGGGTGATGTTACCGGGTGGTGCGCAAATTCCATAGGCTATGGCTTAGATGGCTGGGCAAATTACCATGCGGGCAAACACAAAAAATTAAAAGGGCATATAGTGTATGTGTTTGGGGCATTGAAAGCCGCATTTACCTATCGCGGTTCACGGATGAAATTAACCATAGATGATGAAAAAGTAACAGACGAATTTCTGATGATAACTGCCTGCAACGGAAAATGGGAGGGCGGCAGTTTCTATGTGGCACCTGAGGCTGAGATGGCGGACGGGATCATGGATCTGTTGATCATCAAAAAAATACCCATCTATAAAATTCTGTTATATTTGCCCAGATTCAGATGGGGGCCTTCTCCCGGTATGAGTGGTGTATACTCAAGCAGATGCGGCCGATTGAGAATTCGCTCAGAGAAGCCTGCGGCCGTTCATTGTGATGGCGAACATTTGGGAAGTGAAATATCGGAACTGGATCTTTTTATCGTTAGGAAAGCACTAAACGTAATCACTCCTCCGAACTATTGAAACTGGTAATACTCCTCATAAACGTAGTTCCAAAGTCCGGCAAGATCAGACCCTTTGTTGTGCGGATTTTTTGAGCTTGATGCTTTCATGGCATCTATGCAAGCGCGCTCACGGGCGTGATGAATGGCCTTGATTTGATGCTTAGTGGGATTCTCTATCATCTCTTCAAACTTTTCTTCTTCAGACATAGTAACCGGAAATTTAATTATAATGATAAAATGAGTGGCAGCTGATAATTTCAGCATACACATAAAATTACAACGAATTTAAAACGACTTTTATTGCACACAACTTACTATTACTTAATGGTTTGTAGTAAATTGCATTACGAATCAACTTAACAGATCAAACTGCTGTTCTATTCAAATACCGATAATCAGACAGTTTTTCAACTTTTAAACCAAATTAAATCATGATTAATACAGAATCAGACAGACGATGGCTGCGCCCTGAGGGACCCGCATTTTCTAAACTTTCAGCAGGTTTGTGGCGGCTTAATGAATGGAACTACAGCACTTCTCAAACAATCGATTTCATAGAGCAAGCACTGGAGATGGGTATCACCACGTTTGACCATGCTGATATTTATGGTGATTATGAAAATGAAGCTTTATTTGGGAAAGCCCTGAAAGAACGCCCTGATTTGCGCGATAAAATGGAACTGGTAACCAAATGTGGCATCTGTTTGATCTCAAAAAACAGGCCGGAACACAAAATACAGCACTACAATACAACTGCAGAGCATATCCGCACGTCTGTTGATCGTTCTTTAAAAAACTTAAATATCGATACTATCGATCTGTTACTCATTCACAGACCGGATCCCCTGATGAGTGCTTCAGAATTAGCAGATATCTTTTTGGAGCTGATCACAGAAAAGAAAATTCTTCATGCAGGTGTATCTAATTTTACACCTGCCCAGTTCTCCATGCTACAGAGTAAAATGGATGTTCCTCTTGTTACAAATCAGGTGGAGTGTTCACTTTTATATCTAAACCCGTTGTATGATGGCACATTCGATCAGGCACAGGAACACAATTTCTCACCCATGGTATGGTCTCCATTTGCAGGCGGAAGGTTTTTTTCGAATGAAGATGACAACCGTTTACATCGGGTACAGGCCGTGGCTAAAGAGCTGTCGGATAAATACTCTGCCTCTCCTGATCAGATCGCTTTGGCATGGCTCATGATGCTCCCCTGT
Organism: Balneolaceae bacterium; assembly: GCA_007135335.1. Lineage (GTDB taxonomy): Bacteria > Bacteroidota > Rhodothermia > Balneolales > Balneolaceae > Rhodohalobacter. The sequence continues at coordinate 1,801 of SLJB01000135.1, forward strand.
AAACCTCAATTAGTTTTGGGCAGCGGAAAACCGGAACGGCTCAGGTCAGCCGTAAAAGCACTGGAAATTAACCTGGAGCGGCAGGACTGGTACAAGCTGCTGGAGGCGTCAAACGGGCATCCTGTTCCATAAATGAATAATTTACAGTATCAGATAATATCGCATACAGCTTTTGACAAACCTGCCAATTTCCGTAATTTGAGCAAAATTTTTAATGTAACATCTCGCATCACTTCAACCATCTGCGGGGACAAAACCATTTAGCAATATTTCTCTATGGATCTTTTTGACAAACTTGAAAACAGGGTATCACCACTTGGGCCATTCACTTCACAGGGGTACGGGTATTACACATTTCCTAAACTCGAAGGTGCTCTTGGCCCGGACATGAAATTTAACGGCAAAGATGTTGTAGTGTGGAGCATTAACGACTACCTCGGAATCGGTGCAAACCCTGATATCCGTAAAGTTGATGTGGAAGCAACAGAAAAATACTCACTCAGTGCCCCGATGGGTGCCCGTCTCATGACCGGAAATTCAGACGAACACGAAGCTCTTGAACGAGAACTGGCTGAGTTTGTTCATAAACCCGAAGCACTTCTTCTGAACTATGGGTATCAGGGTATCATGAGTGTGATCCATTGCCTGGTGGACCGAAATGATTTTTTGATTTACGATGAGCTGAGCCATGCATGTATTGTAGATGGTAAACAACTTGCCATGGGTGAATCATCCGTTTTCAAACACAACGATATTGAAGGGCTGGAGCGGCAGCTGCAGAGGGCTGTTTCCCGAATGAAACCAAACTCTTCCATTCTCGTTGTAACCGAGGGAGTTTTCGGCATGACCGGTGACCTTGGCAAGCTGAAAGAGATTGTGGCATTAAAAGAAAAATATCCTTTCAGGCTTCTTGTTGATGATGCTCATGGCCTGGGAACACTTGGGCACGACGGCTCAGGCACAGGCACTGAACTGGGCTGCCAGGATGGAATTGACATCTATTTCGGTACATTTGCAAAATCAGTTGCACTGATTGGCGCATTTGTGGCAACCGAACCACGGGTTAAAGAGTTTTTAAAAGCGAATGCCCGCAGCCAGATATTTGCAAAAAGTTTGCCGTTGCCAATTGTGGTAACAGCCCGCGAGCGCATCCGCCTCATCAGAGAAAATCCTCAGTGGAGAGAAAAACTCTGGGAAAACACGATTAAACTGCGCGATGGTCTGCGCAACATTGGGTATAACGTTCTGCCATCTGAAAGTCCTGTTACACCGGTTCTCACAGAGGGAAGTACCGAACTCTGTACAACCATTATGCGTGAGCTGCGTGAAAATTACGGCATATTTGTGAGCGGAGTGGCATACCCGGTAGTGCCTAAAGGGATGGTATTGATTCGTCTTATCCCGATGGCAACTCACACAGATGCCCATATTGAAAAAACCCTGAAAGCATTCGAAGCTATCAAACCGATTGTCTTCGAGAATGTTAAAGAGCAGGTGACTGCCTGATCAGTTTTTTGAGCCGGTGAATTCATCACCGGCTTATTTTTTCCACCAATTCCCATCCCAATGAAAACGTGCTCCATTCTTCTCCCCTTTCTCCTGTTTATCTCCTGCCGGCCTGCAGAACAAACAAATCAATTTGGAGACTCAACAGCAGATAATGTTATCTTTGGCACTGAGCTTCTCACCAATCTCAGTCCCCTGTTTGAGTATGAAATTGAAAATGAACGGATAGCCGGTGCTGTTACATTTATTGCCCGTAACGGAGACGTTGTACTTGAACACGCATGGGGTTGGCAATATGTGGAAGAGCAAAAACCTTTAGACACCTCCCATCTGTTCCGAATTGCTTCAATGACAAAAGCAATTACCAGTGTGGCGATTTTACAGTTGTATGAAGACGGAACCCTGACTCTGGAAGATCCCGTTGAAAATTACATTCCGGAATTTTCAAGACCCGCTGTTTTAACTGAGTTTGACGAAGAAACAGGCTCGTTCGAAACGAGACCGGCATCCAGGAGTATCACTATACACGATCTGCTCACCCACACATCGGGAATTGCCTACGGTTTTACAAATAGTACATTCAGCACCATTTACGGAAATGCCGGGGTTCCGGATCTTGGAACTGAGGAAAACAGAACCATTGAAGAAACCATGTCTATTCTCGGAGGTCTGCCTCTCGCTCATGATCCCGGCGAGCAATTTACCTATGGCCTGAATACCGATGTTCTCGGCAGGGTTGTAGAGGTTGCATCGGGCTTGAGCCTGAATAAGTATTTCCGCGAAATGATATTCCTGCCCCTCGGCATGAACGATACCTTCTTCTATAACCCTGAACGGCAGAATGATCTCGTAACTCTGTACACATTCAGAGATGGCGAATTTCAACTTTACCCCGCTGAAGACTACGGACTTATTACACCAAACTATCCTGTTCAGGGAGCCATGACCTATTACTCAGGCGGTGCCGGTCTCACATCCACTGCCCGTGATTATGCAATCTTTCTGCAGGCATTGCTTAACGGAGGTGAGCTGAACGGTAATAGTATTCTAAGAACCGAAACGTGGGATCTGATGAGATCAAATCAGATTGGCGATCTCTGGGAAGAGAATAAATTCGGATACGGATTATTAATTACCACGCCTGAAGGTGAAAAAGATGGACTTCGGCCGGCCGGAAGCCTTGGCTGGGGTGGGGCATTTCAAACAACTTACTGGATTGATACAGCCAATGAAATGGTTGTAGTGATGATGACACAAGTTATACCATCCCCCTATCGAGACGAGTTGTATGAAGAGTTTGAAAGAACTCTCTATTCATCTCTTTCCAATTTGCCATAAATATCCGGTAATCATCTGTTTTTATGAAGTACAATACGACTGCTGTCTGTTCTCTTTTCATTTTGTTCATGCTTTTCACAGGATGTGATAATTCCTCCTCCGATGCAGATTTCACCGGAATTTTTCCTGCTGAGAATCTCAATAATGCAGAACGCTATGCCATTCAGGATTCAGGTGGTGATGCCCTCATTATCTGGCAAAGCGGAGAAATTTTACTCGAAAAGTATGCCAATGATTACACAGGATCCTCAGAACATCTGCTCTTTAGCGGCTCAAAAAGTTTTGCAGGAATTCTTGCAGCCATTGCTGTAAAAAATGGACTTTTTACTTTTGATACACCTTTGGGTGATCTCATTACTACCTGGGATCCCGAAAGCGAACGCGGACGGGTAACTGTTCGTGAACTGCTGAATCTTACCTCAGGTATTGCAACGGCTGATGTTGGGATGCCTCAAACAGCCAATCAATGGCTTTCTGCCGGCATGGCATTTGAACGCGGCAGCACTTTCCGTTACGGACCTACGCCATTTTATATTATCTCATGGATTTTTCATGAGGAGTTTGGAATCAGCCCCATCGATTACCTCGACGAACACCTTTTCACCCCGCTTGGCCTGGTTCGCGGCAGCTGGTTCAATGTAGATAACCGATTTGTAAATCTCTCTTTTGGTGGATCATACCCGGCAATTGACTGGCTGCAGATTGGACTCATGCTGCTGAATCGAGGCTCGCTTGATGGCCAGCAAATTATTCCTGCTGAGATTTTTAATGAACTCATCCAGCCATCTGAAGCAGCCCCCGGTTATGGTATCACGTTTTGGCTGAACGGAAATCCCTCTGCCAATAAAGCATTTTTAGACCAACTGCCAGAAGATCTGCAAAACCAGATATCGGGCAGCTCATTGATTTCATCCTCAGCGCCGGCTGATCTCTACATGAAATCCGGACTTCTTGGGCAAAAGTTGTATGTAGTTCCATCTCTTGATCTGGTAATTGTGAGGTTTGGATCATTACAGAGTGAATTTTCTGATCATGATTTTTTCTATGCTCTGATGAAGGGAATTGATTTTTAAGTAACCGGTTTGAATAAGCGGGCAGGCACCCGTCTCTGTGCACTTCAGAAAAAAATCGTATACTAAGCGCTCAACAAATAAACCTATATGAACGCTATGTATCGAGCACTTTTACTCGCATTACTCTGTTTTATTTTCATTCCACAGGCCGCGGATGCACAAACTGTACCTGAAAATCTTACGCTGAAAGAGATCTTTCACGAACCTGTAATTCCCGGAATCAGGCCCGGAATCCAGTTCTTTTCCGGTGATCAGTCAAGACTATTTTTCTCCTGGAACGACTCTTCCTACTTCGAAACCGGACGGTACTCGGTAGATCTAAACGGATCAGACATACAAAAGGAAGATGATGATGCGCCAAGCCCCATCCTCTCTCCCGACCATACAAAAATTGCCTTCACGAAAGATAGCAGCCTTTTTATCGCTGATGCCGATGGAAGTAACGAACAGAAAATTGTAAGTACGCAGGAAAACGAATTTGGTCTGCAATGGTCGCCCGACAGCCGAAAAATTGCCTTCGTACGCGCGGGAGATATTTGGGTAACCCATGTGCATGAGCCGGGAATTCAGCAGGTAACCCGCAAAGAAAACAGTGCCCCGGACTTCAGCATTGATTCATGGGCCGGTAACGAAAAACTGCTGATTCGGCAGACAGATCACTCCGATTCACGAACGGTCTATTTCCCTGAGTATGTGGATGAGTTTGTACTTCCCGGAGAATCCACACGCGGCATACCGCAGGTTTCCATTTATGTTGCCTCGCTCGACACAACCGTACTTGACACGCTGATTACCGGGTTTCATCGCTCTTCCGCGAGTGCATCTGTAAACGGACGATACGCCGCAATTGATTATGCGGACCCGGCTCTTAAGGTTCGCGAACTTAGGGTGCATGATCTTCACGAAGGCAGCAGCGTATCTGTATTTGAGGATATTACAGA
>SLJB01000026.1 GCA_007135335.1 Balneolaceae bacterium
GCATTACCGTCAATACTGTTAAATCGCAATACTACCACGCATCAAAATTCATCAAAGAATATCTGAGTGAGCACGCCGGAATCAGTAACCGAAAAGCTGCTAAAAACTAATCGCGAATAGATAAATTCGATTTTAGAAAAAATTTTCGAATTCTCACCACACTTTCCGCCGGGTTCGGTGTCTTACCTTTTAAACAGATCAAAAATTGCCCCGTTTGGATAAAGAACTGCTTCAAAAATTTTTCAGAAACCAATGCTCGCCTGAAGAGATAAAACAGGTGTACAATTGGTTTAAGACATCTGAGGGAAAGATTTATTTTGAGGAAAGCCTCGACAGGGATATCCTGCGATATTCTGATGATGACAATCTGCTGCTGACCCCAGATGTTCCTTCTGTAAAGATCTTTTCCAAAATCAAACAAACGCGCTCAAGTAAATTTCAGCGAAAGGAGCGCAGCAGCTGGAAAACGACAGCAGCCGTTGCGGCAATTATCACTATTTCACTACTATCGGGTATGCTTGTTTATCTGGATTCTGACTCACCCGAAATGGACCTGAATGAAATTTCCTACCGAATATACAGTACCGGAGATGAACAGCACAGGCTTATATCCTTAAGAGATGGTACGCAAATTCGCCTGAATTCAAATTCTGTTGTTGAAATTCCGGAGTTTTTCGGCCCTCAGGAACGTCATGTGAAACTCGATGGCGAGGCATGGTTTCAGATTGAAAATGATCCCCAAAAACCATTTACAGTATATGCCGATGCAGCCAGCATTCACGTGCTGGGGACCGAATTTAATGTGAAAATGGATAGTGAAGCGCGAAACATTCAAATAGCCGTTTCAGAGGGTACGGTAGCTTTTCAAAGTGAAAATCAACATAACAGTGAAAGTATACGCGCAACCCTAACAAAGAATAATTTTGCACTCTATTACCCTGAATCCGATGAAATTATTATTGAAAATGCTCCGGTTATAAACTATTTGAGCTGGATTGATGGTAAACTTCTCTTCTACAATGAGCCACTCTGGCAGGTTAGCCGAACTCTTGAACGTCTTTACAATCACAGATTTGTTTTCCGTGATGATGAACTGCGAAATGTAACCTTGAGTGCAGATCTATCCCGAACTGAACTTCCTGAATTATTAAATACACTTTCACGCACACTGAATATCGAGTACACGATAGATTCTTCCGAAAAGAAAATAACCTGGACTTCTAACATAAACCAACCCCTAACAAACCACAGCGAATAATGAGAAACGTTACAAAAACAAAATCATGGTTCCGATCATGGATTTGTCTTGCTGTTTCCGGGCTACTTTTTGCTTTGCCAGCAGGCCTTTTTGCCGGCATTGCATCTGCTCCGAACAGTATGGCAGTTTCATATCAGGATAGCCAGCTTGCACAAATCTCTGCATTACACATCTCAGAGAAAGATTCAAATCAACCCAAAGTATCTCTTGAAGTTGAAAACATGCCGCTTCTCAGTGTTCTGCATCGCCTTGCAGGTGAACTGAATGTGGATATTTCAATCGATACCCATCAGATTGAGAATTCCACGGTAACCTATTCCGGCAGTGATGAATATGTTTTTGATGTGATAGCCAAATTACTTCAGAATACGGATCTGGAAGTGAAGATGAGCGACAACAAAAGAACCATGATCTTCAGCCGAACTGAGAAACTTCAGAAAACCTCTGAAGCCAATCTTCAGGGAACTGTTACCGGACGTATAACGGATTCAGAAACAGGCGAACCGCTCACAGGCGTAACCGTTCTGGTAAGAGGGCTCGGAATTGGTGATGCCACCGATTTAGACGGACTGTTTACCATTCCGGAAGTGCCGGCAGGAGATTATCAGCTCGAAATCAGTTTTATCGGGTATGTAACCCAGAGGCCAAACATTTCAGTTACTGAAGGCGGTACTACTGAAATCAGCGTGCAGCTGGCTGTATCAACCCGCGAACTGGACGAGGTTGTGGTAACTGCTTTTGGAATTGAAAGAGAGCGCCGTGCTATCGGCTACTCCATCCAGGATGTGGGCGCCGAGGATATTAGCCGGGCCGGCAGTAATAACCTGCTGAATTCGCTGCAGGGCCAGGTATCGGGTGTGCAGATAAATCGTGGCGGAGGCGGTGCCGGACAGGGTTCACAAATATTTATTCGCGGTTTCACTTCACTCGATCCATCCGCTGACAATCAGCCGCTTTTTATCGTTGATGGTGTACCGATCGATAACTCCACAACCGAATCCGCCGGGCGGGTTCGCGGTATGTCGAACCGGGCAATTGACATCAACCCGGATGACATTGAATCAATCTCCGTATTGAAAAGTGCTCCTGCCACCGCACTTTATGGAGTTCGTGCAGCAAATGGTGCTGTGATCATCACTACTAAAAGAGGTCAGCCCGGTGATATTCGCATCGACTTCTCGTCCAGTGTAAGCCGCGAGGATATCATTAACACCCCTGACTATCAGGATGTATTTGGCCCCGGTTTTGGACGAACCGACTATAACCCGAATAGTTTTTGGCCGTCCTGGGGTATGAGAATCAGTGAAGCGCAGCAGATGGACCCCAGTCTGCAATATTATAACAACTGGGAAAATGCCATGCGAAGCGGAGTTGGAATCAACAACTCTGTAAGTATCTCCGGCGGAACGGAAACAGCCACTTTCTACACTTCTTTTTCTAATTCTCAGAACGAAGGTGTAATACCCAATAACGATTGGGACCGGACTTCTATCCGGGTATCAGGTGAGCTTTTTCAAGGGCCTCTTACTGTAGCGGCAAGCGCCAACTATATTAATTCAGGCGGAAGCAGAGTTCCATTTGTTAACTTTATGGAGCGGCTTTCATACTGGAATGTTAGTGCTGATGTAACTGATTGGAAGTTTGATGATGGAAGGCATAAATCAGATAATGTGACCGGAACCGGAACCGGTCGAAATCCCGTTTATGATGCTAACACTAACACATACGTGGATAATGTAAACCGCATTATAGGAAATGTGCGGGCATCATACCAGTTTACAGACTGGCTGAGTCTCGACTACCTCGTGGGTCTTGACACTTACTCAGACGAACGTACTGAAATTGAGCCCGGACCGCTTGGCCTTGAAAATGAGTTTGTCTGGAACTCACAGGGTGGTTTCCGTGAAGAGACACGTATAAATAGTCGCGACCTTACATCAAACGTGGCTATGAACCTGAACACAGCTATCTCTCAGGATTTTGGCCTTACGATGCGTGTGGGTAATGATGTTTTTGATCGCTCCACAGACCTTGTGCGCGCACGTGGAACCGGGTTTGTTGTGCCCGAATTCAGCCATTTCAGCAACGCAACCAGCCTCGATATTGCCCAGCGGATGACACAGCGCCGGCTGATCGGTGTGTATGGAGACCTCAACATCGACTGGCGTAACATTGTATATCTGAATGTTACCGGCCGAAATGACTGGACATCCACCCTGCTGGAAGATAACCGGTCATTCTTCTACCCATCTGTAAGTCTTGGGTATGTATTCAGTGATATGTTTGATATGCCGGAGTGGGTTACATACGGTAAGCTGCGCCTCTCCTACGCTGAAGTAGGTAAAGATGCACCTCCTTACTCAACACAAAGTGTATTTGTTTCGCCGGGAATCTTTCCGTTGGGCGGACAAACCGGATTTACCCGTGGTCAAACTATTGCTTCACCGGATTTGCGGCCTGAACGAACCACGTCAACCGAAATCGGCCTCGACTTCCGGTTCTTCGATAACAGATTAGGCCTCGACCTTACCTACTATAAGGCAAACAGTGAGGATATGATCATACCTGTTCCGGTATCGAATGCAACAGGTGCTGCGCAGTTCCGAACCAATGCAGGTGAGATTGAAAACAGTGGTTTCGAGATTACTGTTCGTGCAAATCCCGTCCGAACCCAAAATTTCCAGTGGAATATCACATCCAATTTTACAACCAACCGAAATGAGGTTGTTGGTATTCGTGATGGGGTAGACGCTATCTTCCTCGGTGATATTTCAGCTTACATCAACAGGCCGTTTATGCAGCTTATTCCCGGCCAGTCGTATGGGGCAATCTGGGGAACCAGTTATGCGAGATATGGGGCAGATCCCAACTCACGAGTTCTGGACAAAAGCCTTCCTGTAATTATTGGGGCAAACGGTTTTCCGGTATTAAACTCCACACCGTTGATTGTGGGTGATGCCACACCTGACTGGACCTGGAATTTCCTGAATCAGTTCGACTACAGAAACTGGGATTTTTCCTTCAATCTTGACATCGTGTACGGCGTGGACAAATACAATAAACTGGATCAATGGGATTCTGCTTTTGGCCACACCACGAAAACGCTTAACCGTGAAGATTACAAGGTCTTTGACGGCGTGCTGGCAGACGGCTCACCTAACACTCAGGAAGTTTGGCTGGGTATTGGTGTTGATCCGCAAACCGGCAGGGATTATGGCGCCGGTTACCACAGAAATGTATACCGTGTAGCTGTAGAACAGTCGGTAGAAGATGCTTCTTACGTGAAGCTCAGAAGTATTTCACTAGGGTATTCGCTGTCGCAATCTATGCTTGACAATCTGCCTCTCAGTCGCGCAAGAGCGAGTGTTACAGCGAACAATATTCTTCTCTGGACACCCTTCTCGCAGTACGATCCGGAAGCATTTGTTAGCTCAGGCAGCAACCTGATCGGACTTGTTGACCTGGCGTATCCGGGTACAAGAAGCCTTGTCTTCTCATTAAATTTCTCCTTCTAATCCATGAGGTATTTCACTATGAAACATTCAATAAAAATATTCCTTGTTTTATTATTGACGTTCTTCATGGCCACAGGTTGTGAAGACTATTTAGACATCAATACAGACCCGAACAATCCAACGTCGGCTCCTATTGAAGGGTTAATGTATCAAACCACGTTCGAAACCACACGCAACACCAACCGTGTTGGCGGAACAACGTCGTTTTTTGTGCAGCACCTTGCATCACCAAACCAAGCCACCGGAACCGACATTCACGATGCCATTTCCTACGGAAATACCTGGTCTCAGCTTTACTTCAACATCGGGGATTTAAAAACCCTCATAGAGCAAGCAGAAGAGATCGGCGCTCCATACTATACCGGCCCGGCAAAAGTGATGAAAGCGTATAATCTAAGCCTGCTCGTAAATATGTTCGGCGATGTGCCGTACTCCGGTGCATTTAACCCGGAAACACTACAGCCAACGTATGACACCTCAGAGAGCATCTATAATGTAATTCTGAGCAGCTTAACGGAAGCTATTTCAGAAATGGGAGCTGCAGAGTCAGCCGCAGCGCCCGGCTCAGACGATATGATATACGGAGGTGATCTCGCTGCATGGACCCGAACCGCTTATGCTCTGCGAGCCAGGTACCTGAACCATTACAGCAAACTCCCTTCATATGATCCCGCTGCTGTTCTTAGTGCCGTGGATAATTCGTTTGCAAACAGCGCTGAAGATTTCGAAATGCCGTTTTTCACCGGTGAAGGTACTGCAGCTGAAAACCCGTGGTACAGAACAGCCGTGAACAATGCCGGTTTACTCCTTGGCGGATGGTTATCCAGCCAAACAGTAGATCACTTAAACGGCGAAACCTATGGAGTATTCGATCCAAGGATTGAGCTCATAACTGTTCCTGTTGCTAATGAAGAGCATCCAAACTTCGGCCTGTATTACGGAACAAGGAATGGTGCAGGGCGCGGCGGCGATCCTGAGCAGGGTGTACGCGCTGTTCTAACCCCCGGCGCAAACTTCTTCTACGCTGCAGGCCCTACACAGCCACTCGAAATGGCAACCTATGCCGAAATGAAGTTCATCGAGGCGGAGGCGGCCCTTGCAAGCAATAACAGGGTACGAGCTTACCAGGCATACGAAAATGGTATTCGCGCTCACATGGAGAAAATGGGTGTGGAGCAGGAAGCGATCGATGCATACTGGAATGAACAAACCGTTTCTGTTGGTGAAGCAAACCTTACGATTGATGAAATCATGAAGGAGAAATACATCGCCACATTCCTGAATCCTGAAACGTGGAATGATGCCCGCAGATATGATTATTCATACCAGGGTTTCCAGGCACCTGCAAACTCTGCACTGGGTGGCCAGATGATTCGATTGGTTAGATATCCCGATTCAGAATTGCAGAGAAACGAGAGTAATGTGCCGAGCAGAACCATGCTCGACCGCGTTTTCTGGGATGCTCCCTGACCTTACTTTTAAATAGATCACATCAAAGCCGGTTCTGATATTTAATTGGAGCCGGCTTTTTTATTTTTTGATATTTTTTTTAACGATTTCATAGATTTACAATTCGTACTTTCAGCTTTTTACTAATCAAAACCCGTTCATTGTGTCGCAAATCATAACCGGAATTCAGCAAGTTGGTATTGGCGTAACCGATATAAATGATGCCTGGGCGTGGTATCGTACCATGTTTGGTACAGATGTACCCGTATTTGATGATGTAGCAGAAGCCAAACTGATGACGCGCTACACCGGCGATGAAGTACATTCAAGAAGAGCCGTTTTAGCTCTTAACATGAATGGCGGAGGCGGCTTTGAAATATGGCAGTTCAA
>SLJB01000148.1 GCA_007135335.1 Balneolaceae bacterium
ATAACCCAATCTAAACGTATCCCATGAAAACATATAAAGCATTACTCTTTTTGGCTGTCTTTATAGCCACCGTAATTTCCGGTACAGGTTGTGCAGAAACCGCCCGGTCTGATTCTGCTGAACAGGAAGTTACAGAAACCCGTCTCTTTGAGCTTCGTACCTACACCACTCACGATGGCAAACTGGATGACCTGCACCAACGTTTTGAGAATCATACCCTGGCTTTATTTGAAAAGCACGGTATGAAAAACATCGGCTACTGGGTTCCTGAAGATGCCGGGCTTAAAGACAATACCCTCATTTACATACTCGCCCACGAAAGCAGGGAAGCGGCAGAAAAAAGCTGGGGAGCATTCAGAGCCGACCCGGATTGGCAAGCCGCCTATGAAGAATCCCACCGGGATGGGCCCATTGTCAAAAGCGTTGAATCGGTTTTTATGAACAGAACAACCTATTCGAAAATATAGCAAAACAAAGAGTGCCGGGTGAGAATGTCAAAAAAGCTCAGACAGAGATCGGTGAATTTAAAGAGGTCTTTATCATCAATCTGATCGGACGATAGCGATTGCCCGGCTCTTTGTTGCTCCGTTTACAAGCAGGCGAACAATATAGAGGCCACTCGACAAATCTCCGGCCCTATATTGCAATTTGTGTTCACCCGCTTCTACTACTGATGAGATCAGTGTGGCTACTTTTCTGCCATCTACAGAAAAGATGTCCAGATTCACCATGCTATCATCTTCAATAGAAAAATGTAAGGTTGTTACATCATCAAACGGATTGGGATAATTTGGATAGAGCAGGGCCCCATCCGGGGTTTGTTCCACCGGCTTCCCATCAGACTCCGTGCGGTCCAGCCACACTTCATAAACGGTAGTGCTTGCACTGGTTGCACCTGTCTGATTGGTTGCAAAGGGATTGATGATGGGGGTATCGATTCCGCCAAGAATATATCCGGCCAGCAGTTCATCGGTTTCAATTTCATCCATCAGAATAACCCCGGTTTCATTTTTTGGTAAATCAGGAATCGGGATAAACTCTGCGCTGGTTCCCTTAAGGTCGGGCATCTCTTCCGGCAGTGCAAACTCAGCAAAGCTGCCGTCCGAAAATCTGGTTACCCTGCTGATCGTCGTAACGAATGGAACACGATCATCCTGAATCAGCTGATTACCGTGAAAATAAAATTGTGCAAGCCCGCCAAAAAAAAGCATATGCAGTTCATCAGACTCTTCTACATAAAATGAAAGCTTCGGGCTGTGGTAGTGGCTCAAAAGCTGTTCAAAGTCAGGAATAGGGTTGTAAAATTCTTCTTTTCCAATTTCAACGTTGTAGAGAAAGGGAAGATCGGCCTCTCGTTGAAACACACCTGTTGAAATCATATAACCCGGTTCACCATCACGAAAAATATAGGGTACCAGGTTGTAATCCCTGCGTCTGAGATGATCTGTATCTACCACTTTAGAGTAGAAAGAGATCTCCGGACCCGTCAAAGCATGATCGATCCGGAAAGATTGAATAGCATGCGTATACTCTTGCCTGAAAGTTGGCATATCCCTTGGATTATATTGCCCGTCAAAACGATGGCCTCCTACGAGAATCAGTTTATCATCCAGTTCGCCCAGTTGACCGCCGGTTACTGCAAATCGCTCGTCATAAAGATGTCCGAAGCTCTTTTCATTTAAGAATCCGCTGATCACATCGTTCATGGTTTCAGAAACAACGATTGTAGTGAGTTTCGGAAAGGTGATATGGTCGCCGGCTGTTTCGCTGAAGGCGTAACCACCCATGATGTAGAGAGTGTCTGCAATCTGCTGAAAATTCATGTTGGTTGATTGCAGATGTTCTCTTAACCCTGAAGAGAGCGGGCTCAGATTTTCGGCAAAAAACTCACCGGTTGAAGGGTCAATCACAAAAATATGATCATTGTTATGATTTGCCGGAAAAGAGGCAAACGGCTGTCTGGCATGAATGCCGTCCGTTCTTCCGCCTACAATCAGCCACTTGCCATCATGCTGCCCATAGGCAAAAGAGTGAAATCCCGGCAATCCCGGTACCGATACCTGCTCCAGGCGCACAGAATAGGGAAAAGTTGAATCCTGAGCAGTTAAAACTGAAGGGTCAAAAAACAGAATGAAAATGAAAAAAAAGGGTATTCGATAAATAGAACCGATCAATGTGTTATACATGGCTATCTATTTCTGATGTTCCATAAGCTGTAATCCTGAACCCATTTTGTATGAAACGGGAATCGTTGTTTTCAATTGAGGCCCTCTCTTTATTATTCCATAATAAACGTTTTCTCTCTTTTGTTTCAGGTAAATACCCGGAATATCCATTTTATTGATAACTGTTTACCTATTTGGACGAAATAGAGCTATTAACGTTTGATTTAAAGATGATTATTTAATCTCAATAAGTGTATCGAAGGCATCCATATCTCAAGGGGCTCTCGTAATATACGTTTATAAATTTCATCTACTTCAGCCCAATGATCAAGATTTTACTGGACGAATGTTCTCCAAAAACATTGAGTATTTAAGGTCATTTTTATAAGCATACATTAAATTTGGATGTTTTTAATGTTTGATTGCCTTGAAAATGTGTTTACTACCGATGATGAACTTTATTAAGCGGTGAGTGATTCAAAAAAAGAGAGTGGTGACTGGAAAAGCTGGATTCTCTGCATGCTGAAAGCAGTGGAATGGACTTCACAATTAACCCTCCGCAAGGTAAATGACCTTATTGCAAGCAAAGAGGAGATCCTTGAAGTGCTGCTTGAACAGACGGATATCCGCCGGCCCGAAGATCTCGCGGAAGCGATTTTCACTCAGCCGTACGTCAAGGTAAATCACCTGACCGATCGTGGGCTCTATGCCGAAAACACCGCCCGAATCTACCTGAATGAACTGGCAAAATTACAGATTTTGCAGAAGAAAGAGATCAGAGGCAAGCACTACTACATCAATCCGGCGTTAGTCGAGATTTTGTCTTATTAACGATTGGAAATCATTTATTCAGATGATTCCTGTTCTCTTTGTTTCATATCAAGATTTGTGAAATAGACGTAGATTAGTTGAGCCAAAATGCCTGTAATTAAAGCTATAGCTGCAATCCATCCGCTATATTGCGGTTCAGCAGAAAGGGAGATTCTTAAAATAACAGTACTACAGACAAAACCGGCATTTCGAAGAAGTCCGGAGTATGTTTGACTGAACATAAAAGAGGCAATAAAAATAAACACATCACTGAATATCATAACTGTGTAAAACTCAACAAAGAATATGACTCCCAGATCAATTGAAAATGGTTCTTCATAGACAATGAACCGATACACTTCATCGACAAAATCCCAAACGGATATTAAAGTAAGCGTTATGAAAATGAAGAGCAGAATAAGTGCTACCCGCTCCTTCAGATAAACAAAGCGTTTTATTTGATCATCAGTTAGAAGGTTCATCGTTTTTCGCCTCAAACTAACGTGATAAAATACACCTACCAGGAAAAAGAGAAGAAGTCCGCTTCCAAGATCTGAGGCGAGCTGAATGATGACATCCTTTTGCCCTGCAAGTTGATCAAAATCATCGAACATAGAGATATCTTTAAAAACGTTGCGGATCACAATCAGAGAGATAATTTCGTACTGCTTCCGCATTGATTTTGAAAAAGAGAGCGGAAGAGCCAAAATCAGAAGATACACCTCATACACCAGTATGATACTAAAAGGTGTATAGAGCGCATTGAGGTAGTTCGCACTTAGCGGCTGAAGAAGTACAACCTCCGGAAATGTATTACGAAGAGCAATCAGGGCGAGATGAGTAAGGAAAAAGAAAAATGCGAAGTATACAGTCCACTTTTCGATTTGACTTTTTACAGACTCGTCACTCAGAGCTTTGTATAGTCTTGTATGTGTGATCACGAAGGTTAAACTGAGTTGCTATAATATTCGTTTCACTGTAACCAGTAAGTGATTTTTGAAAATCACCGGTGGGATGAAAACGTTATTTGTTAATGCATCGATTTTCAGGAGAAAGGAGGTATTGAAAGCGATGCCGTTTTGAAGAGGATTATTATTTGATACGGCTTAATGAACATGAAAAGCTTCCCCGCTAATGCTAAACTTTATTCCCACAGCCTCGCCTCCATGTTATCGGCAGATGCCCGGCATTCAGGTATTTTTTGAAATAGGATAGCGGTTGTATCTGGTTTGTTATTTCAGCAGCTAATTGTTCGTGATTGGAAGTAACCAACTGAGAAGTACATCAGTCCATTCTTCGACGGTGCCACTGTCGGTGCCGAATGCGAAACCGTGTCCACCCGTCGGATAGATGTGCATTGAAGCAGACACACCCTTGCGGGTGAGTGCTTCGAAATAGAGCAGACTGTTCTGAACAGGAACAGCGGAATCATCCTGACTGTGAACCAAAAAGGTTGGCGGTGTTTTTGAGGTCACATGCAGTTCAGATGAAAAGCGGTCGATCAGTTCCTGTGACGGCTCTTCTCCTAGAAGATTTCTGCGCGAACCCGAATGAGCTGATACATCTCTGAACGAAATCACCGGATAAACCAGGATGGTGAAATCGGGACGTGCGGAAAAAGAGTCGATAATTTTGGCAGCCGTATCGGCCTGTACATTACGGGAAGTGTCCACTGCAACATACGAAACGACTCCTTCACGATCCGAAGCGGCCTGCAACTTATCATTAACGCCCTCTTCAACATCCGGGGCTGCCCGTTCATCATCCTGAAGAGCCCGAACATCATATTGAGTGCTGAGATTGGAGGCCAGGTGTCCGCCGGCCGAAAAACCCATGATTCCGACCTGATCCGGATCGATTCCCCACTCCTCCGCATGAAAACGCACCAGCCGAACGGCACGCTGCGCATCAGCAAGTGGCACCTCTTTGGGATTGGTCAGCGATTCCGATACCGGCAGGCGATATTTTACAACAATCCCTGCGATACCGTTTTCCTGAAACCATTGGGCAAATTCGGTTCCTTCCTTATCATACGCCAGGATGGTGTAGCCTCCACCCGGAAAAATGAGGATAGCTTTACCCGTGGCTATCTCTTCATCCGGCAGGAATATCTCTAGTGTGGGGGTCTGCACATTGCTGATTCGGAGGATTCCATCGCGAACGTGCAGTTCATCAAGACCTGTATCTGTCTGAAACGGCGGGATGCCATCCCAGAGAGGGAGTATGAGAGGTTGTGAAAGGGCCGGAATTGAAAACAGTAACGGGATCAGTAAAAAAAGTGAAGCGGTTTTATGCAGTTTCATTGTTTAGCAATTGTTCATTGGGAACCGGCAGTTTATGAAATATACGGTATAGTAGCACACCCTTCCGTTCATCCGCAGAATGCTGCGGCTTCCACCCGGAAAAGTTAAGGTGAAAGAGAAAATTGGGTAAAAAAATATACTAATGAACTACACGATTGTAGCCATATTTGAACCCATAATTAATAAAGTTATTATTCAGATCTCCCTCCTCACTAATAAGCTCCTATGAATAACCTCGTTTACAAGTCAGCCACGGAAATTCTATCCTTGATCCACAATGGGCATGTCCGTTCCAAGGATGTTCTAATTGCATTTTTAGAGCAAATTGAGAAGCATCAGCCACGAATAAATGCTATTACAGATTTGGAAGACAGAGAGGCCTTAATAAGAGAAGCAGAACAAAAAGATGAGATGTTGCAAAATGGCGGAATAATGGGACCATTGCACGGCCTTCCAATGACTGTTAAAGACTCTTTTAATGTAAAAGGGTTGATTAGCTCGCTGGGAGTCTCTTCGCTAAAAAAGAATAGAGCAAAAGATGATGCCGTACTCGTTCATAAGTTAAAAAACGCCGGTGCGATCATCATGGGTAAAACCAACCTGCCTCTGTTTTCTATCGATTGGCAAAGTACAAACAGCTGGTTTGGTCAGACAAACAACCCCTATAACACAGAATTTGTTGCAGGAGGTAGTTCCGGCGGATCGGCTGCAGCCCTGGCCATGGGTTTTACGCCATTAGAGTTAGGCTCTGATGCAGGTGGTTCTATCAGAGTACCCGCTCATTTTTGTGGTGTATGTGGTTTAAGGCCCACAGAACAATCCCTTTCAAATCGCGGACAATTTCTGACACCCGGAAAACCGCAAGGGCAAAGACAAATTACTATGGCAGGCCCAATGGCAAGAACAGTAGACGACTTGATCCTCGCGATGTCTGTCTTGACGCAGCAACCCGAAATATCTGAAATTCCTCCGGTTGATTTTCATAGAAGCCGCCGGGATAAATCACTACTAAAAATTGCCTTTTCAAGAACAATGTACGGACTGGAAATTCAGGATGATTATCACGAATTAATCACCACGTTTCTTGATAAAATTAAGGCTGCCGGACACTCCTTACATGAAGACCAACCGAAATATGATGCGAATCTGGCTTATAAGATAAATGGGTGTTTCATGGGTTTTGAAATCGCATCAGCCTCTCCAATGCCTCC
>SLJB01000082.1 GCA_007135335.1 Balneolaceae bacterium
CTGGGCGAAGAAGTTGCTAACCCAAGAAGAACCATTCCTAAAGCGATTATTCTGGCAATGGTGGTAATTGTACTTCTCTACCTGCTTGTATCACTAACTGCCCTTCAGGTAATGGGTGCAGATGCCTTTGGCCAAACGGTAGATGGCGAGGCTGCACCGCTGATGATGGTAGCCCAGGCGCTATCCGTGCCGTTTATCGGGCCGGTGATAACACTTGCGGCGGTTACAGCAATGCTTGGGGTACTGCTAAACCTGCTTTTGGGCCTTTCTCGTGTTCTTCTTGGGATGGCCAGGCGCGGTGATGTGCCCGGGGTGTTGAGCCGTATCAACCCGAAATCTCAAAGCCCGGTTGCGGCTGTTCTTGTAACATGCGGCATTATAGGGGTGCTGGTCTTAAGCGGCGATGTGGTCTTCACATGGTCGTTCAGTGCATTTACCGTATTGATCTACTACTCTATCACCAATTTAGCAGCCCTCTTTTTGCCCGAAGAGTTGCGTCTCTACCCGCGCATTATTCCGGTGATGGGCCTGTTCGGCTGCCTATTCCTTGCCTTTTGGATTGAGCCCCGAATCTGGATCGCCGGGCTGGTACTGATCGGTGTTGGTTTGATCTGGCACACAGTAGCTTTACGATTGCAGGCAGATCAAAAGCAACAATCTTAGCCTCATTGAAGCGTCCAAAAGACCTTCAATCGTGGCAGTTTAATACCCCAACATTCCAAATCATATTCTTACCCCTCAATCCACAACGCTTCAAGGTGACAAGCACGCTTGAAGGTTGTTAAAAACGTTTAGCCACATTTGCCATGGGCATCCCTGCGGGGCGAGCGTCCGAAGGTCCTGGTATCGTGGCGGTGAAGGACCAAACATTCGAAATCATACCCTTAGCCCTCAATCCACAACGCTGAGGTGCGAGCACGCTCTAAGGCTGTTAAATCATGTCAGAGTTTCAGCCATGGAGGGTGGCACGAGCGGGACGCTCGCGCCAGGATCGTGGTTGTTAAAAATCCAGCTGCCGCGTTGCTTAACTCAGCGAGATATACTTCACGTTGTTTACGCCATCGAGTTCGGTGATGGATGATAGCTCGTCGCTGTTGAGCTGTTTATCAACAATTACCGCAGTGATGGCATTGGTGCCTTTTCCTTCCCGCCCGAGGCTCAGGGCAGCAATGTTAATGTTCTGGCTGGCCAGTTTACCGGCAACGGCTGCAAGCATACCCGGCCTGTCGATGTTTTGATACATCAGAATATCACCCTCAAGGCGCAGCTCAATTCCGAATCCGTCAATTTCAATGATTCTGTAATCACCCGGGCCAAACACCGCGGCCGACATCTGAGCATACTGCGTGCTGTCGCCAAGTTTTATGGTAATCAGATCATTGTAGTTTTTATCATCGCTCTTGTTGGTTTCGCTTAGCTTAAACCCGCGCTCAACAGCATAGTGGCGCGCATTGATGAGGTTTACGGAGTCATCAATATAGGGTGCCAGCATCCCTTTCAGGATGGAATCGGTAAGCACATCAGAATATTTGGTGCAAACTCCGGTGTATTCAAAAGAGAAATCGGTAGCATGTTTCGGCATAATCTGCCCCGATACCCTGCCCAGTTTTTCAGCCAGTTCCACATAGGGTTGCACCTCTTCATTGGTAAGCAATGAGATTGATTTACTGTTAAGACTACCTTTGTAGCTCTTGTTCTCGAGCGCATCGGCAATTTGATGCGCAATTTGCACGGCTACTTTCTCCTGGGCTTCTTCTGTTGAAGCACCCAGGTGGGGTGTTGTAATAATTGCAGGGTGATCCAGTGCTTCATAAAGCTCGGGTGATGGGGGTTCGGTTGTGTACACATCAAGTGCCGCTCCCGCTACAATTCCCTGCTCTATAAGCGGTTTCAGATCAATTTCTTTGTAAATTCCACCTCGTGCACAGTTAACAAGACGAATTCCTTTTTTCAGTTTACCGGCATTTTCAAGGGATACCATATTTTTGGTTTTTTCGGTAAGCGGTGTATGAACTGTGAGGAAATCAGATTGCCCGAGTAATTCATCCAGTTCAATGAGTTTCACTCCAATGCTTCTGGCGTGCTCTTGTGTGGTGAACGGATCGTAAGCATAGATTTCCATTCCGAACTGCTTCATCCTTACTGCAACTTCCGACCCGATTTTACCGAGCCCTACAATACCAAGACGTTTTCCATGTACTTCAGTACCCATAAACTTTTTACGATCCCAGCCACCGCTTTTCACGCGCTCAACAGATTGGGGAATATTACGGGCCATGGCTATTATCATGCCACATGTATGTTCCGCAGTTGAAATAGTGTTGCCATCAGGTGTATTCATCACAAGCACGCCTTTTGAAGTAGCCGCGGGCAGATCAATATTATCAACTCCTACACCTGCACGGCCAATAATTCTGAGATCGCCGGCATGCTTAAGCAAATCCGCATCAAAAGTAGTAGCACTTCTTACAACCACGGCTTCATAGTTCCCAATAATTTTCTTCAGTTCGTCGAGTGATAGTTTTTCGGGCTGATCTGCATTTATCCCTCTTTTTTCAAATATTTCAGCGCAAATTGGGTCTACACTATCCAGTAAAAGTACGTTATAAGGCATGGTTGTGGTTATGTATTGATTAAATTATTCAGTTTCTAAAAATTCAGACATCAATGATTGTATATTCTCTATTCCTGCACCGCTATCAGCTGAGCAGGTAATAACCGGCACATCGATGTTCATTTCGTTGAGAATTTTTTGGGTATAGCTTTTTGACGAGGCCAGCTTATTATTCGAGAGTTTATCTGATTTTGTAAGCAGTACAGCAAATGGTTTCTCGTTGGTTGCCATCCAGTAAAAAAACTCCTCATCAAGTACTGTTGGGTTGTGCCTGCAATCCACAAGGTGGAGAATCAGTTTCAGTGTGGAGCGTTTACTCAGATATTCATGGATATCCCTGCCCCAGCGATCGCGTTCTTTTTTTGGCACTTTGGCAAATCCAAAACCGGGCAAATCAACGATATAGAATGTGTCGTCGATTTCATAAAAGTTCATCTGCTGGGTTTTACCCGGGGTATTGCTGGTTCGGGCAAGCCTTTTCTTATTTGTAATCTTATTAATAAGAGACGATTTACCCACATTAGAACGCCCTGCAAAGCATATCTCGGGTAGTGTCTCTTCAGGACAATCGTTTAGTGAGGGTGCAGATGTTATGAACGTTGCTTTTTGAAAAGCCATTAAACAATTTCGTTTTCTTCTTTTTCTACACCAAAATCAACCGGAACAGGATACTCTCCCGTAAAACAAGCCGTGCAGTAAGAGTGATGTGATTCATTGGCATCTTTTACAGCACTCACAAGGCCTTCTGCTGAAAGATAACGTACACTATCCACACCAATCTCCCTCGCTATGGCATCAACATCACTGTTGAATTTATTTGCGATAAGCTCTTCTGTACTTGGGAAATCCATTCCATAAAAGCATGGATGTGTTATGGGCGGCGAACTTACAAGAAAGTGGATTTCAGCCGGGTTGGCTTCACGAATCATCTCAACCAGATGGCGTGATGTTGTACCGCGCACGATGGAATCATCCACAATAATCACGGACCGCCCTTCTATCACACCGCGAACGGTATTGAATTTTGTACGAACTTTCTGCTCCCGAGATTTTTGTCCGGGTGAGATAAATGTCCGGCCTACATAATGATTTCTGATCAGGCCAATATCATATTTGCAATCAAAGCCTAGATTATTGCTTTCATGCGCGTAACCGATTGCAGCTGTGTTGCTGGAATCGGGCACGGAAATTACAATCGGCCTTCTGTCTGATTTCCGGTTCTTAATCACTTCATTAAGCGGATGCTCTTTGGCGAGCTGTTTGCCAAGATTTCGCCGAATTTTATCTACGTTTTCACCGAATATCCTGCTGTCGGGTCTTGAAAAATAGACGTATTCAAAAATGCACTGGCTAGTTTCTGTACCGGGTTTTGCTTTAAGGTGATAGGATTGAATGTCACCATCTTCGAATGCATTTCGGTCTATAACCAAAACCTCGCCGGGTTCAACATCTCTGATGTATTCCGCACCAATAATATCAA
Source organism: Balneolaceae bacterium (assembly GCA_007135335.1). GTDB lineage: Bacteria > Bacteroidota > Rhodothermia > Balneolales > Balneolaceae > Rhodohalobacter. The sequence continues at coordinate 4,095 of SLJB01000082.1, forward strand.
ATGCACAGGTTTCGCTGGCAACTGTATAGGCACCATCTATTACACCAAGTGCAAGTGGGCGAAATCCATTCGGATCACGAACAGCAATCAGCTTATCGTCAGTTAGAATCACTAAACAGTACGCACCCTCAATCTGATTCAGTGCATCCAGAATTTGATCGATCTGGTTCTCTTTGCGGCTGTGCGATATCAAATGCAGAATGAGCTCTGTATCTGATGTACTTTGAAACAGGACTCCTTCATCCCTAAATCGTTCTCTGAGCGTTCTTGCATTTGAAAGATTTCCATTATGACCGATGGCCAGATTCCCGGTTCTGTAATGAACTCGGAACGGCTGAATATTCGCCGGGTTTTTTGATGAACCGGATGTGGAGTAACGGTTGTGGCCAATGGCTGATCGGCCTTTCAATTCCCTTTTAAAGATTTTTGGATCATCAAATACCGAAAGTACAAGACCGAAATTTTTATGCATTGGCATAATGAACCGGTCTTTTCTTTCATCAAAATAGGTGGATACAATTCCTGCTGATTCTTGTCCACGGTGCTGAAGTGCGTGTAAACCGTAGTAGGTGAATAGTGCGGCTTCGGGGTGGTCATGAATCCCGAAAATACCACAATAATCGTGGGGTTTGTCGATCATTAGTAAGGTTACAATTCAATAAAATTTCAGTAAGACACAAGATATGGAAAAGAGTGCTAAATAACATTGCAGTTTCAGGCAGTAGCTCTTGTACAAATATGGTGTGTCATAATCTATCCGGCAAATTGATTCAGTTAGTTTTTTATTGAACTGATTTTGGGAAAGCTGACTACTTAACTTTTTTCATACTAATCATACACCTATTTCGTATTTTTTAGCATGGATAAGCAAAAATCGATCACATATCTTAGGGTTTTTTTACGCATTCTTTTGGGCGGCATGCTGATCTTTGCAGGCATACTGAAAATTCAGGATAACACCACCCTTTTCGAATCTGTTGCTTATGTTCACTGGATTCCCGTATGGGCAAAATCCATGATCATCAATTACCTCCCTTACATTGAGATTGCAGTTGGCAGTCTTCTGCTCATCCCCTTCTTCGATAAACTTGCAGTTCCTGCAAACTTTTTAATCTACCTCAGCTTTTTCATTTTTGCGGTTTGGGGACTTGGCACCGGCATGGAGTTTGATTGCGGCTGTTTCGGTGATTTAGACAGTTCATCGTTTGTAGGCCAGCTTCTTGGCAGTGAGATTGGCTGGAAAATGACCATTCGTAATGGAATATTCACCGCCATGTCTCTTTTTCTCTTCTGGAAACCGGCTCAGACAAAACCGTAATTCAGATTGCCCTTACTACTCTTTTATCATGGATACATCAACTGCTGATGTTACATCTGAACTGAAGGTAAACCCTTCTTCTATTAATTTAAGCCGGCATTTATTCATAGCAAGGGTGCGTACTCTTCCAAGGCTCATCTCCTGATCTTTTGCATTAATCCAGAAGAATACCTGTAGTTCCACATAATCAGCTGTAAATCCTTTTATAGACGCTCCCACACCGGGACTTTTCAAAACCCCTCTAGATGATTTGGTTTCCTCAATCAAAAGCTTGATGGCTTTATCAGTATCATCGGCATAGTCAATGCCGATGGTAAAACCTCCTCGCCTGAGCCCATCAAGTGTATAATTATGAAGAGGTTTTGTAAAAAGCTGAGCACTTGGAATAAAAACATCGCAGCCATCGGATGTTCGGATATGTGAGTGCCTCAACTGAATGCTTTTCACCTGCCCTGTAATCCCGCCGGTTTCAATAACATCATTTGTGTTAAATGGCCGGCTGAAGGCCAGGAAAAACCCTGCAAGGAAGTTCTCTCCAATATCTTTAAATGCAAAACCAAGCATTACAGCTGTGAGTCCACCGCCTGCTACAAGACTTGCTGCAAGAGCGCTATATCCAATCAGATTCAGAAAGGTTACGAGACCGAAAAAAAACGCAACACCTTTTATCATTTTCCTGAAAAAAGAGTGGTACGTATCCGGCATTGAGCTTTTTTGTAAAATCCGGACCACACCCTTAGCAATTAACTTTCCGATATAATAAATCGCAAGAGAAACGATCAGAGCTGTGATAAGGCGAGGCAGAAATTCAAGAAAAATCTCAAATTCTGCAATAAATGAATCCGCTAAGGTCTCGAGCAAAGAGAAAGAAGAATTGGCGTAATCTGAAGCATTCATTTTTTACTTTTAAGATTGCAAGCCTGCAATAAAAATCCTAATCAGATCTGTCTGATGCTACACCTCAATAGGCTGTAATCTTCTTTCAATCTGTTCACGTCTGCTCTCAAGCCATGGCGGCAGAAACAGCTTTTTACCCATCTCTTTCTC
>SLJB01000136.1 GCA_007135335.1 Balneolaceae bacterium
ATGCCTTATTAAGAACAGGCGGATTACTTCCAGGATGATCTAATTACGTCCGGGAATAGAAGTTAGATCTGAAAATACATCTTTCGCAGAAGCATTGTCTTCACCTAAAAGCATCAGAAGTGTTGAGTAGCTTTGGAGCAGAATAGGTTCTGCCTCATTATATTTATTCTGCAAGAGCAGACTTTTTCCGAGCTTTGCCTGAGCGAGAGCAACGGTTGTTTCATCAGGATCGCGATTTTCCAATCTAAGGGTCAAATGTTCTCTAAAAAATTCTTCAGCAAGTTCATACTGTTCAGTTTCTAAATGAATATTGCCAAGTGCAACAAGCGTGCTTGAAATATCAGGATGGTTGATGGGTAAAGAACTTCTTCTCTGATTCAGTGAGTTCGAGTAACTATCAGCCGCCTCGGTATACTCGCCTTTTATTTTGTACAGACCTCCAAGGTTATAGAAAACCACACCAATGAACGGATGTGTTTCAGGGAAAATATTCTGTGCGATCATAAGAGCCTGAAGTAAATTTTCTTCTGCCAAATGATAGTCACCCCGATCCTGGTGCAGCCCCGAATAACCATTCAATATGTAAGCCATAAAAGGGTGTTCACTTCCGAGAACTTCGTCAATCAATTCTACCGCTTCTTTGAACAGGGCATCGGCCTCGTCATAGGCACCCTCTTGCTGCAACAAAATTGCCAGGTTATTCAGGTTAATGGCAAGATTGGAACCCTGATCGGGCTGGCCCCTTCGGATATTGATAATACGGCGATACATCTCATAGGCTTCCTCTTTTTCCCCAAGCTCTTCGAGCGACATTGCAAGTGTGTTCATTACACTTGCGGTTTCGGGATGCGTTTCACCATTTTGAGATATACTTAACGCAAGGGCTTCACGCGCTGCATTCGCTGCCGCTTCAAAGTTATCGAGACGATATTCCAGGTTCGCAAGCCTAAGCATGGTTGCTGCATATCTGGGAGATTTTTCACCAATATGCTGAAACACTTCAACAGACTTTTCAATTGCTCTGTATGCGGGCTCGTAGAGTCCAAGGTTATTGTAAATATTTCCGATTGTACTCAGCATTTGAGCCTGAATACCTGGTTGATCGTTTAGTTCAGTTACGACTCGCTCAAACCCCTGGTCCAGCAGTTCACGTGCGGTCATGGAACCATCATTTGCACGGTTTGGATCGGAACCCTCAAAAATCTGAGCCAAAAAAGCTGTAACCTGTTCTGCCTCATGTGCATTTTGTTCAGCCTGTTTTGCCTGCCAAATGGTGGTAGCAATACCACCTGTGAGTACAATAAAAATCATAGATGCCGCTGCAACTCCCCAGAGGTTTCGCTTAATAAATTTTTTCGATCGATAGCCGAACGTATCAGGCCGGGCAGAAATCGGAAGGTTATTTTGATGGTGTTCAAGATCTGTTATCAATGCTTCAACAGAACCATATCGGCGTTCGGGATCTTTGTGCAGGCTTTTATAGATAATTGCATCCAGATCGCCTTTCAGTAGTACACTAACTTCTTTAAAAGATGTGCCGCGTTCTTTTGCAAGCTGTATTCTATAATCATCATTTGATAACCCCAAAAACCGTTTACTTGCAATTGGCGGATCTTCCTCAAGAAGCCGTTTTTCTATTTCTTTGTAAGATAGATTTTCCAGGTCGAAAGGGTGCAGGCCTGTTAGTAGTTTACTAAGAAGAATACCGAGTGAATATAGATCGGTTGAAGTAGTTACCATTTTTCCCGCAACCTGTTCAGGTGATGCATATTCCAGGCTCAACATTCTCATACCCGGTTGTGTTTCGATGGCAGAGTTTTCATACAGATTTGGATCCACCAGTTTTGCAATTCCAAAATCAAGTATTTTAATTCGCCCCTCTTTTGTCACAAGAATATTGTCAGGCTTCAAATCCCGATGAATGATCAAGGAGTTATGTGCGTATTGAATAGCTTTACACACAGTTATGAAGAGCTTCAGGCGTTTTTCAATTGATAAGTTACGGTTGTTGCAATACTCCAGAATATTTTCACCGGCTACATATTCCATCACCATGTAAGGAACGCGATCGCCAGTGATGCCGCTATCCACAAAACCGGAAATATTGGGGTGCTGAAGTCCTGAAAGAATATGCTGCTCCAGCCTGAACCGCTCCATGTGTGTTGGTGTTAGCAGACTTTTATGAATTACTTTCAGAGCTCCTGTTTGTTTGATACCACTCTCATCCACCCTCTGCACTTTATACACACGCCCCATACCTCCGTGGCCAATCAGCTCCTGGATATCCCAGCGGCCTATTTTTTTTCCTTCAAAATAATCGTCTGTGTCAGCTTGTTCAGAAATCAGAGCATCCAGCTCTCTTATAAGCTTCTCATTTTTCCCGAGCCTCTCTTCAAAAAACCGGTCCGACTCTTCCAACTGGCTAAGCATCTCCCTGATTTTTTCCTCGAGCTCCGTATCTTCGCCGCACACTCTTTTGATGTAATCGGTTCGTCCCTCAGGAGGCAGGGTCAGAACCATGTCAAAAATCCTGCTTAGTTTTTTCCAGTCGTTCTGATTCATAGATTTGTGGTTTCTATGTTCCTGTTATACCCCATTTTTTACATGTAAAAAAACTTAGCCCTTCAACCAATTATTGTACTTTTGCCTTGATGCAAAAGTACCAAAAAATCAAGGCTGTGAATCACTTGTCGGCGGGCTTTTCATCCACGCGGCACCATTTTAATGGTCCATTAAGCTCATAAGCGATTTATCAAAGCCCGAGCCGCTGATCTTTTCCCCGCGAAGCGATATAAAATACTGCCACGCGTTATTGAAAATGCACTGTTCCCGCCAATTGATTCAAGGCCGAAAAAAGGATTTAATAGCATTTTCCATTTATTGAAATACATAAAAAACTATTTGCGCATATTTTACTTGATTGATCTAAGAATATGAGGCAACTCCTAGAAAGAAATACCATGTTTAATTTATCTTTAAAATGAGCTTCATCACGATGCCTTCAGCTCATTATACAACCACAACTTCGCTTTTGCCCAGTCGCGGTCTACGGTTCGGGAGGTTACCCCAAGCACCTCCGAAATTTCCGGTATCGACATTCCACCAAAAAATCGCATTTCCACAACCTGCCCCCTTCTCGAGTCAATTTCACTGAGTTTATCAATCAATTCACTCATTTCGATGATCTTTTCTGAATGTTCTTCCAGGTCGAGTTTCTCTTCGTCCAAAGTAATGGGACGCATTTTACCGCCTCTTCGCAGAGCTACTTTTTTCCGGGCATAATCCACTAAAATCTGCCTCATACACCTAGAGGCTATAGAATAAAAATGCGCTCTGTTTTGCCACTCTATCTCCGCATTACCCAGCATTTTCAGATAAAGTTCATGAACAAGTGCCGTTTTTTGCAACGTGTGTGCGTTACGTTCATAGGCAAGGTGCTTTCGCGCTATATTTTTAAGCTGCCCGTAAACGTGAGGATATAACAAGTCAAGAGCAGCTTTATCGCCATTCTGAGCCTTAGCAAGTAAACGAGTTATGTTCCCTTCTCCTTTCAAAAGTGAAGTTTCTTCATTTGTGTCGTGATTAGACTTCGTTTCACGCAATACAGTTACAACTTGTGCAGCTAATAAACAGTGAAACATTTCCAAAAAAAATTTTAATCAACAAAAACAACTATCGCAACTATTTGTGGCATGTAAATGAATTTAGTCTATAAACGCATAAGTTATTATCTAACAATAACTAACAATCTTTTTTAGCATTCAACCTTCATTCAAAAAGAACTCTAATTACACACACTTTGGATTTGCACACCATTACATCGAAAATTCTTGCACCCTTCTGCATCGTGCTGATCGCATCTATATCGGCATTTTCACAAAGTGGTTCTTTCTGGGATGATACCGATCTGTCCCTTTTCAGATCAGGTGGCAGCATTGGGTTAACTGCGTCGATGTATAAAGCCCATGGAATTGATAACCGCCGACCACCCGGGGTTCTTCAAACCAATGCCAATGTTAATTTTACTGCACTTGGTCTACGGAGCGGTTTTACATTGAATTATTCAACGGACGATTCCGGCTTCCGGCAGAACATGAATACGATAAATTATAGTGCACAATGGAGATGGCTTACCTTCCGTGCAGGCGATGTTAATACCCGCTTTTCAGATTATAGCCTGAACGGTACTACCATTAGAGGAGGCTACATACGGGCTAATCCCGGAAATTTTTCAATTGAACTTATCGGTGGCAAATCGAAAAGAGTTGTAAGGCCAAGCCTCGAATCGGCATTTCGGGAGCCATCGTTCGATCAGTGGGCTTTTGGTACAAAAATGGGAATCAGGGGAAGTGACGGCAGCTATTTTAATCTCAGTACCTTTTATGCTCAGGATAATGCAGCCTCTTTGAGTGGTGAAATTATTGAAATTAAACCACAAGAGAATCTAACCATTACCCCCGATTTTCGGGTAAATCTGTTTAATGATCGATTTACCCTTGAAAGCCAGTTCACCGCTTCGGTTTTTACAAGAGATCTTGACGGAGAGCCCTTTTCGGCATCTGATCTTGGAATACCTGTATTTTTTACTACAATTTATCAGCCCAGGTCCAGCACACATGTTAATTATGCAGGTAAAGCTTTAGCCGGTTTTCGGACAGATTTTTTTGATCTGAATCTTGGCTACGAGCGTATTCAACCGGGCTTTATGTCACTCGGCCGCGGAACCGTTCGCAATGATAGTGAAACCATATCCTTAAGCCCGGCTTTGCGTTTTTTTCAAAACAGGTTATCGATTCGTTCCGATGTAACGCTCGGAAGGGATAATCTTCTGGGTACTCGTTTTCAAACGCAGACCAATACAAGTATCGGTACTAATGTTCAGATTACTTTAAGCGAGACATTTAATCTAACCACATCCTACAACCTTCTGCTAAACGATGTAACTATGACCAATCTCGAAGGTGAAGATCAACCTGTGGGGGGTCAGTCCCAGGTATCACACAATTTTCTTCTTCAGCCCAATTTCACCATTCTTGGTGAGGATTTTATTCACAACATTGCGGTTACGGGAGGCTATCTCAGCATCAGCAGCGAATTTACGGGCGAACCGCAAGCCGCCAGCTCATTTTCTTCGGTCTCTTACACAGGCATGCTGAGCTATGCCATTACACTCCCTGCCGGCTTAACCATAACCAGTTCCGGCAACTATTTAACCAACAATTCCGATGGCGGTGGCATACAAAATATCGGGGCTAATGCAGGCACCAGCTATGCACTATTCAACCGTAAACTAACACTCGGGGTAAATCTCGGCATCAACCGAAACAGGCTTGAGCGAGAGCTGCCTGATGGCGCTGCATTCACAAACCGGTTTCAGCAGCTTGTTGGGGGCATCAACACATCTTATCGGTTTACGGACAAAGACACCTTCAACCTGACCATTAGAACACGTACTAGCCGGGTTTTAGACGGAATCGGAAACGACTTTACAGAACTTGAGGGCAGCTTCAGGTATCAAAGAACATTCTAAGCAATACTACACCATGATTTCAGGCTCTACTTTCAGATCGGTCTTCAAATCAGCTCTCCTCATTTTAGGGCTTTTGCCATTACTTCTGTTTACTACGGATCATTTGCGGGCACAAAGCACTTCTCAGATAACCATTGTAGGTATTCCACCGGTTCTGCCAACCCCTTTTGCCGAGGATATTGAGAACAGGTTTGTTTCCGGGCAGTACCAGATCATATTCAATTACACCAGCTTCAGTTCTGTTCCCGTAGATTTTATTTTCGATTTTCTAGTATTGAAAGAGGGACAGACAATCATTGAAATTTCATCACTGCCCTCCCCTTTTACCCCCGGCACCTATATATTCACAAACTTTTTTGAAGAACTAATTTTTCCTCAGGGAGCTAATGATGTGTTTCAGCAGCTGGAGGGAAGTATCCGCAATCAAATCATCCAAACGGGTACCGTACCTGAAGGCAGCTACACCATTCGAATTAATGCTCGGGCAGCAAACCAGCCAAATATTATCTCCATCGCAGGAAACGCCCATTTTTCTGTTCAGTACCCCTCTCCGCCCATCCCCGTTTCCCCTTCAAATGGGTCCAATGTATTGATGGATGTTCCAATCTTTGCCTGGACTCCCGTAGTGAATACCGCTGGCATCCAGATGGAGTATGAATTTTTACTGGTCGAAATAAACCCCGGCCAATCACCCCTGCAGGCTATCAATGGAAACCGGGAGGCGGCTCTTGAAACACTTATGGGCAATACAACGCTCATCTACACCCCCGATTTTCTCCCGCTTGAAGAGAATACCGAATACGCCTGGCAGATCACCGCAAGAGATGCGATGGGGAACGTGCCCCTTCAAAACCAGGGTAAAACA
>SLJB01000208.1 GCA_007135335.1 Balneolaceae bacterium
AACCGTATAATAGGTGGGTGGGAAGGATCCTTCTTGTGCCGGGATATAATGTATGAGAATGTACTCTTTTTGCCATCCCTCGCTCTGTTCGGTGAATATCCAGTAAAAACAGCCGGGTATGTTGTAGTATATTCAATAAATCGTATAACAGGTAAGTTTATACTTTTTTGCAATTCTGTTTCAATTATTCAGGAAGATCAATACATTAGAGGTCAGGCAGTTGCACATGCTGTCAATCCGGAAACAGCCATGGATCATATAAATTATCGGGGTGAAGCTATAGAAGGGGAAGGGTCATGACACGTGTAGAAAAGAGCAACGTAAAATCCATCATCGATTATATCATTGAGGAAACTCCATCAGAGCTCTCCGGATTTGATGCCGTTCAGTACATGATAAATCTTCTGTTTGAACTCTCCAGCGATCAGCGTGAGCTGATGAAGCGCCATGTAGAGGGTTATCTTGAACAGATGGATAAGGTGGATGCTTCTGACATTGATATGGGTGGCGATGGTTGTGTGGGCAAGGTGTGGTACCGAATCCACGGTACAAAAAGAGCATTTGACAAGAGCGATACCTATACTCTGGCAGAGAGCAATGTACTTATCCTGAGTATGCTCAGTGATACCCAGATGGAGCATCTGATTGTTAACAAGAGTGTGGATCTTTCATACGCACTCTCTGTCGACCGCGACCGCCGGTTTCGTTGTACGGTCTATTTTGATCTGGAAAACCTCGGCATGAACATGAGGAAGATCAATAATGAGATTCGTCCGTTCGCCGGGCTAAATCTGCACCCGGAAGTGGCCAAACATCTCAGCCTTAAATACCTAAAGTATGGACTTACACTTGTAACCGGTATCACGGGTTCAGGTAAATCCACCACACTCGATACGATTATTGATGCGAACAACCGTTCTGTACGCGGACATATTGTAATCATCGCCTCACCGATTGAATTGGTGCATAAACCCATGAAATGTATTGTGCGCCACAGGGAAGTAGGGTCTGATGTGGCATCATTCCGCGATGGTATTGTACAGGCCATGCGGCAGGATCCCGATATTGTGGTGATTGGTGAGCTTCGGGATAATGTGGCAATCAAAAATGCACTTGAAGTTACCGACTCCGGCCATAAAGTGTTTTCCACTCTTCACACGGCATCTGCCATGGAGAGTATTGACCGTATTATCGGTGAAACCCCGCTAAATGAGCAGGAGCGGGTGCGGATTCGTCTGGCCGATGTGTTAACTTGTGTAATCAGCCAAAAGCTCGTAAATACTATTGAAGGTACACGAGTGTTGGCAAAAGAGGTTCTCGTGGCAACGCCGCCGGTGCGGGCTGCCATCAGAAACGGTAACGTATCAGAAATTTACCAGATGCTAAACGAAGGCGGCCAATATGGCATGCATACACTCGAACAGGATCTTGTTCGGCTTATGCGGCAACGCATTATCAGTCCTGAAGAGGCTCTGAACCAGGCCAACAATAAAACGCGGATCAAACAACTGTTAAAGTAAAACCGATTTATCGTGGCAAGAAAAGAATTTATTGGGATTACATACGAGAGCGACCGTCTCCGGCTGGCGAGAATCCGTGCAACCAAATCCGGTATAGAGCTGCTTGAGGTAGATACCCTTCATCTGCCGCAGCCAATACTGAGCAGTCGGGAACCGTTACCCGGCCAGCAGGATTTTTCGGGTGAATACGATGAAATTTTTGAAACTGAATCACCTGCTCCCGCCGCGGGACTTGATGACCTGGACGATCTTGAGTCTCTCGATTTTGGGGATGAAACCGAGGGAACAGCCGAACCGGGTAACCTGGATAGTGACTTTGACATGACCCGCCCGCAGGATGAGGGCGATGTTGCCTCGGAAAACGAACGGATGCTGGCGCAATATGTAGGGAAGTATTCTGCTTCAAAGCTGAACATTGGTCTGCATATACCTTTTGGCAAAACCACATTCCAGTTCTTCAAGAATTTGGATCCGGGCAAGATGAAAAAGAAAGACCGGATTGAGTTCTTTGAAGAGAAACTCCGCCCGATCTTTGGCCGCGATATCATTGAAGAGCACTACAGCTGGGTGATGGTGGGTGAAAATGATTGCCTTCTTGCCTACAATCCCAACGATCTTGAACTGCTGAACCTCGTTGAACTGGCAGAAACGTACACAAGTAAGAAACTGCTTGTGCAGGATCGTCTGCCGGATGAAGCGATCTGGGCCGGATTGGTGCGCACAAATATTGATGTGCTGGATGATGAGATTACAGGCCTGATAGCGATCGGTGAGAAAAACAGCCGGATCATGTTTATGAGAGGCAGTGAAATTTTTAGTGTTTTACCCATTATTTCGGAAGGTGAGGATACGGAGAATATTCTGAACACCATTTTCAGTAAAATTCTGTTCGAAATCGATAAAGGCGAAATCCCTAAAATTAACCGGATTCAGCTGGTGCGAACTGCCAGGATAAGTCACAAGGCATTAGCCTATTTCAAAAAGCAGTTTGAGGATGTAGAGGTCGAATTTTTCACACTACACCCGGAAAACGTAACCTATGCTGATGAGATCCTGAATTCACCGGAATACCTTCAGCCATACATCACAACGATTGGTGCCGCATGGGCGGCTTCGGGTGCAAACAGTAAAGAGTTTGGCGGATTATCCCTGGTTCCGGAATATATTCTGGAAAAACAGCGGGTTCTTAAAATTGAGTGGCACGGTATCATGATTCTTGTTCTGATAGCTCTCACTCCGCTCTTCCTGAACAATCTGTATAATGACCGTTCCGGAACCCTCCAGCAGCTTGAGCAGCAGAACAGAGTACTTCAAACCGAAATCAATGAACTGCTGCCTATTGCCACAATGACGGAAGATCTCATTTCAGATTCGCAAATTATCAGCGCTGAAAACGACCGGCTTCTGGAACTTGGGGAGTTCAGTCAGAAATGGTCGGAAGTGCTGCGCACCTTTAATGATGGAGTTTCTGAAATACCGGGAGTTTGGCTCACAACCCTGCGCACTGCAGACCCGCATCTGAATATTTCGGGTATCTCAATGACGCGGGAGCAAATCCCTGTTTTGGCAGAGCTTTTTTCTGATATGAATATTAATCAGGTATCAGAAACTGAAATCCGCGGGCAAGAAGTGTACTCATTTGCCATGCAGGCCAATAATTTCAGAAATGACATTTCACCATTTCTGCTTGAATTACCTCAACACGACGGACAGGAAGTGGATGAACGCGAAATCCAACTTACCTTTGCACCGGATGCAGAATTTTTACCTGAACAACCCCTCTTTACAGAACCCCAACCTGAACCTCAGCCTCAACCTGAACCTCAGCCTCAACCTGAACCTCAACCTGAACCTCAGCCTCAACCTGAACCTCAACCTGAACCTCAGCCTCAACCTGAACCTCAACCCCAACCTGAACCCCAACCTCAAACTCAACCTGAACCCCAACCTCAACAAAACATACCCGTTCTATCCAATGGCACTATCTCATCATACGGGCTGATGGGCTATGAAGAGATTACCCTGCTCGGGGCTTATACAATCGTTTTGCACAGTCTTCAATCTTATGAAAGGGCGTCAAATGAAATGATACGATTCAGGGAAGAAGGATATAAGACTACATTGTGGGAGTACCGTTTTTCTGATGGCAGCACAACCTGGCGGGTTGGTGTCGGGCAATTTGAATCAGTAACTGATGCACTTGAAGCTGTTGGCGATCTGCCGGAACCTTACAGAAATACTAACTTCATAACACGGATACGTTAACCGGGGTATACGCATGAAATATAGTATTCGAAATACATTGATTCTGATTTTTACACTGCTGCTGTTGGCCGGCGGTGGTTACTTCTTTATTGAGAACAGATTTAGTGAAGATATTGAAAACGAAACCGAACGATCCGAACAGCTATCAGCCGAACTGGAGGATGTGCAGCGATCGGCCGCTATGTTTCCCACGGTTCAGGCGAACTATAATACCGAGTTGTACACACGGTTAAACCATCCCAAAGAGCTGTTCAGAGATCACAGTTCGAGTAATCTGTATAACTATCTGCAGGAACTGAACAGAGATATTTCATTCACAGAGCTGAACTATTCTCTGAGTGATTCCGTGCTGCAGAACGATCATGGTATTGTAAACGTGAATATTCAGGGTGAAGGCCGTTATGAAAACCTGGTGAATTTTTTATACAGAATGGAATTCAGCCGCCCGCTGATTCAGGTTCGAAGTGTACAGATCGATAATATCACAGATCTTGAACGCCTTGACAGGGTTAATTTTCAGGTGGCTCTCGGTGCCTATTATCGCCGCGGTTCCTGGACAAATTACCGGGCTGAACTTGAGCCCTCCGGTCCGCTGGGACAGATTTTACACAACCCCTATTACCCGCTTATCCACGAGGTACCGGCCAATGTAGAGGGCTTACCCAATGTGGATGATAGCAGACTGGTGGTGCTGACAGGTACCCGTGCACATATTTTAGATCAAACAGGTACGCTCCAGCGCCTGAGTATTGGTGACAGAGTATATTTAGGCAGGCTCTCATCCATCAATATGAACCGGGGTGAGGCAGTATTTGAGCTGGATCGTGGCGGCATTCGGGACAGAGTTGTTTTAAGCCTTCAACAATAAAAATCGGTAGAGGAACTCACATGAAAAAAGCAATCATAACATTCGCGGCTATATTTTTAGCTATGGCCACACAAGAGCTTTATTCGCAGGATCGGCTGCCCATAAGGGAATACAGTAACCCCGATGAGCTGATTATCTTATCAGAGGATGTTCCATTTTCCGCTGCTATGGAGATCATTGAAGAGCTTGCTCTTGAATTTCAGAATAAAATCTTTGTAAACAGAGGTTCGTATGAAGGTCCTATTGGTGTTGAGATTCCGTCTATGCACTGGGAAGATGCACTCAGGCAAATTACAGCTGCAAATAATATGTATATAGCGGAGTATGAACGATATTATGAAATTGTTGATATACCGGCTGATGAACGTATGCAGGATATGGATGAGAGTGTTGCTGAGCGTGCAGAACCCCCGAAAGTAACATTCCGGTCACGTGAAGTTGAGATTCAGGCAACGTTTTTCCAGGGTGACAGACAGATGATCCGTGAATTAGGTATTGACTGGACCAGCCTTCAGAATGACCGGGTTCGGGTATCGAGTTTCGCTGCCGGAAGTGTTGGGCAGGATGTGTTTGAAGTGGAAGCCAGCTGGACAGATATTTTTAACTCCGGCTGGGATATCAATGCTCTTTTTAGTGCATTCGAGCAGAATAATAAGGGCGAGATTCTCTCCTCACCAACTATTAAAGTACTGGAAGGAGAACTTGGAACCATTCAGGTTGGCCAGGATTTTTCGATTAAACAGAGGGATTTTGCCGGCAACATTACCGACCGGTTTTTTAGTACAGGTACCATTTTGCGTGTTGAGCCTCAAATATTCTATCATGAAGATACACCGTTTATCTACATGACGGTGAACGCGGAGCGAAGTACGGCCCAGCCGGACCCGATCTCTACCATTGTAAACAAGCAGGAAGCTGCTACTGAGATTCTGATGCTGAGCGGTGAAAGCACCGTAATTGCCGGTCTGTATGAGACAGAAATAAGCAGCACACGCCGGGGAATTCCAATTTTGAAAGATCTTCCGGGCTGGTTTTTCGGGCTTCGGTACCTGTTTGGGTATGAGTCTAATGAAAGTACTGTACAGGAACTTGTTGTACTGATTAAAGCCACTATTTTGCCATCACTGGAAGAGCGGCTTGCCGATCCTCAAAGAAATATGCCGCAGCTGCTTCGAGACCGCCGCGAGTTGTTTCAGCAGGAGATCGAAGAGCTTCAGGAGATTCAGATTGAGTAACAGCTAAAGCTTAATAATCAATCAAGGCCGGGCAGGAACGTTATCTTGGGATTATAAACCGTACCTGCGTCAATCTTGATTTGGTACTTTACGTGTAGTCCGGCGGAGTGAATTCCGCTGTTACAAGATCAGGCGTGCCTCTGCCACTCTCACGTTTCGTGTATAGTATGCCCTAAGATCGAGGTGTCAATACGCACCGTCTTCTAAAGAGCTCTTTTTGAATGGTTTGCATTACGATGAGACATCCTTTAAGCTCTGAAAGAGCGCCATCACTAACATAGCGCACCGCGCTATGATGCCATGGTTCACCATGGAGCCGGCCCCGAAGCGGGCGAAATCCAGATGATCTAGTATTATAAGGTGCATACCTTGCCGGGCATAAAAAAGAAATGACCCACACAGATTCTTTTTTTCAAATCATCATGCCCTGAATACAGATCGTATGCCCTAAGATCGAGGTGTCAATACGCACCGTCTTCTAAAGAGCTCTTTTTGAATGGTTTG
>SLJB01000105.1 GCA_007135335.1 Balneolaceae bacterium
GTCTAAAAAAAACATCGTTTAAATGAGCCATTTTTCCCTGCGTGAAAGTTTATATCTGATTTTACTTTTTGGAATTATTTTTTTGATGGTTTTTGTGTCCCGATCATCCAGGCTGCATGGTGATCTTGCAATAGAAACAGACGTACAGATTGAACTTTTATTATATGACCGTACAGATCTTGAACAGCTTGCAGATGAATTACTTGCCATCGGGGTTGATGTAAACCGTAATGAGTTGATTTGGGCAGGCCATACATTGGGCTGGAGATTTTTCAGGCCGGGCAGATATGTAATTGATGGAGCAACATCATACAGCGATTTTCTTTCAAAAGCAGCCCGCGGTATGCAGGATCCGGCTAGGGTAACGATTCCTCCGGGAACTGATATAGGCAGGCTATCGCGAAGTCTGGGCGCTCAACTGCGGGCAGACAGCTCTGATTTCCACAGCCTCTTCCGGGACAGTTCTTCAATCGCTCTTGAATTTGAGTTAACAGGTGAAGATCTTTTTGCCCGAATGCTTCCAAATACGTATGAAATGTATTGGACTTCCTCAGCTGATGGAGCTGTTCGCAGAGTGTTGCGTGAGTTTGACCGATTGGTGGCAGATAGATATCGAACCGAAATTGAAGAAAACGAACTTACTCTTAGCCAGATTCTGACTCTTGCATCTATTGTAGAGTGGGAGGCTCGTTTCCATGACGAAAAACCATCCATCAGCGGGCTGTACCTGAATCGTTTAGACCGAAACATGCAGCTTCAGGCCGATCCAACTATTGCCTATGCGCTGGGCGAACGCCGAAGGCTGCTTTTTGAGGATTACAGATTTGATCACCCATATAACACCTATATCATTCCCGGCCTGCCCCCGGGACCGATTACAAATCCGGATCTGTCATCCATAAGGGCAGTGCTGAACCCTGAACAACATGATTATTTATTTATGGTGGCTACACCGGAGGGAACTCATCATTTCTCGAGAACATTTGAAGAGCACCGGCAAGCGAGCGAAATCTGGCGGCGATGGCTACGCGAACAGCACAGAATACGTGATGAACGCGAAAGTGCAGATTCAGGTGACTAGTAATCAGTTTGTTCTTCAGCAGGGGAGTGTTTAGCGCGCTCAGTCAATGGATTGATAAAAACGTGCTGGTTTACACTGTTCCCATTGAAATCGATCTTCATAGAGATCCCCTGAAAGGGTGGTAATGTTCGTAAAGCACGGGTTGTGTAAACGGGATTACCCGCAGTTTCAAGACTTTGAAAAAGGAATGAGGCTGCATCATAACCAATAGTAGCAAAGCGGTCGGGCTGATGTCCAAAGCGGTTTTCATAATCTTCAGAAAAAAACTGATAACCGTCATTTTCGGGTGAAGGGTCAAAAGCCTGAGAGTAAAAAATTTCAAAAAATTGTTGCTGGAACTCAGTAACAGGTGCACTCTCCCACGATTCGGTTCCCAGGATGATGAGGTTGTTCCTTCGGCTTTCCAGATCAGTCATAAGAAGGTTCATCATTGTTGTAGAGGCTTGCCCGGTAAAAGGGGCATAAATAGCTTCTGATCTTCTGTAGTTCAGAGAATCAGCAAGTTGCTCATCTGTTGTGAAAACCTCGGTAAAGTCTGAAAGGTCGTACCCGATTGCAGCAAAATTTTCTTCAATAAAATAGCTGATAGACGCTCCAAGGCGTTGAACTTCTTCCCGAAATGCCAATGCAGAAGGCCTTCCCGGATCATTCTCTTCAATCATGATGGCAATATCACTCAGTCCGAGAGTTTCAACCGCGTAACGAGCCATCATAATACCATGCGTTTCGAAGGTGGGGTTAAGCTGAAATGTATAAGTGAGACCAACATTCAGTTCATCAGCATTAGCGAGAGGTGCCAGCATAGGAACTTGGTACTCCTCGGCTATAGCGGCCATTTTTATGGCCGGATCAGAGAAAAGAGGACCAATTGCAGCATGAATATTATTTGTCAGGATTAGTTCGCTGAATGCTTTTGCGGTTGAATCCGGATTTTCATGTGAGTTTTTGAAATAGAGTTGTACTTTCTGATCGGTATTTCTGCTGTTGAATTCATCAGCAGCAATGAGCATTCCAAAATAGAGATTTCGGGGGATGGTGAAATCAGGATCGTTAGCGTCAAAAACCGGAAGAATGATACCCACGTTGTACACTTTGCCGATGGGTGCTTCAGGAAATTCGTGCACGAACGTTTGTATAGGAGATGATACGGCCAGTTCATTCTCAATTCGCTGAAGAGTAGACTCGCTGGTAGTCATCAGCTTTAGTTCCTCAACCAGGTGAACAAATTTTTCCGGCTGGAGATAAGATCGGGAGCGGTTAACCAGATCATACCGAATTGCAGAGTTATCAAGCTTTTTGAGAGTCTCAAACCGTTCTTCTTCGCTCAAATAGTTAAGTATGTCTGAATAGAATCTGCGGGCATCCTGTCTTAGACCCGCTCTGTTATCACTTTCTATAACTCTATAGAGATGTTGCAGAGCAGGAGCATAATTTTTCAGCCCGAAATGAGAAAGAGCAAGCGAGTAGAGAGCTTCCTCCCGTATAGAATCGTCAATACTTTCGGCTGCTGTGTTGAGATAGATATTTGCTTTTGAATAATCGGCCAGGGCAATAAAACTTTTTCCTGCAAAGAGAATTGCTCTATCATCATCAAGAGAGGAGAAGATTTCAGCAGCCTCTTCAAATTGTTCTTCGTTGTAGAGAGCTAAACCATCATAAAAGTTTTGGGCAGGCAGAGAAGCCGCAAACAGCAATGAAAATGCAAATAAGAACACAATTTGTTTCATGATTACAACCTGTTTGATGTTGACCGGATAAAGAGTTACAACTTGTATATGTTCCCGGCTTATTCCCACTCAATGGTTGCCGGCGGTTTTGAGCTGATATCGTAAACAACTCTGTTTACTCCGCGCACTTCGTTAATAATACGGTTACTCACTTCAGCAAGAAAATCGTAGGGGAGGTGTGCCCAGTCAGCAGTCATTCCATCCACACTGGTAACGGCCCTCAGTGCAATGGTGTACTCATAGGTTCGCTCATCTCCCATTACGCCAACTGATTGAACCGGTAAAAGCACAGCGAGTGCCTGCCACACATCATTATACAAGTTGTGATCTCGCAATGCCTGTATGAAAATTGCATCGGCTTCCCGAAGCAGATCTAACTTTGAACCGGAGAGTCCGCCAAGAACCCGAATACCCAGGCCGGGCCCGGGAAAAGGGTGTCTGCCTATGAAATTTTCCGGAATGCCAAGTTCGCGGCCAACTCTCCGTACTTCATCTTTAAACAGCTCCCGAACGGGTTCAAGCAGTTTAAGATTCATTTTTGCAGGAAGCCCGCCAACGTTGTGATGCGATTTTATGGTAGCGGAGGGTCCTTTAAATGAAACGCTCTCAATTACATCGGGGTAAAGAGTACCCTGGGCTAAGTATTTAAATCCGTTTTTATCAGAAATGGCTTCATCAAAAACATCAATAAATGTGCTGCCGATAATCTTTCGTTTTTCTTCCGGATCGGAAACACCTTCAAGATTATCAATAAACAGTTTGGATGCATCTACACCTTTAACCGGAAGCTTCAGATGTTTTTTATAGGTTTCAAGAACCTCATTGTATTCATTTTTGCGCAGCAGGCCATTATCCACAAAGATGCATAAAAGCTGATCCCCAATGGCTTTGTGAATGAGAGTAGCTACTACTGTAGAATCTACTCCGCCTGAGAGCCCGCAGATTACCTTATCATCTCCAACAATTTCTCTGATTGCCTGAATCTCGGTTTCCACAAAAGATGCGGGGGTCCATGTGCCTGCACACCCTGAAATATCTTTCGCAAAATTTTTGAGAATTTCACCGCCCTCATCAGTATGAACTACTTCAGGGTGAAACTGTACCCCGAAAATGGGTTTATCGGCATGGCGTACTGCTGCTACCGGTGCATTTGATGTGTGAGCAATTACTTTGTAGGGCTCGGGCAAATTTTTGATATGATCGCCATGGCTCATCCAAACAACGGAGTTATCGGGAATGTTTTTCAGCAGATCAGTATGATCATCAATCAGTAGTTTAGCACGCCCGAATTCCCTTTTCTCTGCTTTTTCAACTGAATTTTTTGATAGGGTATGTGCGAGTGACTGCAGCCCGTAGCAGATTCCAAGTATGGGTTTTTCCAGATCCAGATAATCGAGATTCAGTTCCGGTGCATCTTCATCATAAACACTTTTTGGGCCGCCCGATAAAATAATTCCGTTTGGAGGCGATTCTGAGAATCTCTGTACGGATGTATTGAAAGGATGAATTTCGCAGTAAATATTCAGTTCCCGAATTCTTCGGGCAATCAGTTGCGTGTATTGTGAACCAAAATCAAGGATTAGAATCCACTCATCATGATGAGTATGCATAAGTAACAATAGGTTTGAAATAGCGCTGAATTTCGGGTGACCCCGTGAAAACAGCATTGGGTAAGAGAATCTATCTCTCCGTTACGTAATTACGGGGAGAACGTCTAAGAACTGCTTTTATGTATTCATGCGTTTGTTGTGATATCAGCCAACCAGATCTTTGTACTCATCAAGAGAGAGTAAAGAGTCGAGTTCAGAGGTATCTGAAAGGTTTATTTTTACCATCCAGCCTTTTCCGTACGGGTCGTTGTTTACAAGTTCAGGGTCATCTTCAAGTAATTCATTGATCTCTGAAATTTCACCCGAAACAGGACTGAAAAGTTCTGACACGGTTTTAACAGCTTCAACCGTTCCAAAAACTTCATCCTGATCGAACTCAGACCCCTCCGGTTCAAGTTCAACAAAAACGATGTCTCCAAGTTCGCTCTGGGCAAAGTCGGTGATACCTACGGTAACTGTTCCATCGCCATTATCACGAACCCATTCGTGTTCTTTGGTGTATTTCAGATCGTCAGGAAAATTCATAACTGATTATTTAATTATTGTAATTCTGGATTGAATTTGAATGATGTTTCAAGATATTGAGTGTTAAACTCACCTTTTAGGAATCCCGGGTCGTTCATTAACTGTAAGTGATAAGGTATTGTTGTTTTTACACCTTCAATCACAAATTCTTGAAGTGCCCTTTTCATTCTTTGTATGGCTTCGTCTCTGGTTGGTGCACTTACAATCAATTTTGCAATCATAGAATCGTAGTGCGGCGGTATGGTGTAACCCGAGTAAGCGTGAGTATCCACCCGCACACTGCGGCCACCGGGTATATTGAATGTGGTGATGGTACCTGCTGAAGGCCTGAAGTTTTTGCCCGGGTCTTCCGCATTAATACGGCACTCAATAGCGTGTCCGCGCATTTTGTAAGGTTTTGTATTAATTTTACCACCTGATGCAGCAATAATCTGCTCTTTCACCAAATCAGTGAAAGTAATCTCTTCAGTAACCGGATGCTCTACCTGAATACGGGTATTCATCTCCATGAAGTAGAAATTCAGATCTTTATCTACGATAAACTCTACCGTACCGGCACCCTCATAATTGATGGCTTTCCCTGCATTTACAGCCGCATTACCCATTTTTTCCCGTACTTCAGGCGTCATTACGGGAGAGGGGGCTTCTTCAAGAATTTTCTGATGCCTCCGCTGCAAAGAGCACTCTCTTTCGCCAAGATGAACTACATTTCCATGCTGATCGCCCATAATCTGGATTTCTATATGGCGCGGATTCACAATAAATTTCTCTATGTAAACCCCTGCATTACCAAACGCAGCTTCTGCTTCGTTCTTACAGGTGATGTAAGCATGTTTAAAATCTTCGGCTCTGTTAACAACACGCATTCCGCGGCCTCCTCCTCCTGCCGTTGCTTTAATGATAACCGGGTATCCAATACCATCGGCAATTTTTTGAGCATCCTGCAGGTTATCAACAACACCTTCAGAACCGGGAACAACCGGTACGTTATTTTTAATCATGGTGGCTTTCGCCGTGGCTTTATCACCCATTGTGCTGATCATTATGGGTGTGGGGCCTATGAATTTCAAATCGTGTTCGCTGCAAATCCGGCTGAACTCTGCATTCTCTGCGAGAAAGCCATATCCAGGATGGATAGCTTCTGCATTGGTAATTTCTGCTGCAGCAAGAATGGATGGAATTTTCAGATAACTGTCTCTGCTTGGAGGCGGACCAATGCAAACGGCTTCATCGGCAAACTTCACATGGAGGCTGTTTTCATCTGCGGTGGAGTAAACAGCCACAGATTTTATACCCATCTCTTTGCAGGTTCTGATAACTCTCAGAGCAATTTCACCCCTGTTTGCAATCAATATTTTTTTAAACATAAATAGGACTTAGTCTTTTTTTACGATAAATAGCGGCTGGTCGAACTCTACAGGTGTACCGTTTTCTATGAGA
>SLJB01000005.1 GCA_007135335.1 Balneolaceae bacterium
AAAAGATGTTTTTTTTTTAGACAGACTGGAAATATAACGTTTTATAAAGATTAAAGATGTGTGAGATCTGCATATTCTATTAAATAGTACATTAACAGCTTTTTACTCGATGATCTTTTTAATTACTTATTGGCAGGCAACATTTTTCAGAACTCTTCGTATATTTGGTACATATGAATTTTGGTAACCGAAAGGTACCAAATGCCCTAAAGAACAGTCTCAGGCTTTGATCGGCCTGGGGCTTTTTTTTTATCAGGGACTTAGCTTCAGAAAGTGGGGTTTAAACGAAGCCATAATGTGGGAGAAGAGTCGAATGTTCTGAGCGGCCAGGCCAGTTCTAACCGAAAAACACCGGTTCCTATACCAATACCGGCATCGTGTTGCAAATCAGCAAATTTGAAGTCACTAAAATCACGTACAGGTGTGAGTACAGTTTGATTTTCCGGTACATCCGATAAATTCGTATCACGCCGTTCAAGGGAATTTGTCCAGCCTGAATCGAGAAAGAAAAGGATATGCAGATTATAATCCCGTATCCACTCACCAATACGGTTTGATGGCCGACCGAACTGCACTTCGATATTGCTAAGTAACATTCTGTCACCAGAAAACACTTTATAGGGTGAACCTCGCAAGGTTCCGATACCACCAAGATAGAATTGCTTAAAATCAGGCGCATCACCGCTGATGCCACCTGCCTGCATTCTCCACCTCAATACAGATCCGGGCTCAAAATTATAGAATAGTTTTACTTCCGATCTGTACCTGTTGTACCTGTACCCTTCATCACTGGCACTGTTATCAGCCAACTCTGCAGTAACAGTACCTGAAATTGTGAAATAGTCAGATAAAAGTACATTTCTCGGATTCAGTGAAAGAGATACACTATAGATATCGAGATCGATCGTTTCTGCAAACTGATCAATTGCGGGATTCGGCCTGTAGGTTCTCGTATATCCAAACAGAGAGTATCCTGTGTTTTGTTCAAGTGATGAGAACGAAGATCTGTTATATGTAACTGCTGCTTCAATCCACTTATTTGTTCTGTAGACGGAGTAAAGCCCGATTCCTTCCTGACTGTAATAATCCAAATAATCGTAACCGGCCAAAAATGAAGTTACTGAGGTTTCAACTAAGCCTGCTCTGTTATAATCTTCCGTTGCTGTGGCGTTGTGATATTCGAAACCAACCATAAACCGGTTACTGCGTCCAAACAATTTCTCCAGACCAATGGCATATTCCCAGTTTTTCGATGCTGTACCCCACCCAATTAAACCATGGAGATGGATTTGGGGAATATCTAAAAAAGAACTTCGGCGATGCCACTGCATGCGCTCCTGCTTAATGCCAATAAACAAGCCATTAACCCGATTGAAATGAACTGCGGGCATATTGGGGTATTGGCTGAATAGCGCATTACTGAAAAACGGACCTGCTTCAAAACTGCCGCCAAGGTCTAAACCGGTAGCTGACAATCGGCGAATGGCCCTGTCTCCATTTTCAGTATCGCGGTCTTGCTCTGCCTCTTCACTTGGCTGTGAAATTCCCAGTAATTCGTTTATTGATTTTGTGAATAAGGGATCGCGTTTGAATGGATCGTCTTCATCTGCATGCTGTGCATGAGCAAATATTGGAGCAATCAGTAAAATGGCTAATAATGGTAATAGCTTTCTCATAGGAAGTAAATTTTAAATAAATACGATAGCTACAGTAAAGGGTTACAGAGATCGGTATAAAAAATCTATTTTTTTTGATTACACCGGAAAGCCAGCAGAGTGATGTCATCATCCGGTTCTTTACCACCTGACCAGGTTAGCACCAGATCTTTAAGGTTTTCAATTACTTTTTCTGCACTTTCACCCGCCGAATGCTTAAGAACCTCTTCAACCGGTTTCATGCCAAGCATTTCTCTTTCCGGGTTAAAGAGTTCGATAAGCCCATCGCTCATCATGAGCAACAGATCGCCTTCTGAAAGCTCAACGGATCTGCTTTTGTAAGGATAATTAACACTGCTTCCCAGAGGCAATGCCTTTATAGTGACTCTTTCAATTTTATCCTCTTTTTTTCTGTAAATAAGTGCCGGTGGCATCCCGGCAGTTGATATCTCAATAGAGTTGTTTTTGTAGTGAACAAGCATCATTCCCATATACATCATCCGCATATTCATGTTGTACAATCCCTTAGACATGCGTTTTAGCATCGCAGAGCCATCCGTTTGATGAACCAGTGAGTGAAAATAACTTTTGGCAGCGGCAACCATAATTCCCGCTTTCATTCCATGGCCGGTTGCATCACCCAAAGCCAGTACCAAAGTGCCATCATCACCTATACTGAAATCATAATAATCTCCGCCTACTTCTGTAGCTGTTTTCATATGCACAGCCATATCACAGCCGGGAATGTCCGGCATTTTTTTAGGAAGCATAGAGAGCTGAAGCGCTCTTGCCTCTTCCAGTTCCGTGGTTTTCCTGCTATTTTCTGCCTCAAGAAGACGCTTTTCAATTTCTCTCTCTTTGCTGATTCTCTCCTGCTCAAGTGTTTTTTCTGAGAGGATCTGTACCTCACTCAGTTTTTCCTGAAGATTTTTTTGTGTATGCGCAACATTTCTGGATAGGAATATGGACATCGAAAATACAAGTGCACCCGAACCGGCCATATTAGCGATCTGAACACTACCCGATATAAAATTAAAGTTGATCAAAACGGCGTAGAGCAATGCAACTATGAAGATGAGAACGCCCACACCAAGTACCCATGCCTCCCCTCTGTTCTTGTAAAACATTACAAGGATAGATCTTAAAATTTCAATCACATAGAATATCACAGCAAGCTCCCTGAGCCAGATCAACTGTTCCGGAAAATTCCAGAGCAGCACACTTACGGCCACCCCAAAAATAACAAGTGCATTTGAATAGACTGTATTGAATACTTTGTCAATACTGTGGGTAAAGCGGGCAGCAAATGTTAAAACAAGCACTTCAGTTACAATCAAAAACCGGATAAACAGTAAGGTATCAACGGTGTTTTCAGCAAGTTCAACTCTGTACATCAGATAGGTAAAGATAGCCACAATTGCCACGAACACTGAGAAGTACAGGTTTCTTTTTTCGCCGGGATAAAATACAAACAGCAACAGATGAATAATAGAAAATGCGAGCAATAAACCAATATAAAACATATTACTGCGGGTCCATTGCATCAAATAATCAATGTTCTGATTTTGATGAACATTCCAGTCTCCCAATAAAAACCGAAAACCGTTATATCCCATCAGCCGCCCGGTCTCAGAGTAGTCGGGATTGATAAATCTCACCGCCATAGTTTGAATCTCGTCACCGGAAAACACAACCGGGATTGGCTTTTTACTATTGTAGCTTACAACTGCTTGTGGATCGGTTGAAAACTCACCTAACTCATAGATCTTTTCTCCGTTCAGATAAATTTCTGATGCGCCAAGGTGACGGTCAATAATGAGCGCGATGGGTTTTCCGGATAACTCTTTCGCCACCATAAAATCTTTCCTGAACCACCCGATCCCTTCAAACTCTAAAAAGGAGAGATCCGCTTCAATCAGGTTCGTGCTGATTTTTATCCATTCACTGTCATCAAAATCCTGTGAAGATCTCATCAGATCATCACCTGCCTCAAATTTCCATCGGTCCTGAATGTAAATAATACTCTCTTCATTCAGCATGGCTTCGGCAGAGAGAACTTCAATTTCATCAGAAAATTGAAAAAAGGAATCCTGGGCGAGTACAATGCCTGCCTGTAAACTCAGTATACCCCATAATAAAATGAAAAGTGAGTATCTGTTCACCACGTTGCCTTTTAATTTTCCTCTGAAACCCGGATATATCCCGATACGGTTGATAGCTGAACGGGTAAGCCACCATCCCTTAAGACGATTGTACGTTCATTTGCGCTTTGTGACTGCCTTGAAATTGAGGATAGCTGAATGCCCGCCAGATCAAACCGAAGGGCTTTTCCATGGATCTCATATCCATACTCTGCTGGGATTGAAAGCTGTATATCACCGCTTGTGGTTTCCAGATATATACCCTGACTTACATCTGTAAAGTCTGTGATGATATCGCCGCTCGTAGTGGCCGCAACGAGGGCGCCGCTCATTCTTTCAACATAAATACTGCCTGATGTAGATCGCACCCGTACTTCTCCTTCGTTATCTGCAATATCAATATCGCCTACCACAGTTTTTGCAAACATACTGCCTTTCAGATTTTTCAGTTCAATACTGCCTGTGGATGACATCAGCCGTATTTCTCCGCTTGAGTTTTCGGCCGACAGCAAACCGGCTTGATTCTGCAAAAACTGTTTCCCCTCAAGCCCGTCGAGGTGTATGGAGCCGTTGATGGTTCTTAAATCCGTGGATGAATTTGCCGGCACCTGAACTACAAAATGAAACTGAACATCTCTCCCTCTGCGTGAAGAACCTCCCCTGCTCCTGTCTTCTACAGATGCGATGATCTGATCACCTCTTTGATAAATAACGATTCTGTAATTGTCCAGATTCCGGGTACCTGACCACAACGAGAAGCTTCGCTCCACATAAAGATCTACCTGAACACCACTGATGGCCGTATTTTGGTATACTTCAATATTTCCATTGATTGTCTTTACCGAAATGTTTGGAATGCCCCTCACGGTGAAAAATTCTGATCGGTAGGGTTCATCCATTGAACTCTCTGTAGTTGAATGAATGGTATGTACAGCCGGCTGCTGCGCAACTCCGTTTTTAAACAGAATCAATGGCACAAAGAGCAAAATAGCGAGTTTTATGAAGCGTAGATTCACAATTTTCATATGCTTTGTATATGGATGATAGAAGTCCTGAAAAGTGAGTTCCTGAATCAGAAATCACTCTCCTAATCAACTATTGGTACGCTGAAGGGTCTCAGAAGTTGCAGGATAAAAGCTGTGAAAAGTGCCGCGGAAGAAACCTGCTCTATTTATTCATGATATGCGCAACAATTCTCAATGGAGCACCGCTTCCATCTTTTATCTTCATGGGGAGTGCCACGATATAGGCACCTGTTGGCGGTAACAGATGGAGATTTGCCACATTTTCAAAGCCCGGTATGTTTTGTTCAAATAGAATCTGATGGGTTTCGAATAGTACTGATTGACCATAATCAAGTGATGGTGTATCAAGACCTGCAGCTTTTATCGACCGGTTTTCCACGAGCCATTGCGCAGTATCGGGGTGAATTCCCGGAAAACTGAGTGCGGCAACTCCCTCATCACCCCGCTTATCCGTTCCCAGATACTCCTTCGCTTCAGGCCAGTAGGCAGCCAGTCCTGTATTAATTAATAAAATAGAGCCATCCGGAATGAGACCGTGTTCGGTTTCCCAGTTTGTGAGGTCTCTCACCTGAACTTCATAATCCCGGTTTTCAGCTACCTGCTTTGTAACATCAATCACAACTGCCCGGCCCGTTAACTGGTTCAACTCAAGCTGATCAACGGTTTTCCTGTTCTCGAAAAAATGGATGGGGGCATCCAGATGGGTGCCTCCATGTTCTGCAGTGCAGAATTCAAACGATTCATAATAAAATCCGGCATCGGTTTGCCCAACAAAAACAGTATCTATTTTGAATGTACTTGAGGTGGGCCAGAAGAGAGTTTCATCAGAATATTCATGCGTGAGATCAATCCACCGGCCATCTTCCCAATCATATTTTTCTGTTGGGGTGCAATTGGAGGTTAACAGCAGAAATGAGATCAGCAGAAGAGCTTTATTTTTCATTTTTCAGGAGTCTTTTAGATATACGAATGCACTAATAAAGGAGAAATGTTGGAGAGAGTAAAGGAGTTTTTAAAATTTTTGTCTTAAAGTAACAAGCAAGACAATCACAACTATCTAAGAAGATTGAGGGGAATGAAAAAAGCACACCGCCCTGAATAACATTTTTTTATCTCGCAGATGTGAGTATTGAGTATCAAGTAGTGAGACTTTAGACCTTTACCCTCAGCCTCAACCTCATTTAGGCATCAACAATCAACAAACCTTCAACGTGAAAAGTGAGACCTCACCCTCAACCTTCAACCGTTCTTTTTCTCGCAGAGGCATTTCGATAAAAGAATTTTTGATCTGCTATGATTTTATAAAATATTGAAAATCATGACCAGATGGCTGCTGAAATATTCGGAGTCCGAATTCGGGTGCCACAGCAATCAAGTGATCAAAAATATCGGCCTGAATGGCTTCATATTCTGCCCAGGCAGTGGTGTCTGTAAACAGATATACCTGCAGGGGGAGTCCTCTTTCTGTGGGTTCCAGCTGGCGTACAAGCATCAACAGATTTTTATTTGATCGCGGGTGCTTCTTCAGGTACTCAACGATGTAGGCCCTGAACGTACCGATATTGGTAAGCCACCGGCCGTTTGTAAGGGTAGTACGGCTGTCTTTAAGATGTTTTGAGTTGTATGTGTTCACTTCATCCATCTTTTTTGAGATGTACCCTTCAAGCAGATGTGAAGTTTTTAAACGCTGAATCTCTTGCCAGGATAGAAACCGGACGCTGGAAATATCAATGTTGAGTGCCCGCATAATACGTCTGCCGCCGGACTCCTGCATTCCCCGCCAGTTTCTGAAACTGTGCTCCAGAAATTTGTGTGTTGGAATTACAGAGATCGTCTTATCCCAGTTTTGTACCCGAACCGTATTCAGTGCAATATCAATCACATCACCATCGGCACCAAAGTTGGGCATCTCAATCCAATCGCCAACGCGAATCAGATCGTTGTTGGTTAGCTGAACACTGGCTACAAGCGAGAGCAGCGTATCACGGAAGAGCAGAAGTATAATGGCCATAATGGCACCAATTCCGCTTAAAAAGAACCAGGGCGATTTATCAGCAAGACTTGAAATGATGAAAAATCCCGTAAGTACATAAACCACCACCTTCCCAAGCTGAATGTAGCTTTTGATCGGCGTTTTATTTTCCGACGGGCTCATCAGGTAGAGGGTGTGAACGGATGAAAGGAACGCATCAAATACACGGGCGCTCACAAGTATCATTGTGGCAGCAGCAATTCGAATTACAAATTCTGTGAGTATGGAGTGAATTTCAGGTAAAAGTCCAAGACCGTTGTAAATGATGAGAAGCGGAACAATGAACAGTGCACGCTGAGGCAACTTGTGTTTCAGGATGACTGCATACCATTCCGTGGCTGTTTTTTCATCCAGTTTGTGCAGTAACTTTATAATCCAGTAGCGAATGATGAGATGAACAACTCCGGATATTAGAAAGATAACTGCAAGTGCAATGGCCTCTTGTGCATAGGCGGTTTGCATTTCATCCGGCAGAAGTCCGGCCAAATTTTCGAGCAACTGATTTTGAAGTATATGTATCATTTTTTTTTGAAAACTTTTTTGTCATGAAACAGGCGTGAAGATAGCCATCAAAACCCTGAGTAACCAAACTTATTCCGGTGTTAAACTGAAGAGACAGATTGGGTTGTCTTTCATTTTGATTCGCTGCCCGAAAAAGTGTAATCGGCAGGAAAAAACGTTATCCATACCCTCATGCCGGTCTTGATCCGGCAACTCCTGCCTCTTTTCAGATTAGAAAAATCACAAACAATCATTTAACTAGGCTTATTACTCACTTACCTTGAGATACTCTCTTCGAGAAGATGGATATGATCAAATTTCAGATCGTAAAGAAGGCGGCTTCTATCCGCAACTTCTGAAGAGACATCAGCCCAGTCAGAAGCCCGTTCAAATGCACTGCCTTTTCTGTAGTTATTCCCCGCCATGGTTATAAACATTCCGGCAACAGAAACCCGCAGGGTGTTATCAGCGACCTCTCCACTTTCGAAATTTACCTCACTTACCAGGCGGTTATTCTCATTCAGATGATACTCAAGCGCCCCAAGCAGTGCACTGTCTGATAGCTCACCAATTGTATCGAAAAGATCTTCCCGGTGATTTGTGATATACATTGCTGTGCCTTCCCTTTCCCTGTCCATCGAGTAACCGCCGCCAATGTGGTTCAAAAACTGGTACCAATCATAAATATCCACGCGGTCTGAACCGGCAACTACTCCATCATTTGCAAATGAAATCTCTTTCGGGAGACCCCACGGGCGCGCAAGTGGCTCAACAGCCTCAAACATAGAGATGGTTCTCTCAAACAGTGTTTGTACAACCTCACGGTCTTCATCAGTACCAAACATATACAGGAAATCAGCCATCGCTTTTTTCCCGCGAATCATGGCTCCTACGGCATCCAATCTCCAGGTAGTTCCATCACCAAAATCGTATACTGAAACATCTTCTACCCATGAATTATCTAAGACGGCTGCAATTTCTCTGTACATCTCCACCATCTCTGCAGTGCTGTATCCGAGCCAGGCTTCCAGTGCTTCTTCAGGCATAATTCCCATATTGTCCTCACCACCTGGTTTTGCCCAGATGATCCATGCGTACGCATGGCCATGAACTCCACCCAGGCCATAACTCATACTTTTGTGGTCCACCGATCCATCCTGATGATAAAATTTGCCGTCTCTAAGAACATCACCAAACAAATACCTTCCAGGTTTCACCAAATAGTTAGAGGGTTCACGTGAAAGCCTGTCGTACAGAATCTGATCATCAAACCGGTCTCCGCGATGATGCATGTGATAGGAGTACACAAGATGAGGATACACGGAAAGATCTACTTCACCTGATGGTTTATACCCATTGTCACTCTCCTCAAACCAAGAATCAAAACGGCCCGAATCATGAAAAAACCGGTCTATGACACCCACCAGGTTCAGCCACTCCTCCGCCCTTTCGTTCATCTTATCCGGATGAAGCTCCGGCAGATAGGCTTCATTTGCATATTCAGAATCTCTTGAATTACCGGCAATCATAAAAACTGCGTGAAGCAGATTACTGTAGTCATTAACATAAATTCGACCGTTCCTGAAAATTGGATCACCGGTGTCTGAGATTGCATACGGAATTAACAGATCAGGCCCCACCGGCTCTTCAGGTTCCGGTGTATCATTTGTACATGAAAAAGCAGTAATTGCAAAGAGCAATGTGATAAAAAGAGTAACCGAAATGGAAGAAATTTTCATAAACGTGTTTTGTGTCTTCTTTTGAATGAATTTAATAAATGCGTTAATCGTCATACCTCAGCGATTTCAAGGCACCGATCGACTCCCGACAGTCATGCCTCAGCAAAAGCAGGTATCTCCTCACTTTATTCCGGACCATTGTCCAAATAAGGAATACGTTTCCCTGATAATCATGAAGCAGCTTACGTGAATGTTGATCTGCATTCAGAAAAATCAGCAGTTTATAAAATAGGTCTTTTTGATTGAATATTCAGCTTTGGACGGGCAAATATTGAGCTGATACATTGTTGCGAAGGATTTGATTTGCTGCAACTCCTAGTAATATACCATGTTTTACAGGTGCCGAACAAATCAAGTTTGTATTGTATAAGTAATGTATATCTAATGTTCGATAAAAATAGCTTAAACCATTACTGAAAGTAATTTTTGATGTGTTATCACAGGCCGGAAATCTTATACCTGAAATGTTTTTTATCGTCAATCGGGATAAGAACGGAGCTCCAAAAGTCTCCTTTTGAAGGGGGAAAGCGAACAAAGAGAGCAGGGGGATGACTCTCTGAGTGGTGATGTGAGTCAAATATTTATGATTTGACTTCGCATTTAAACCGCTTCATCTTCCATTGTCCACCACCTCAGGCTGTGGAACACTCTTAAATAAATCCTATCTCGAACTCCGGTTACTATAGCACTGAGAACTTCTGATCAGGCTCTTTCAGCCAGTTCCAGCCATCTCATTGTAATTTCGTCGATCTCATTTTCTACCGACTTATACTCGAGGGATTTTTCTTCGAGTTCCCGGTAATCCAGTTCGCCGCTGTTCAGCTCTTTCGTAATGGATGCTTTCTGTTTTTCGAGACGATCGATCTCTTTTTCGAGTTTGGCAAACTCTTTTTTTTCCTGAAAACTCAGGGCCTCTTTTTTGGGCTGCGCTTTTTCTTTCTCAGGAGTTTTCTCTTTCCTGATGTTGCTTGCTGCTTTTTGATCTCTTTTTTTCTGAAGCTCTTCCTGAAGCTGCTCCTCACGGTATTCCGAGTAGGTTCCGTGATGATCCCGGATAACCCCTTCCCCTTCAAAAACAAAATAATGATCCACCAGTTTGTCCATAAAGAACCTGTCGTGAGATACAACAATCAAACATCCGCCAAATCCCAGAAGAAATTCCTCAAGTTTTTGAAGGCTCTGCAGATCCAGGTCATTGGTAGGCTCATCCAGAATCATGAAGTTTGGGTTTTTGATGAGCGTCATCATTAAACCGAGCCGCCGTTTTTCTCCACCGCTCAGTTTTTCGGCCGGGGTGTACTGCATTTCGGATGTAAACATAAAATGCTCCAAAAACTGGGAAGCCGAAATACGGCTTCCGTCAGCAAGTTCAATCACAAGGGCAACTTCTTTGATGATATCGATCACCCTCATCCCTTCATCAATCTCTATCCCCTGCTGGCGGTAGTGGCCGAAAACAATGGTCTCTCCCGTGATTACATCCCCCGAATCCACCGGCTCTTGTCCGGTCAGGATGTTAAGAAATGTACTTTTTCCAACCCCGTTTTTCCCGATGATACCGATACGCTCGCCGCGGTTAAACGAATAGCTGAATCCATCCAGAATCACCAGGTCGTCAAATTTCTTTTTGATGTTTTTTACTTCAAGCACTTTTTTGCCCATGCGCGTCATGGTGGTTTCAAGGCGCAGTTCGGAGTCGGGGGTAGTGTCTTCAGCCTTCTTTTTTGTATCGTGAAATGCTTTGATCCGATATTTTGCCTTCGTTGTCCGTGCCTTGGGTCCGCGACGCATCCACTCCAGCTCTTTTTTGAAAAGCTGCCCCGCTTTAGCCACTTCCGTCTGCCGAACGGCTTCCCGCTCTGCCCTCTTCTCCAGGAAGTATTGGTAATTCCCTTTATGGTGAAAAAGCTCCCCGGCGTTCATTTCGAGGATGTGGTTGCAAACCGTGTCGAGGAAATACCTGTCGTGAGTTACCATCAGCAAGGTAACATTCGCTTTGGCAAGATAGGCCTCCAGCCACTCGATCATCTCTACATCCAGGTGGTTCGTGGGCTCATCCAGGATCAGCAGATCGGGATCATCCAGCAGCACAAAAGCCAGGGCCACCCGTTTTCTCTCTCCACCGGAGAGTGTGGAAACCGATTGCTCCAGGTTGTGTATGTTCAGCACACTGAGAATCTGCTCCATTCGCTGCTCATAATCCCATGCGTTTGCCGCCTCCATTTTTGCTGTGGCTTTTTCGAACGCTTTTGCGGTCTCTTCGTTGTAATCTTCGGCCTGTGCATTCGCAGCTTTTTCATACGCCTGTACAATCTGCCCCAGATCGGAATGCCCCTGTGATACAAATTCACTGATGGTGAGCCGTTCATCCAGTTCCGGTTCCTGCTCCAGGTAGCCGATTCTGATTCCGTTGCGAACCATCACCTCACCCGTGTCGGGCGTCTCCAAACCGGCCAAAATTTTCAGCAGGGTTGATTTACCCGTTCCGTTTTCGGCAATCAATGCGGTTTTGTCGCCTTTGGAGATTCCAAAAGTAAGCCCTTCAAAAAGAGGTTTCAGTCCAAAGCTTTTTGAAAGATTGTCAGTAGAGAGGTAGGTCATAGATGAACACGCTTAAAAATTTCTTAAGCCCGTAAGATAGTGAATCTTTGAAATGGAAGTGTAGATTGATTTGGGATGGCGGGTTCCTTTTAACGTTTTGTTCTTGTACATACTAAAATAACCGGTGCGAAATGAAGAAACCGACATTCACTTCAAAGTATAAAGATCGTCATATTCATACAGTATGCAGTGAGAATTGCTTAAGAAAAACCCGGCGGGAAGTTTTCAAGTCCAATTCAAGTGAACGGCTATGATAATTCATGTTAACTCTGTTCTATTTTAATAAAGCAACTCCCTCTATTATAACTCAAAAAAGAATTTTTTGGCTCCACTCATTATCCTGACTCAGTTTCATATAAAACACGTACATTCATTTAAACATCAACTGATAAACAGACACCATTATGAAACGATCACATTTCATCTCCCTGCTTCTCTTAGCAACCGCCTTTACAGCCTGCTCTGAGAGAGCCTCTCAACCGGATCGGGAAACAGTAGATTATTATGTTGGAAATCCGCTTGGGCTGCCGATTACTCCATCGGCTGATGGCACGTTTGCAGAAATCTCGCCCAATGTGAAGGTTTATGGTGCAATCTTTTCCGCTGAAAGCTGTTCGTATGATGAAGAACGCGGCTTGATCGTGGTGCCCAATCGCGGGGTTCCTCAGAACGTTCGGGCTAACGATGGATGGATCTCTCTGCTCAATTCTGATGGTTCCGTTCACACGGCACGTTGGATCGGTATTCAAAATCCGGCTGCCCGTGACTACCTTTCCCCGCAACTTGTGTTGAATGAACCTTTTGGCAGCCATATCACAAATGGTATTCTTTATCTGGCTGATCGTGACGGTGATACCGGACCTGATGATCCCGGAGTTGGTGTGATCCGCATGTTTGATATGAGAACCGGCGAACCTGTCGGTGAAGTTATCGTAGAGGGTTCTCCATGGCTGAATGATCTGGCTGTGGCAGATGATGGCACGATTTATACAACACAAAGCGGAGATTTCGGACAAGATCCCGATCCTGATAGCTGGAGGGTGTGGAAAATATCACCCGGCGGAGAGGTATCAATCTTCCTGCAGAATGAGCCCTTACATATTCCGAACGGCATCGATTTTGATCTGTATGGCAATATTGTGGTTGTCAATTTTGGCAACAATGAAGTAATGACATTCACCCAGGAAGGAGAACTGCTCAAAACCGAATATGCTGTGCAGCCGGGCGGTGATGGAATTGCGATTATGGCAGACGGAACCAAATATGTAAGCAGCGTAACACAGGGCGGAATATCCCGGATTCGTGACGGAGAGCCCGCCGAGCTGATTGCCGAAAACATTCCAAATGGAGCTTCACTCTGCTACGATTCAGGTGCTCACCAGTTGGTGGTGCCTATGAATCCAAATAACGGACTCGCATTTGTACCGCTGGATGAATAGTTGATTGGTTTCGTGCAGAATGTGCAAAAAGGTTAAACAAATTCGCTGAATTTCCCTGAAATAATTAATACTTCTTCGGGCTGCTGAATCGTATTTCGGAGTGATTGCTCAGGGTTTTGTGCTTTGTTTTTCGCCCGTTCACTCTTTTTCTCCACATTCTGAAGCCGGAAGGTTTCATCTCTTCCCGCATTAGTTTTATAACTTCTTTTTCATCCAGTCCAAACTGTTTTTCAATCGCCTCGAAGGGTGTTCGGTCTTCCCAGGCCATTTCTACAATTCGGCTGATATCTGATTTTAGCATCTGTTCTGTTCGTTCGATTGTGATCTATAAACAGCAGAAACGACTGAATCGTTTTCATAATTTGATCACCTTCAAGAGAATAACGAAAGCCATTTTCTTATTACGACAAATTTTATTGTACACTCCATTTGTTGCAACCGGAAAAAGTATTATTGTAACAATATGGTACAATAATACTTGGTACCTGCATCATTGAAATAAAACACCCAATCATGAAACTACGAAACATCATTCTGACCGGACTGCTCTTCCTTTTTACCTCATCCATTCTCTTTGCAAATCAATTGAACGATGATTTTTTTGCTGACCGGTGGCAGGTTCAGATATTTGACACTCCTGATGGCGATCATACGATGGTTATGGCTCTCAAACGGGATGGAGACAACCTCACCGGCTGGTTTGAAGGACCTGATGGAACCCGGGCAGAGATCGAAAGAATCCAGGAAGCAGAGAATTCAATTACCGTGTACTGGACCGCCGAGGGATACTACGTTTCTCTTCAGTTAGATAAAAAGGATGATAATAACCTCACCGGAAATCTTCTCCATATGTTTAATTCAACTGCCGAGCGAATTGTTGACTGATTTTGGTTTTGTAGTTGAAAAATGAGAAATGACTGAATCAAGAATGATAACAGCAGTGCTCTTCCATTGGGGCTGATAGCAACCCCGGGTCAACCACGCGGCGTAACACAAATTACTGCATGCCTGAATACTTAATACGCCGCATATTCAATGCGTTGTATGCGTGTCATCCCGATGACGCCCGACAGCAGATTACTACCTTTTAATGCCCCTGTATATAATCTGTCGGGGTGAAAAGGGATCTCAGTGACACCAAAAAAGAGTATCAAACAAGCAGAAGGTCTTGCAGGTCATAGGAATTTAGATCAGACCGCATCAAGAAAAAGACCTCCTAATCTCTTATCTTTTCGGGCGATTCTAAGATCTAACAAATCTATCCCGACATCTTGTGGTTTTGTCTCATGAAAAAATTTACCCTGCTCCTATTCATTTCGTTTTTCACTTCACCCGTTCTCTTTGCACAACTCAGCGTGGAGCTGGACAGTATCTCCGTTACTGCATCTCGCATTACAACCACCGTATCTGAAAGCGGAAAACATGTATCGGTCATCACCCGGCAGGATATCCGCAATATGGCGGTCACCTCGGTTGATGAGCTGCTTCGGTCTCTTCCCGGTGTGAATATCAATGCGCGGCAGGGATTTGGCGTGCAGGCCGATGTGGGCATCCGGGGAAGTACATTTTCCCAGGTTCTCTTTATGCTGGATAATGTGCCGCTGAATGATCCTCTCACAGCCCACTTTAACACAAACATTCCGGTTTCGATGTCGGAAATCGGTCAGGTTGAGCTGATTCGCGGGCCTGCAAGTACATCCTACGGAGCGGATGCCGTTGGCGGTGTGGTACACATCAAAACCAAAATGTATATGGAACGCGAAATTGAATCCGGCAACGGTCTGCTTCGCCACGCCAACACCGATATTGCAGCCGGCGAAAATGGTCTGCAGATGGCCGATGCCGCCGTTGAGCTTCAGGCAAACCGGTGGCGGTTCAGCGCATCGGTGCGCTCGAGCCGTTCGGACGGTGAAACATTTGCAAATCCCGGTTTTACCGGGGGAATCTCCGATCAGCAGGAGTACAACAGTTATTTTAAACTGCTTAACACATCCGCAGCCATCTCGCATCGATTCAGCGAAAACTGGTCGTGGTATGTACGCGGAGGTTATGATAAACGCGATTTTGACGCCCGGTACTTCTACACCCGAAGTATCTTTGATGAATCCACTGAAGAGATCACCAGCCGCTGGGGGCTTACATCGCTGAACTATAACAACGGGAATCACCGTGTAGAGCTCAATGCCTCGTACCGGAGTGTGGATGACATATTTGATTTTAATTCTGCCATTACACCGGCCAATGAGCACACTACTAACCTCATGTACCTCAATCTCTCCCATCAGGTTGAATTTGATGCAAGCCGTGTTCGTTTTTTGGGAAACCGGATCAGCCGGGTTCGGGTGATGACCGGCGGTCAGTTTGTCGATAAAAAAATTGAGAGCACCGATCGCGGTAACCATCAGGATGGCATGGGGGGTTTTTACGTGATCAGCTCAGCAAACTGGCAGGGCGGACTCAGCGTCACCTCAAGCCTGCGCCTGCAGTTCGATGCATCCGGAAGTGCAAACCTGCTTCCGCAATTGAGCGCAGCCTATAATTTTGAATCATTAACCCTTCGCAGTTCAGTCGGGCAGGCAGTACGTGTGGGTGATTTTACTGAGCGATACATTTCATCAGAAATCTCAAACCTCACCCCCCTTCGAAATATCGGAAACCCCGATCTTCAACCCGAAAAATCGACCACTTTTGATGCCGGTTTCGACTGGAGACCTGCAAGGCAGCTTCGGTTTTCACCCACCTTTTTCTACCGATCATCAAGCAACCTGATTGATTACGCCCTGGTAAACTCCAATCAAATTCAAAACGCAACCAATCTGCTTCCTGATGAAGAGTATTTCTACGCGTCAAATATCTCAAGCAGCAGTGCTCGCGGAGTGGAGTTTCTATTTGATGGGAATCTGAGGTTCACCAACAACCGTACATTATCCGCAGGCACCGGGTACACCTACATCAAAACAACGAGCAACCAGGAAACGGTTTCGAGGTATATCGCAAACCATCCCTCGCACCAGATAAGTTTTTCGCTGCACTATAACAGCTCCATTTTTTCGGTGCAGTCCCAATCAAATTATAATGTGCGCTCCTCCGAATCGGACGCAATCGTAAACGGCGATGTTCCCTCCTCCTATTTTATGACTCACCTCAGGGTTTCAGTATCCCCGTTTGGTGAAGGAGTGCGATTCTACAGCCGCATCATCAACCTCACCAATACCCAATACCAGGAAATACTCGGTGCACCCATGCCCGGCCGATGGATGATGGGGGGAGTGCAGGTCAGTTTGTAATACCGGGGCAAAAACCTGATTTTCTAACTTGCTGAAATCCTTCAACTTTAGCAGATTGGTTCATGGCATTTTTTATCAGAAAAGCATTCAGGGCGGGGCCTGTACGGCTTAATTTATCAAAAGGAGGTCTTGGGCTTTCCGTTGGCGTTACGGGCGCACGATTAGGGTTGAACCGGAAAGGAACTTATGTTTATGGCGGCCGGCATGGATTGTATTACCGTAAACAGCTCGGTAAGGGTAGCCGAAAAAACAGGGGGACAACAGGGCAGCTGCAATCCGGACAAACAACCCGATATGGAGGAACAACCGATCTTTTTGTAGATACCGGCACCACCTTTGAGTCCATGTTCAGTAATCTTAAAACGTATCCTTTACCGGAGCTGACAGAAAACCTCGCGTGGTTTAAAAATCCGATTCTCTGGCTGATTATTTTTGCGGCGGGAATTTATGGAATCGCTGTAAACCTTCCGTTTGTATGGCTCATTTCTCTGCTGCTGATCTTCATCTTATCTTTTTTTCTGATTCGGGACCATCACTGGAAAAAAAGAGGTAAAAACCTGGTTGAATCCGCGGCCGAAAACTTTGAAAAATATCCTGAAAAAGCAGCCAAAGAGCCCCTCAAAATTTATATTGAGCATGCTCCTAAGCGATGCGCGGATCGCTTTATGCATGATCTTTACGGTATTCTTCTGCAAATAGCCATCGAACAGCCCGATGAGCAGCATATTCTGGTTTTTAATGAAATTGAGAAAATTCTTCCCGTTTCCGAATCCATCAAAGAGCAGACTAAACGGGCCTTTTTAACGCACTCACTCGATGCTGTGCTTGAAGATCATCTTCTGAGTGAAGAGGAAGAGCTACAGATGAGGGAACTGGTTCAAAAACTGAATCTGCCTGAAGATTTTATCTTTGAAGAACTCAATTACCTTAACCTGGCATCGCTGGTGCGAAGGGAGATGGAAAAACCGCTGAAGGAAACAGAGGCTTCCATACCTCTGGTACGGGGTGAGGTGTGTTATGATGAGTTCAACAATACCCGCCTGCTCGAAGAGAGGGTTTTGAACCGGTTTCAGCAAAATCGTGTTCAATACCGGGAGCTTGGCTTTGAGATTCAACTGACCGGTACGCTAACCCTCACCGATCGCCGGATGGTGATTACGGGAAGGGGATCGCGAGAGTACCGAATAAATCGTCTGGCCAATGTAATTACTGACCTTGAGGCCAACGTGATTGAGCTGGTACTCACCAACCGGAAAAATCCCGTTTTCCTCACACACCCAACACCTATGCTGATTGCGGCCCGACTCGAAAAAATTATGGAAACGCTGTAACCGGTATATTCAACATTTTTGATTCCCATTGCGCTGCAAACTCATTACCTTTTCAGAGATTTTTAAGTCTATCATTCTCACGCGTTAGTGAAGAATCTCTTGATTTTGGCAGGACACGGCTTCAGAATATAGTACGGAGATGCCTGCTTTCACTGAGGCATGACGAGTTGATCTTTTATATATTAAACGAACTTATTTGCATGAAAAACCCACTCTCTACTGATTTTGTACTTGGATTCTTAGGCGCCGGACAACTTGCACGGATGTCTGCACTGCAGGCATTTCGCTACGGAATGCAGGTTGCTGTTTTTTCAGACAGGCCCGAAGATGAACCTGTTCAGTTTATGACTCCCCGCTCCTATTCCGGGGCGTTTGATGATGTGGAATCGATGATGGATTTTGCTAAAGCTTGCGACATCATCACCCTTGAAAATGAGTTCATCGATTCCTCCATACTGTTTGAGCTTCAGAAAAGATCAGGCACCCCTATCTATCCCGCCCCGGAAAGTTTTGAACTGATTGAAAACAAACTGATCGAAAAGCAAACATTTGAAAGTGCCGGAATTCCTGTAACTCCCTATCTCTTAATCAAACAAGCTGATGATTTAACCCGCTTTGGTGATGAGCACGGCTGGCCGTACCTCTTGAAATCGTCAAAAGGCGGATATGACGGATATGGAAATAAAACCGTAAAAAACTCTGAAGAAGCCCAAAATGCATTCAAAAAACTTGGAGGCGATGCAGGCCACGACATTTTAGCCGAAGCCTTTGTGGATTTCACCCATGAGCTTGCCGTTCAGGTTGCCCGCAATGAAACCGGCCATGTGGTATATCCCTGCTGCGAAACGGTTCAGGAGAATCACATCTGTGTGGCGGTGAAAGCGCCGGCACCTGTATCCGGCTCCATCCAAAAACGGGCACAGGAAATGGCTGTAAAAGCTACTGAAGCTATTCA
This sequence comes from Balneolaceae bacterium, assembly GCA_007135335.1. Classification (GTDB taxonomy): domain Bacteria; phylum Bacteroidota; class Rhodothermia; order Balneolales; family Balneolaceae; genus Rhodohalobacter. The sequence continues at coordinate 18,707 of SLJB01000005.1, forward strand.
TGGAAAAGGCATTTTCGCCTTTGAATTTTTCCTGACTAAAAGTGGTGAACTCCTTCTCAATGAATCGGCACCACGCCCTCATAACTCCGGGCACTACACCATTGAAGGGTGCGTAACATCCCAGTTTGAAAATCATGTGAGGGCAGTTTGCGGGCTTCCGTTAGGCAGCACAGAGATGATCAGGCCGGCTGCAGTAATGATCAACCTATTGGGCACACAAAACAGACCGGCAGTTGTGGAAATTTCAAAAGATGCACTGGCCCAACCTTATGCCCATCTTCATTCGTATGGAAAAATTCAGAGTAAAACCGGCAGGAAAATGGCACATTACACTTTTCTGGGAGAAGATCTTGAGGCGACTTATCAGAAGGCTTTAACACTCACCGAAAAGATTGAGATTTAAGTTGATGTGAGTCAGAGATGAGATTGTACTTTTGCAAGAAAATAGCCCCAAATTTACTGAGGCTCTATAAAATTACTCAATCATCCCTATTTTAACTTTGCCGCGGCAGCACGGAAAGGCACTGAATTCTCCGTGCTTTCGTGGCATTTTTACAGTCTCTGCAATGGATGGAGAGTTCAGCGTTGTTTAAGTTCCTCTAACCAGCTGAGCTTTTAAGATGAATCAGTGTTTTAGCTATTTCATCACGCAAGGCAGGCCTTACATTCACTTCATCTGCAAATTTTTTCCATTGATTCACGATATCATTTATTTCATCAATAATCTCAGATGCCTTTTTACACCGAATGGACTCTCCAATAACCAGTAAATCCGCTTTGGTTATCTCTTTTCTTTTGCCATTGATGCTTAACGCATGCTGGCTAACCCATTCGCTGCCCGGACGATATGCATGGTACAAATCATATGCCGGGGATAACTCCCATTTGCCCCCCTGCCTGAGTAAAAACGAGAAGTTCTTGGTGTGATCGTCACAATTTCGCGCTATCACATTGAACACCATTCTTCTAAACATCTGCTCGGCATCTGCATAGGTCAGTTTTAGCTCCCGCATGCACTGAAAGAGCTGTTCATAACTAAAACTAGTAACCAGGTTATAATCGAAATGCTTCATCGCACAGAACGTTTGTACGTGATGTTTCACATCATTGTCCTCCCGGTCAAAGCGTTTGGTCATAAAATGTGCCCTGCCGTTTTCTTCCAGAAGCTGCGAAGGCATCATCTCAATGCCACACGCTATAGCCATGTTGTAATAAGCCATTTCTACTTTTCCGTAACCAAGAGTGTTACCAAGCTGTACATCGCTTACCCCGTCCAGTTTGATAAGCCAATGTTCAAATCCTTTAGGCACTTTGGTTTGTCCTGATTTCACCTCTCCGGTCTTTCCATTCCAGGCAATCACGGCTTTTGGACGAGCTCCACCGGCTGAGGTACCAATTTTCAAAATCTCCGATACAGCTTTTTCCTCATCTTTGGTGAGATTAGCTGCAAATCTTTCACGATTGCCCAGCATACGTTGTGCTGTGGCCACAAGGCTATCGATTTCTACGGAAAATGTCCGCTTGGTCTCTTTGAGCATAGCCGGCTCAAATTCAAGAGCACCCATACCCCGGCTTCCGATAAAACAGAGCATTTCTACCGGGTTCATACTGTCCTGAGGCCGACCCTGTTGTGCCAGCCATTGGTTAATTAACTGGTTCCCATATTTATCAGGCAGTGTATCGGCAAGCAAACCGGGTAAACCTTTAAAAGTGTCGTGTTCTGGATTTTTCTCTTTTCGCAATTCAGGAAATGAGAATTGGTTTCTACTATCATATACCGGCATTTCAAGGGGTGCTAAATCCCAGTTTAATTGCCTGAAATTGGGGTCGTATTCAAAGATGGCATAACCTGCTTCTTCATCCCAGGCTACAGCACCCACTAATTTATCCCATATTTTCACTTCTGCTGCTTGCATGGCTTACCATTCTGTTTCTTCACTGTTATCGTCTTTTTTTGATTTACCACTTGCCCGTTTACGCTTTTTTTTCTGCAATTTGGCTAAAGCCAGCGGACTTATTGTCTCTCGTACTTCAAATGCACGTAGTACCTTTATCTGATCCAAAACCCTCAATACCTGTATAAGTGTAGCAACAGTAACCGTTTCGCCCCGTTCCAGCAAACTCAGAGTAGACCGACTGATGCCGGCCGCTGCTGACAGCTCATCCTGAGTTCTGTTTTGCTCCATGCGATGATGCCTTACAAACGCCCCAATATATTCGGATAACGCTCTATCACTCATGGAATCTAATTTTTTGAATGATTTATCAGTCATTATATTATATATACCAGTTTTACGAATGAATAATCATTCATAATATGGGGGCTTTGAAAAACCCTGATTATTTAACGTTTTAATTTCTACTTAATTTTGTGTTTTTGTATCTTGTAAGGGTATAAA
>SLJB01000282.1 GCA_007135335.1 Balneolaceae bacterium
AAATTGAGAGCTTAATTGGGTATAGTCCCCCTTAGAAGGGGGAAAGCGCCGCAGGCGCAGGGGGATGACTCCAGAGGCATTTGCCCTGTTCAACACACCCCTAAATCCCCTCTCAAGAGGGGACTTTTAAACCGATTTTAAAAAAAACAAAAAAAGTAAACCAATGAACATCACAAAAACACAAATCCTTACTTACGCCGCCATCCTGCTGGGAGGTATTCTACTCGGCTGGATGATATTTGGCGGATCAAGCGACCAAACCGACCATACGGGACACGATCATGCGCAAACTGAAAGCAGCAATGAAGTGTGGACCTGCTCCATGCACCCATCTGTTCGCAGCGATGAGCCGGGTTCATGCCCCATTTGTGGTATGGATCTGATTCCTGCTTCATCGGAAGCACGGGAAGATGACTTTACCATGGTAATGACGGAGGCGGCTATACAGCTTGCGAACATACAGACGACTCCGGTAGTTCGGGGTGTTCCTCAGAAAGAGATTACACTGCCCGGACGAATTGCTGTGGATGAACGGCGCATCAGTTATGTTACGGCTCACTTTGAGGGACGCATTCACGATGTGAAGATCGATTTTACCGGGGCACCCATCCGGCAGGGCGAGGTAATGGCCACGATTTATTCGCAGGAGGTGGTCAGTGGCCAGCGGGAACTGTTGGAGGCATACCGTAACAGAGATCGAAATCCCGGTATGTATGAGTCGGCCGTGAGAAAGTTCAGACTCTGGGAATTCACCGATGAGCAAATTCAGGGAATTATAGGGCGGGGAGAAATACAGACCCACATGGAAATTCTCTCGCCTGTTGACGGATATGTGATGGTGCGGAATGTGGTGGACGACCAGCATGTGATGGAAGGAACCGTAATTTATGAAGTGGCCAACCTCGATCATCTGTGGGTTACTCTGGAAGCCTATGAAGAAGACATTGACTGGATTTCAGTGGGCGATAACATCGAATTCCGTACCCGCTCTAATCCAGGCAGAACCTATGAAGCTTCGGTAGCATATATCGACCCCACATTCAATCCGCAAAGCAGAACCATCCGTATCCGGGCGGATATTGCCAACAGTGATCATCGTCTGCGGCCTGATATGCTGGTAACCGGAATACTTCAAAGCAATGGCCGTGAAGAGAATCTGATGGTGCCGTCATCAGCAGTACTCTGGACCGGATCCCGTTCTCTGGTTTATGTGAAAGATGATTCCGGTGAGGTTCCCGAATTCCGGGTGCATGAAGTTGAGCTTGGCCGCCGGGCAGGAGACCATTTTGTAATTGAAGATGGCCTTAATGGCGATGAGCAGGTGGTCTTCCACGGCGCATTCCGGATCGACAGTGAAATGCAGCTTGCCGATCGCTTCAGTATGATGAACCGTCAGCCCGGAACCGGTGCCGTTCCTGCGGGACATCAGCACGGAGAGCGTGAGGAGCATACAGCTGAAGCAGAAGATCTCAGTGAGGGCGTTTCCGATGATTTCAGGGCTGAGTTAACGGAGATGATCCGCGTATATCTCGAATTGAAAGATACATTGGTTGAGTCCGATTTTGAGGAGGCATCCCGGTTATCATCCGGTTTGAAGGGTGAGCTTGAGTCTATCGGTGAGCACCGCAACCAGGGTGACGCCCATGTTGCCTGGATGGAGAGCTACAGCAACCTGATGGCGCATTTGAGTGCAATGGACGAAGCTGCCAACATCGAAGAGATTCGCACGCAGTTTCGCTATGTCTCGGACATGCTGGTTCAGGCCGTTAAATCTTTTGGTATTGATGGGATTGTTTACCAACAGTACTGCCCGATGGCGTTTGAGGATGAGGGCGCTTATTGGCTGAGCAGTGAAGAACAGATCCAGAACCCCTACCTGCCGGAGACGATGCTGATGTGCGGGGAGGTGATTTCTAGAATTGAGAGGTAAGTTTTGAGTTGTGAGACTCACCCTCGACCGGAGCTGTCGAACACAAATTTTAAGTCAACATAAACTTTAAACAGATCGTAAAGATGAAAACATCATTAATCACAACATCTCTCATTTTATTTCTTTTCCTCGGAACCATATTTGCACAGGGGCATGATCATAACTCAGACAAGTTAACAACAGAATTCACTGAATTGATTGAAACTTACCTGGTTCTTAAAGATGCCTTGGTTGAATCTGATGCCGGTGCAGCTCACTCTGCTGTATCCCAAATGCAGGAAAAGCTTGAAAATATCGTCGAACACAGGCCGGAAGGTGATAATCATATGAAATGGATGGGTACATACAAAAAAATCGATTCAGATTTGTCTGAAATCACCGGGTCAGCCGATCTGGATGAGATCCGTACCCACTTTTACAGCCTGTCCGAAACATTGATTGAGAGTGTAAAAGATTTTGGTATAGAAGGTGTGGTCTATCACCAGCACTGCCCGATGGCTTTCAATAACGAAGGCGGAAGCTGGCTCAGCAGAGAAAATCAGGTTATGAATCCGTACATGCCCGATACGATGCTGCGTTGCGGAAGGGTGATTGAAAGAATTGAACCTTAAGATGGCAACTACACACAAAGAGTCTGTTATAACCTGCCCTGAGTGCGGATATCAAAAAGAAGAACAGATGCCGGAAACGTCCTGCCTGTTCTTCTATGAGTGTGAATCATGTAAAACCGTTCTGAAGCCTGAAAAAGGTGACTGTTGTGTGTTTTGCAGTTTTGGCTCAGTGGCTTGTCCGCCAATACAGGAAAGTCTGAATTGCTGTTGATTCTGCCTGAAACTCTCATCCTGACCACTTCAAATAATCTAATAACTGCCACACTGTAACCTGTAAAACTGAACACTGAATCATGATACCCGACTGGATACCCAATATTCACCCGTTTGTTGTTCACTTTCCAATTGCACTACTGGTAGTAGCTGTACTGTTTGACCTGTCCCGACTCTGGTTCAGAGATCAGAGCTGGCTGCACAATACTGTGATTGCACTTTACACTACAGGAACCATTGGACTGATTGCCGCTTTCTTATCCGGAAGACAGGCTGCAGAGACCGTGTCGGTAACAGGTAACGCTGTTCCGGTTGTTACGTCTCATGAAGACTGGGCACTCTACACACTGATTTTTTTCGGAATCTTCACTGCTATCCGCCTCTGGACCTGGAGCAAAGAGCTTGAGAAAGGATGGCTTCTGCCGGCTCTTATTGCTCCTGCATTAATCGGTACAGGAATGTTATGGCAAACGGGCGAACTGGGAGCCAAACTGGTTTACAAACACGGTGTGGCGGTGGGTGAAATGGATCGTCTGAGTGAGCAAATTGAAGAGCTGGAACAGCGGCTTGCCGATTTTAGGGAAGAAGCCGGGCCGGAGATCCGCGGGGATGGCTCATGGACCTGGCGAATTGGAGCCGGAGCAGAGCAGGTTCTAACCGAATCATTTACGGTTGAAGGTATGGCTGAGGTGCAAGCATCCACCGGACGGGATGATGGGCGTACTCATCTTGAGTTCTCTGCCGCAGATGAGAAGTTGTTTCTTTTAACAGGAGGGGTGTTGAGCGCTATTGACGGCCGCGCTGAAGTTAACCTGACTGATTTGGACGGCGAATTTCTGTTGATTCATCACTACACCGATAGCGAGAACTATCAATATATCCGGATTTCAGGATCAGAACTTCAGCAGGGGCAAAAGGTGAATGGATCAGATAACATTCTCGGTTCAGGCCTGATTGAAACCGGTGAATGGAGTACATTCAGGGTTACTGCTTCCGGTCAGCATTATTATGGTTATCAAAATGGAAATACAATAGTCCATACCCATGATGATGAGATGGAGGCAGGTAAAACCGGAATCGCATTTTCGGGTTCGGGCACGGTTAAGCTCCGGCTTATTGAGTTTGAAGCGGTGCAATAAGTTAGAACCATGAACATGCAGCTAAGGGTAAAGTTGTGCTCTTGATCGCAGAAAGCAGCAAAGGTGTCAGGAGAATTAAACTGTGAAATGTGTAACTTTTTGGAATTAATATGTTCCACATCCCTTAAATAGAATGATCACATTTCTGATATACCCGGTACCTTTTTTTTAACACATTAGTGAAAATCAGGATTTAAGAAAGAATCTAATTGTAAAGATTATTCTTATCGAAGCCGGATTAACAGGAATTGTCAGTTGTGTCTAATCAATACTCTTTAACTAACATTTAGACATTACTGATAGAACCTAAACAGACCATAATTATGCACTATTACATATCAACTTTTTTCAGTGGTACTTTTGATGAGGCCATTGAAAAAGTAACCGATGAACTCAAAAAAGAGGGTTTTGGTATTTTAACCGAGATCGACGTTAAAGAGACCCTGAAGAAAAAACTGGATATAGATTTCAAAAAATATAAGATACTTGGCGCCTGCAATCCCGGTCTTGCACACCGGGCTCTTCTAAAAGAAGATAAAATCGGCACTATGCTTCCCTGCAACGTCATTGTTGAAGAACATGAAAATGGAGAAGTTGAAGTTTCTGCAGTTGATCCGATGGCATCCATGCAGGCTGTTGAAAATGAGGGGTTGGCAGAAATCGCAACGGAGATCCGTGACCTCATTAACAAAGTGATCAAAAACGTATGAGAAATTCCTGGTTACCGTATCTTCAGTTTTATTTAACAGATTGCATTCTTGGTTTTTATTTAAGATCCCTTTTCAGAGACCCCGCTTTTTTTAGGCTTTCAGGTAGAATTCGGAGCCAGAATCAGGAATTTACCCATCATCACAGTTGATCTTGACGATGGAGAGGTAGTTCAGTTCAATGGTAATTTCCAGCCTGACAGTGAACTCAGGCTGGCTGATCGTTGCAGATTAATGAACCATGAGCCCGGGTGGTTTACTTCTTAACCACGATCTGCATCGTATATCCATGTCATATAGAATGCTGAATTTCCAGCCTTAAACCTTATGTGCTTTAGCCGGCTTTTTTATGAATCGAATCAGGGAAGAAATTTGTTAAGATACTATGTACCAATTAACTACATAGAAAACTATGCATGATTTTCATTTTTTTGGAGGAGGCTGGATGATGGGTTTCTGGTGGATCTTGATTATAGCTGTAATTCTGACTGTTATAGGAGTGATAATGAAAAGCAGCACGAAGAAACAGGCCGGTAAGGATGAATCACCCCTGGAAATTCTGAAACGGCGCTATGCGAAAGGTGAAATCACCAAAGAGGAGTACGAAGAACGAAAAAACGATTTATAAGACTAACACAACAGGAGAAAAAATTATGAGAAAAGCATTCATTTTTGCACTGCTACTAAGTCTTCCTTTAATACTTGCGCAGTGTAATCACTCGCAGGATGGAGAACGCCATCACATGACAGGCGAACAGCAAATGGGGCAGATGATGGACAATCCTGAGCAGCGTCAGGCAATGATGGCTCAAATGGCTGAAAATCCGGAAATGCGCAGTGAGTTTATGGGGCACATGCATTCATCCATCATGATGAGAGAGAACCATGAGATGATGCTCGACCGGATGGAAACGATAATGAATAATCCGGAACAAAGAGAACAGATGAAAGCACATTTGCAGCAGATGACGGCCATGATGGAGAGCGAAGAATTTGACCGCGAGCAAATGCGTGAATTGATGGGACAATCCCCCATGATGGGCATGCACATGAATTGCATACAGATGATGAACGATATGTAAAGCAGTTCTACAATCTGGCGGGCTCTATATTGAAAGAAAATTAAAAAATCAATCAACCGGCAAGAGTAATGGGACATAAGGATAATCACCATCATCACAATAATGGTGAACAGCATGAGGGTCATGATAACGGCGGCCATTCAGGGCACTCCCACCACGAACATCACAAGCATATGATGGAGGATTTCAAATGGCGATTCTGGTGGGTTCTCGGGCTCACGATACCCATCCTTGCCCTCTCTCCCATGATTCAGGATTTCCTGCGTGTGGATTGGCGATTTGCCGGTGACACGTGGATTCTTGCTGCGTTATCCTCCGTAGTCTATTTCTTTGGTGGCTGGCCGTTTCTCTCCGGACTGATTGACGAGCTGAAAAAGAAACAGCCGGGCATGATGACCCTGATTGCCCTGGCGATTACTGTAGCCTACGTGTACAGCACTGCCGTAGTGCTCGGCTTTGAGGGCCATCTGCTCTATTGGGAGCTATCAACACTGGTTGGCATTATGCTGCTTGGCCATTGGGTTGAGATGCGATCGGTGATGAGCGCATCCGCCGCACTTGAAAAAATGGCCGAACTGCTTCCCGGAAAAGCACAACGTGTAAATGAGGATGGCTCAACCGAAGAAGTTCCGGTTGAA
>SLJB01000191.1 GCA_007135335.1 Balneolaceae bacterium
CCATTTTATGATGAGATTACGATTGCTTTCAGATACGCTGAAGGTTCCGGCATTTTCACTGTTACTGTTGATGTAGGCTTCACCATTTTCCGATACAGCGATATTTGTAGCCTCGTCAAAACCTTCTTTTGGAAAACGGTGGTCGGCCCAACTAAAGGTGCCATCAAACACGTAGGTTAAATGTTCCGTGAATCGTACAGTGCCATCATTTAGAATTTCAACGTCTATTTTAATTTCCGGAATAGTGTAATCGTTTGCTGTTGATACAGATAGCCCGAGAGAAAAATAGAGTGATACTGTAAGGATCAGTTTTTTCAGCATAATCAGCTTTCCTTATTCATATTCATTCTGGTAACCGTACGATCTATTTAACAAAAATGTTTACATAAAAAAACCTTCTCTGTTTATCTCAGAGAAGGTTAATGATTTTAAAGGTGTTATTAAATTCAGTTGAGTGAATAATCAAGCGTTATTTCACAGCTCAGCACTTTCGAAACCGGACAGCCTTTCTTTGCGGCGTTTGCGATTTTATCGAACTCATCAGCTCCAACATCCGGTACTTTTGCATTCAGTTTCAGTGCAATTTTGGTGATGTCCCATCCGGCGTCATTTTTATCAAGCGACAAGACCGCCTCTACATTCAGGGATTCAGCGGTGTATCCGGCTTTTTCCAATTCTACGCTTAATGCCATGGCATAGCATCCTGCGTGCGCAGCGGCGATGAGTTCTTCAGGATTGGTTCCCAGTTTTCCGTCTTCATTTTCAAATCTCAGCTTGACGGAGTATGGTTGCTCCTTGATTGCTCCGCTTTGTGTTGTTAGTGTTCCGCTCCCTTCAAATCCGGGTCCTTTCCATTGTGCTTTTGCTGTACGTTTCATAATTATTTGGTTTTGGTTAGTATTGATTGTCTAATAACAACAGTGCATTCGATACCCCGCGTTCACCGGCGTGATCGAACTCAAAATTATCGCTCGGGTAGTTCACAATTCCATCGATATTTTTCTCTTTTATCCACATGGAGGTTGAGCCTCCGCCATCGAGATTGAGGGCATCTGTTGCGCCAAGTGATTTCAAAAAATCAGCGAGTTCGGGGATAGTCATCCCGTACGACTGAAACGAGCGCCCGTCAACGGTGACCAATAACAGATGATTATTTTCCGTGATGGCAACAGCCGTTCTCGGGTGGCGGTTTTGATTGAATGGATCATTCCTGAAATTTTCAAATTCTTTGTTTTGAATAAGCAGCGGACCCGAACTGAGTATATTTTCTTCATCTGCTGATCTCCACCCTTCATCCGGTTTTTGCAGAATTTTTGGATGGCCATCCTTACTCCAGGCGATGGCACCGTTTTCTGTGTAAGGATTCCGGTTAACAGCACCTTCGGCAATAATTCGTCCATCCACTTTCAGAAATACAACAGATCCACCCGGATCAGCATGAAAGAATGAGCCATTGATTGCAGCAAGAGCATTTTGCTCCGCTGCTAAATCACTGGTTTTGATCAGCTCGCCTTCGCGATAGGCAATTTTTAGCATAGCGGAGACAGCTACCGGTTTTATTTCCAAAACGTTAATACTGAGCTTTGCATCAAACAGATCATCTCCCAGATAGCTTTTCCAGCACACACCCTCTGCTACTTGTTCTGTTTGCCAATCAAGATTTGCGGCTGAAACAGACGAAGAACCGTTTTGGGCAATGGTGGTTATGGCAGAACCAAAAAACAGCACAAAAAGCAGAATCAAAGAGGCTGTCCAAAAAGAGCAATCAACCGGGAAATTCTGTCCCGATTTCATCGCGCCGGACTTCGCCCCGACATCGCTTGCCTGAACTAAGGAGAGGTGATCCCGCATCACGTGCGGGATGGCGCTCTTGTTGGGCAGCCATAGCTGATAAAAGTATTGCCTATTTCGATTCGTGTGTATGTGCATATACTGAAATTCAGAATTTGTGCCGGTACCATAAAGTGCATAATTATTGACTTAAACAAAACCGGGGGGTGAAGAAATTCCGGGTATTAAAGTCCAAGCACCAAGCATCAAATTCCAAATTCTCAATCAGCGATACCTAAGTCTGAATCCACAAACTCGAAAATCACCTGCTTATCTGATACGCATCCGGCGGGGTTTTACCGGCAAGATGTCTCACGAAATGATCCCAAGTGCGGCGGATGTGATACGGCTCGTTCGCATAGCCGTGGCCGCGATTGGGCATTACAATCAGGTCGAAATCTTTGTTGTGGCGAATCAGTTCATTAATCAGCAGAAGCGTCATGGATGGATGTACGTTGGTATCCATCGTACCGTAGCTGATGAGCAGTTTGCCTTCCAGGTTTTCGGCTCGCAGGTGATTGGCCTGGTTTTCGTAGTTATCACCTTCAAGCAACCCCTGAAATTTCTCGCCCCAGTAGTAGGTATAACCACGATTATCGTGGTTGCCGGCACTCGAAACACCCACTTTGAAGAATTCGGGGTATTGAAGCAGGGCAGCTGCTGTTGAGAAGCCGCCGCCGGAGTGACCGTACATTCCCGCCCGATCAATGTCGATAAACGGATAACGTTCGGCGAGCTGTTGCATTCCGGTAATTTGATCGGGAAGCCCATTGTCGGCCATGTCACCGTAATAGTAGGTGTGGAATTCGCGCGAGCGAATGGGGCTGCTGCCGAACGCATCGATGGCAACCACCACAAAGCCAAGTTCTGCAAGGGCATATGCCTGCTGCCGCTGGAACGGAGAGAAACTCCGGGCACCCAGGCTGCCGCCCTGCGGGCCGGGATAGTTGGCGTTCACAATCGGGTATGATTCATTCTCGTCAAAGTTGGTGGGCAGAATCATGATGCCATAGAGATCGGTTTCACCGTCGCGGGCTTTTACTGTGAAGGGTACCGGTTTTTGCCAGCCGGTTGCCAGCAGGTCCTCCACATCGGCCTCTTCCAGTTCCATGATGAGGTTTCCATCCCGGTCGCGAACAACGGTTTTTTGAGGTTCGGTGAATGTGGAGTAGGTGTCTACAAACCAGGATGCATCACGGCTCAGTGTAACTTCATGATGGGCATCCTCAGGAGTAAGCAGTTCCAGCCCGGAGCCATCAAAGTTAATCCTGTATAGATGATAATAATAGGGATCGCGCCCCTCTTCACGGCCAACTCCTGTGAAGAAAATTTCGCGGGAATCTTCATCCACATGCAGGATATCCACCACATTCCAGTCGCCATCCGTAATTTGGTTAATGAGCTCACCGGTTTCCAGGTCGTGCAGATAGAGATGGCCCCAGTTGCTTTTTCGGGTGAACCATATAAACTCGCTGGAATCATGAAGAACCCGCCAGTTTGGAATACCCCGGGAAGTGAGGTTCGATTCAAAGAAAATCTCATCCCGCTCGTGGTAAATTTCATTGACCTCACCGGTTACGGGATCGGCAATGCGCAGGCGAACCTCCTTGTAATCGCGGGAGGTGGATACAAAAGCCAATTTGCCAGAGTCACTGCTCCACTCATTATCCACCCAATATCCATCGCGGATCAGCCCGCAGCAGTTTGAACTCCGGTGATGATCGGGTTCAATATTGAGGAACATTGCGGTTTGCTCTTCCACATCAATCACAACCCGCTCCAGCATCGGTACAATAGAATCGCCGGGCAGGGCATAGGGCCAGATATCTGCTTCGGGGCGGCCTTCAACGGTTCGCCAGAGAGTCATGGTTCCCACTTCGCGTTCATCTTGCCGGAACGTGCTGATTTTTTTTGAGTCGGGTGACCATTTCAACAGCGGACGGTCTGAACGGCGCCAGCCGTGATTGTCTGTGGCATAACCGTAATTCTCTGCGCCATCATCGGTGAGCTGAATTCGCTCGTCCGTATCAATTACCTGCACCCAGAGATTGTTGTCATTCATATAGGCAGCGAGGCGGCCATCAGGTGAAAGTACTGAAGAGGATACAGGGGTTTGTACACTTCGCAAAACATCGCATTCATATGTTTCGAGGGAACAAGCCCATACTTTTCTTTCACGCTCAAACTGGATGGTGTTCAAATCGCCGGAGAAGTAGAGATTTCTGAGGCCGAGATTTTCAGGGTTGGCCGATGCGCCTGTTGCTGATTCGATGGCAGTTGCAAGCCTGGAGTGATCGAATGCCGGTTCACGCGATTGAGTCGACAGATCTGCGATAAAGTAACGGTCGCCATCACGGGTATTGAGCAGATACCAGAAACGGTTTTCGTCAATCTGGTTGGGATTTACGGACATTTGATAAACCTTGCCGGAAAGGTTCCAGGTGAGCATGGATTCGGCACGCTCGTAAGCTTCCTGTATATCCTGAGCATAAAGATCAGTGGTGAAGGTAAATATCAGAAAAGATGCGAGAACAGATGTTAAGGTCTTCATGAGTACAGCATTTAAATAGGTGGTTGCGGGTAGACAAACGATCAATAATAACCGGTTTTCAGTTATTAAATGAAAGTTCATTTTAAAATCTTTACGAAGTTTAGGAGAAAATTAGCTTGAAGAAAAAAAAATTGAAACAGAATACGATTCTGTTCGAATACATTATTTGCGTGTAAAAAAAAAGAACAGAAATAATGGGTGCATGTTCAGTTAAAATAAATTACAATAGACCATAACCTTTGAAAACAAATGCCTAACCCGATGAAAACCAATAGGGCAGTTTTCCTTCTTTTTGTACCATTTTTGCTTAACACCGGGCTTTTGGCAGCTCAGGATAGTGTAATCACTCTTTCTGCCGATCTGTTTAATGATGAACAGGTTATTTTTCTCACGGATCTGGAAGGGTGGATTTTTAAACAGGGGAATGATCCGGCCTGGGCTTCGCCGGATATTGAAACTGCAGATTGGGAAAGCCTTCGCCCCGCCGATATAACATTCGATTATGCAGAGGAATCATCAACGTTTGAGGGGTGGTTCAGAATCAAAATTGAAATTGATTCAACTCTTGCTGAGTTGCCGCTTTACTGGCGATCGGGCACGCTTGGGGCAATGAATTTATACCTGGACGGTGAACTGATTCAAAGCTATGGAAAACCGGATTCCGATTTTTCATCACACAGAGGGTATAATCCGTATAACCGCATTCCGGATCGCGCTGATCTTGAATCCGGCCGGGAATACCTCCTGGCCATTTATCTCGTAGATCATCATTCTGCGCTGGAAAACAGATTCACATTCCGGCTCACCCGCCTGGATCCCTGGCTTCGGTTGGCCGGTCCTGAATTTCGCAGATATGTGGAGAGCGTTAGGGCGGAGTATTTTATTTTTCAGGCAGTTTGGTTCACAGCACTTTTTATGCTCACCATCCTTTTCTGGACTATTTCACTAAGGGCAAAAAATGATGATTCCATAAAGCTGATTACCTGGCTGAATACACTTCTTTTTTTGTCGGTAGTAGTAAACGCAATAAAATTTGAATTTACAGCGGGCATTGGTTTTGCTGTTTTCGATCTCCTGTTTGCAGTTACAGTGTATCTGGGTATAGGGTTTGTGCCAATGGTTATTACACAAATACTTGATGGGGAAGTACCCGATTCGTTGCGAAAAGTTTTTGTGCTGTACGTGTTTCTCGCTTTTCTTGATTTTTGGGTGTCGCATTTTGCCTTTACAGCACTGGCTATTTTTCTCATCATATTAATTACAGGTTTCTGCATTTTTAAAAGCCGCGATAAAATTTCAGGCTCCAAATGGTTTGTGGTTGTTGGTTTGCTTCTCACTGTTGTTTGGATGCTGGCATATGCGCTGGCTAATATCCTGGCTATGCCGGACTTCCATATACAAAACCTGATGATAACTTTTGTTTACCTGACACTGCCAATTTCGCTGCTCCTTTTCATCTCGGTTCGTTTTAATGAGATTTTGATAACCACGCGAGAGCACTCACGCGAAATAGTAAAGCTTAGCCAGGAGAAGCTCGCTGCCGAAAAAGAGAGACAGCGAATTATTGAAAACCAGAAAGTTATGCTCGAAAAAGAAGTACAGGAGAGAACCAAAGAGCTTCAAAAATCACTCGAAAACCTGAAAGCCGCTCAGGAGCAGTTGGTACAACAGGAAAAACTGGCAAGTCTTGGTCAGCTCACTGCCGGCATTGCTCACGAGATTAAAAACCCATTGAATTTTGTGAATAATTTTTCGGAGGTGAGTTTGGAGTTGATTGAGGAAGTGCGGGAGGAAGTGAAAAGTCTAACGCCAAACATGAAACGCGAGTCGAAAAAGCCCCCCTTAGAAGGGGGAAAGGACGGCGAAGCCGGGCAGGGGGATGATGCGGAGCCCGGGTATGCCTCGAACCCCGATTTCATCCTCGAAATTCTTGACGA
>SLJB01000020.1 GCA_007135335.1 Balneolaceae bacterium
GCTTGAAGAGTGGCTGAACCGTAATATGCACGGTTCTATGGGCTGGATGGAGAGGAATTTTGAAAAGCGAATTGATCCCACAAAACTTGTACCCGGAGCTAAAAGTGTTGTAAGTGTTCTGGCCGGCTACCGGTTCGATGAAAACGAACGGTTTGATGCCGCCCACTCAGGATCCAAAATTGCCAAATACGCACGCGGGCGAGACTATCACAAGGTATTTAAGGGGAGGCTTAAGAAACTTTTTCTGTTCACAAAAGAACTCATCGGAGATGTAAACGGTCGATTTTTTGTGGATTCTGCCCCTGTGATGGATAAAGCATGGGCTGAGAAGGCAGGGCTCGGCTGGATCGGGAAAAACAGTAATCTTCTGAACAAAACGTATGGTTCCTGGTTTTTGCTCGGGGAAATGATCATCGATGTGCCATTTGTGTATGATGCACCCGTAACCGATCATTGCGGAAGCTGCACCCGATGCATTGATGCATGCCCAACGGATGCCATTCATAAGCCTTTTAGTGTGGATGGGAGCCGCTGCATTTCATATCTCACGATTGAACTGAAAGAGAAGATGGCACCTGAGTTTAACAATCAAATCGGTGAATGGATGTTTGGCTGTGATATTTGCCAGGATGTGTGTCCATGGAACAGAAAAGCTGCTTATGGCCACATCGAAGACCTGAAACCGAGACCTCATGTACTGCATCCGGATGCGGAAAAGTGGTCGGAAATCTCCAAAGAACAGTTTGAAGATATTTTTGAGGGAAGCCCGGTACGGCGGGTATCGTATCCGCTTTTTATTCACAACGCATCGTTAACCGAGCTGAATAAAAAAAAAAAAAAATGAACCCTTTCTAAACGAACCAGATCACCAGCGCCACAACAATTACCAGCATCAGCCAGATTACAATTGCAATTCTGTTTATTTTTTTTGCCTTCTCAGCTCTATACCAGGTGCGGGGGCTCACACCTTGTAATTTAAATGTTGCCACCGCCGCTAGGTTTACACAGATCACATTCGTGACAACCAGCAGAAATGCGTAAAAGGCAAGTTCGAACTGCAGATCCCCTACCAGAAGCCCGGCCGTTACAAGGGGCGGCAGCAGTGCAACGGCAACCATAACACCAATTACCGCGGCCGACATGCCAATGGTGTAGGCAAGCACACCGGCAGCACCGGAAGCAAGTGCCAGTGCAATATCAGATAAATGCACATCCGTTCGGGAAGCAATTTGATTTACAGTCTCATCTACCGGCAGAAGCAGACCTATAAAAACTGATATTGAGAAACCAACAATAAGCCCAACCATGTTTGTTTTAATCGAATTTTTGAAAAGCTTGAAATCACCAAGAGTCGTGGAGAGTGCAAGACCTACATTTGGCCCGAGCAAAGGAGCAATTACCATAGCTCCAATTACCACAGCTATATTGTCGCGAAGTACTCCGAGTGCGGCAACAATGGTGGAAAAAATAACCATGGCAATGTAAATATTATTCAAATTTACACTGTCTGATATATCATTATACAGCTCTTCCCTGCTAACTCGAATACCCTGAAGCGGCTGCTCCCAGGGTTTGTCTTCAGAGCTTGTATCATCCGTAACCTCTTCATCAGGCTCTATGCGGGGAATTGTGGCTTCCACAGCGGTGATTATAAGCCTGTACCCCTCTTTATTCCCAATTATCTGTTCAGCTGCATCGAGAAATCTCTCTGTATTATTAGCATCAACAACTGCTTTTAAAAGATATCCGCTGTTCTCTGATGAATCATTCCAGAAATGTTTTACGGAATCATGCGCAAGAAGCTGATCAAATTCCTTCTTTCCTTCTTTTGGAACAACAACTTCTATTTGGCGAAGAGGCATACCGTCTGCTTTATTAAAAATTTATATTTTTAATATAACGTTAAATTGTACAATCTTAACGACTTCATGCTAAAAAAAGATCTGGAAATGTATGGGTTGGTTCAGTTTCATAACCGGGCGATAGTCTTCTCATACTATAGTTTGAAATTGAACTATATGCAAACGTTGTGTACCATGAGGGGAGAATAAGAAAGCCCGGCTATCAACCGGGCTTTCCTAACTACGTTGGCTTTTTCGGGGTACAACATGTAATATCAGGCTTGATATCACAAAATTATAACTAACAGTGTTTCACAATGTTCCCGACGATTAATAATATATTAAATATTTTTAATATAAAGTTAATCAATAGCACTTTTATATGAATTATTATGCAGGGTTTTTCTCCTCAAATTTATGCAATGCAAATGGATAGAAGAATTGAGATTTTAAATGTTTGCATTCCAACAGAAGAATAATTCAACATCAAAAATCACATTGCCGGCACCCGGCCATGCTGTGGCTGCATAATAATCTCCTCCACTACTGATCTTTCTGAGAGTTCGGAAAGGGAGACAATTAAGGTTGCTACATCGGTAGGGTTAATGAGCCGTTCCGGGCTCATATCAGATTCATCCCAGGAGGTGGAATGCGTTTGTCCGAGATTAATGGCAGACACTGCAACATTCGTATTTTTCAGTTCTTCACGTAGAGATCTTGTGTAACCGAGAAGTGCATGTTTAGCTGCAGAATAGGCTCCGCTATCGCCAAGCCCGCGCAGAGAACCAACTGAGCAGATCGTTACAATAAGCGCCCGGTTCATCTTTAGTAAATCAGGCAGAAATCGTTTTACAATATTTACGGCTGTGAACAGATTTACATCGATCTGATTACGGAATTCGCTATTTGTTGTTATCGCAAGCGGTTTATAAAGATAACTGCCGGCATTGTTGATGATTAGACCGGGTTGAGGGAATCCTTCAGGTATGATAATGCTTTCTGTCTCTTCCTCAGAAACAGCATCGCATGTAACTATCTCAACATGCTGAGCACCCGCTTTCTCACAAAGCTCTTTGGTTTCCTGAAGATTATTTTTATTTCTGGCAAGGAGTAAAAGCGGCCGAAGTGTCTTCGCAGCAAATGTGATAGCAATACTTCTGCCAATTCCCTGGCTTGCCCCTGTAATGAGAACTGATGAGTTGTTGTAGTTCATTTTCCTGTTTTTTTTAAAGCCGTTTTATCCCGCTATAGAGTAAAAAGTGAGCTTTTCATTGTGAATCATCGGATAAGTCATCTATGAAACACAAATAGTTCCGCTGTGTCTTTGCTATTTAAAACACACCCGGTAACCTCACAACATTTATGAACCGCTTTTACCTACGGAACATTCATGAACTTATGAGTTTGCAGACTGATTCCCCAGTGCGGATTCTTTTTGACGTATTCAACAATCAAAGGAACAGATGAAGGGGTATCCCACTCGGGCTGCAGAAGCAATTTTGCAGAAGGCGGGCATTTTGCTGCATTTTCTTCTGCCCACTCGAGATCTTTATTTTTCAGAACTACAACTTTCAGTTCATCTACATAGGGAAAAACTTCATCAAGCGGTTTCTTGAATCTTTTTGGTGAGAGTGTAATCCAATCAAGCTGGCCGCTTAGAGGCGATGAACCGCTTGTTTCGATGTGAACCTGAAGGCCTTCTTTTTTTAACATTTGTGTAAGAGTAGTGAGATCGTGCAGCAATGGTTCACCCCCGGTGATAACAGCGATTCCGGCTCTGCTGGCTGCTGCCCTGGCAGTAATTTCTGAAGATTTTATTTTGGGATGTTTTGATTCATCCCAGCTCTCTTTCACATCGCACCACCAGCACTGAACATCACAGCCGGCCAGGCGAATAAAATAGGCAGCCGTACCTGAATGTGCTCCTTCTCCCTGAATGGTATAAAAGTCTTCCATAACGGGATAGAGTACATCCGTAATTTCAATCTTATCAGATTTTATATATTTTTTTTGCGCAGTTTTACTCATCACGATCCGTGTATTCAACCCAGCTTGTTTCAGTTTCCCAAACGGTAACTTTAAGCTCAATATTTCCCGGTATTCGCGATTTTGTCTCTTTGTGGATGTACTCCGCAATACGTTCGGCTGTTGTTGCAACAGGAATGGATTCGTTCAGAACGGTATGATCCAGCCCGCCCTTAAGCCCATCGGAGGCTGCCCATTTGAGTTCTTTGAAATCACAGACCATATCCGGTGTTTTCAGATATTTAGACGGGTTCAGCTCATGAGATTTTGCTGATATATGCACTTTATACGTATGCCCGTGCATGCGGCCGCACTTACCATCGTACCCATCAATAAAATGAGCGGCGTCGAACTTAAATTCTGTGTGTAATATCCAGGTTGGCATGTAGTTTGAGAAGACTGATTTTATTTTAGCTGAGAAATATACGAAATATTACAGATGCCTGCTTGATCCGCAAGAACGCTAAGCACTGAAGCAACAGGATAGATATCTTAATCTGAGAGCCGAATTAATTTACTCTCCAAACATATCTTTATAATCCTCAACTGCAGCTATTACAACTTTTTCAGCTTCTTCACGGCCATATACCCTGTCAACAAAAACGTCGTTATCTTTTTTCCCGGGAATCAGTTTGTAGGTTCCGAAATAATGGCGCAACCGTTCGATGAGTACTTCAGGCAGTTCAGAAATGTCTTTGATTTCCTTGTAATAGCGGTCGTTATCAAGCACAGAAATGATTTTATCATCCGCCTCACCCTGATCAATCATATGTAAGCCGCCAATGACCCGCGCAGACAAGATTACCTCAGAGCGGTCAATGGGCCTTTCACTGAGAACACATATATCCAGGGGATCTCCATCGCCTTTACTGGTATGTTTCGAGAGCGACCCGATCCGGTCCCCACAGTATGTTCTCGGGATAAAACCGTAAAGGGATGGCGGCATCGATGAACTTCGCTGAGGCCTGTCAACACGCATGTAACCGGTCAGCTTATCCACTTCATACTTAATGGCATCAAAAGAGGTTACTTCAATAAAAGCATTTACTACCGAGGGGGATTTATCACCTACTTCAAGGCCATGCCAGGGATGCGGACGCCATCTGAAGAAGGGATTTGGAAAATTCATCATGATGATTCTTCTTAGTTATTAATGATTTTTTTCTGATTCTTGTTATCGATATAAGCAGCGCGCTAATTCATAACCGCATTCAGCTTCTCGAGATTATCTTCTACTCTAAGGGCTTTAATCACATCCCCGATATTGCCTTTCATAATATCATCCAGGTTATAAAGCGTTAGGTTGATACGATGATCGGTAATTCTGCCCTGCGGGTAATTATATGTTCTGATTTTTGCACTTCGGTCACCCGTGGAAACCTGACTTTTTCTGTCGGCAGCTCGCTCTGAACGAATTTTCTCCATCTCCGCATCATACAATTTTGTTTTGAGCATAATCAGTGCTTTCTCTTTGTTCTGATGCTGTGAGCGCTCCTGCTGGCACTCTACCACCATGCCACTCGGTTCGTGAGTGAGGCGTATTGCTGAATCGGTTTTGTTAACGTGCTGCCCACCGGCACCGCTCGAACGGAATGTATCCACACGAACGTCTTTCATGTCGATATTTATTTCAACATCATCATTCACTTCGGGAAGCACGGCAACAGTAGCTGCTGAAGTGTGCACCCGGCCTTGCGATTCGGTTTCAGGAACACGCTGTACACGATGAACACCGCTTTCGTATTTCATTTTACCATACACCTCGCTTCCGGAAAGCTCAAAGACAATCTCCTTGAAACCGCCTTTTTCACTCTCTCCAACAGAGAGAACACTCATCGACCATTTTTGTGAATCGGCAAAACGGCGATACATATCAAAAAGATCTCCGGCAAATATAGCGGCTTCATCCCCGCCGGTACCTGCTCTTATTTCAATAATACAGTTTTTGGAATCATCCGGATCTTTCGGAATCAGCTTAAATTTAATCTCCTCTTCCAGCTTCGAAAGCCTCTCTTTAAGCTCTTTGTTCTCTTCTTTTGCCATTTCAGTAATTTCGGCATCCTCATCCATTTCAATGAGTTCTTTGTTGCCGGATAGCTGGTTATTTAACGATTGCCACTCGTTATAATCCTCTACCAGTTCTTTCAGCTGAGTGTGCTCAATTGTCAGATCCCTGTATTCATCGGGGCGGTCAAAAATAGCAGGATCTGCCATCGCCTGGTTTAACTCTTCGTAACGTTCTTTTACCTGTCGCAGTTTTTCTTCTATGTCCATAAAAATCGATAAAAAATATTTTCCTAAAGATAGAGAATTTGAAGAATACCTTCGGGATGGAATTTAATGCCTGCCCACTTTACTCAGATCTTTTTTGAGATACCCACTCTCAAAATCTGAAATTAACAGAAGCGATCACTCCCCGGCTGTTTGAGTAAAATCCAGCAGGAATGAAAGACAGTTCGGGAGTTGCCGAAGCATTTCGGGCTCTGTTGTATGCACTTAAGGCACTCACTACTCTGTTTACTGCCATCAGGCCAATCATTGCAGGCAGCTGATTCTGAACTCTGTCGCGATCTGAACGGAGTTCGTTGTACCTGAGTCTGTCGCTCTCGCTGTTCCAGTTCCATTGGTTTTCAGGGTTATCGTCTATAAGCCGGTTCCAGTTTCTGCTGCGAAGCTGAAAATCGTTGTACTCCTGAAGAGTATTGAATTCACCAATTGCCAGCTGAAATGGTCTCCCCCGCTCTGAAATAGTAACCCCAGCCCTCAAATTTGCAAATGTGAGATATTGTTCCTGAAGGCTCGAAGCCCTTGTACGCAGCCCGAAGTAGCCGGCAATCAGAGCCAGTTCTGCTCCCAAATGAGCCTTTCCGCGATTCCAGTTCTCAGAATCGGCATAGTAATGGCCCCATCCCGGCACAACCATGGAACGGACGAATGCTCCTGCCGGATCAGGATTATTCTGTGCAACACTTTCTGCAGGAAATGTCGATATGCTGAATAGAATAGTTAGTATGATAGCGAAAGTTCGAATCATGTTTAAACCTGAATTACACCGGTTCTGAAATCGGGGATTTCGGGGTTATGATCGGCACAAAGAATGGCATTAGATATTCGTTTTCGGGTTTCTTCGGGGTTAATAATGCCATCAACCCATAAACGGGCTGCAGCATATCGAACATCGGTTTGTCTGTCGTATCGGCTCTTAATTTTATTGAGTAAAGAAGCTTTGTCATCATCACTCAATTTTTTTCCTCTCTTTTCAAGTGAGGAAACCTGTATCTGTGTAAGTACTTTTGCCGCCTGGGTGCCACCCATTACGGCTATGTGGGCCGTTGGCCAGGCATAAATAAACCGGGGATCGTACGCTTTCCCGCACATTGCATAATTACCCGCCCCGTAACTATTACCCGTTATGATTGTAATTTTAGGCACTGTAGAGTTGGCAACGGCATTCACCATTTTAGCACCATCTTTTATAATTCCACCGTGCTCACTGCGCGTGCCAATCATAAATCCGGTTACATCCTGCAAAAAAATAATCGGAATCTTTTTCTGATTGCAGTTCAAAATAAAACGGGTTGCCTTATCGGCACTGTCTGAATAAATCACACCGCCTATCTGCATTTCTCCCGATTTACTTTTCACAATTTTTCGCTGATTGGCAACAATTCCCACACTCCAGCCGTCAATTCGTGCATAACCGGTGATCAGTGTCTGCCCATAACCCTTTTTGTATTCGGTAAAACTGTGCGCATCCGTGAGACTTTTGATGAGTGGCATCACATCATAAGGTTTATTTCGATCGTCAGGAAAGTTTTGGAGAAATTCCTCCATTGCCAATTCCGGATCAGCAGATTCCTCTCTGTTAAATCCGGCCCGTTTACGCGGTCCGTATTTGTCAATCAGCTTCCGAATGGTTTGCAGGCATTCGGTATCATCTTTCATTTTGTAATCAGTAACCCCGCTGATCTCAGTGTGAGTGGTTGCCCCGCCCAATGTTTCGTTATCAACTTTCTCCCCGATTGCAGCTTTTACCAGGTAACTGCCTGCAAGAAATACACTTCCTGTTCCATCCACAATCAGCGCTTCATCACTCATAATAGGCAGATATGCCCCGCCTGCCACACAGCTGCCCATAATGGCAGCTATCTGTGGGATACCTTTCGCACTCATCACAGCATTATTTCTGAAAATTCGCCCAAAATGTTCTTTGTCCGGAAATATCTCGTCCTGCATGGGCAGATACACTCCGGCTGAATCCACCAGATAAATTATGGGCAGTTCGTTTTCAATCGCAATTTCCTGAGCTCGAAGATTTTTTTTAGCCGTCATAGGGAACCAAGCGCCCGCTTTCACGGTGGCATCGTTTGCAACGATCATACAGGTTCGTCCGCAAACCGTACCTGTTCCTATTAACACACCCGCAGCCGGGCAGCCACCCTCCTCTCTGTACATATCAAACGCAGCCCAAAGGCCTAATTCATAAAATTCTGTTCCATCATCCAGTAGAAACTGAATACGTTCACGGGCTGTGAGCTTACCTTTTTTATGCTCTTTTTCAATCCGTGCAACGCCTCCGCCCTTTTTTATGTTTTCTTCTTCAAGCTGCAACTCAGCGATCAGATCACTCAACCAACTGTCTTTCATATTCAGAATGTATTAATTTAATTTATCCTGATTGATAATACAGATTGTATCACTCACGTTCCAAAGATAAACATCGCTTTGGAACTGATTCACTACAGATATAGAAACTTCATGCAAAGAACTTTATTTTTATCGGCTCTTATCCTTTTAATCACTTTTATTGATGCAGACGCTCAGCGCCGTGCTACCACGTACGAATCGCTTCTGCAGCGAACCGACCAGCCCTCATCATACATCGATCATATTGTAATTCCTGAAAGTGATTCTACCGCCCGTATGGCAGTATTCTTTCGCCTTGATTATGATTTTATCCCCTTTCTGAGAAAGCAGCCGGACATGCCGGCACCCACTCCAACCTCAGAATATTACGCACCGGTTCGCATGGGTCTGGAAGTTTTTCAGGGGCCACCGCCAAGCAGCAGACGATCTTCTGCCTCTGCAACATCGGTTTTCCGAGACAGCTGGCAAGATACCGTATGGGTGGAAACATTTGATGACACCAAATCACGTTTTGATTACACGCAGGGATTTGTTGCCACAACACTTGATAAAGGAGCTTACCACTATGAATTGCAGCTGAGCCGTGCCGGATCAGTGAGAGAACAATCCTCAACCAGAAGGCCGGTCTCTATTCCTGATTACACTCAATTTGAATCTGCTGCCTTTTATTTACTGCGGGATTTCAATCTTGATAACAATAGTTTTAGCGGTACCCTGCTGAATTACAGCAATAGTGTACTCTACGGGCAAGATTATTCTCTGCTTGTGATGCTTCCGAAAGAGGCTGATAGTCTCACACTTAACATTCATCTTCTCGGGTCAGGTTCAAATGCAGAACCGGGTGATATTCGATATAGTGCAGAACTAACCGATGAAAACACTGTGTTTTTTAACGGAGCAGATTTTGAATCCTCCAATGGCAACATACAACTGAATGCACCTATAAGTGATGAAGGAATACGCTACGCCGTGATTCAGGTGCCTAATCAGGAATTTGAAAACTCAAGATTTCGTATCCGCCTGATGCAGGAAGGAAAGGATGAACCCCTTGCTGAGAGAACCATCAGCTCGCAATGGCTTGACATGCCCGTGAGCCTCTACAACCTGGATGTTGCAATCAATATGATGCGGTTTATAGTCAGTGACACTGAATTACGTCGATTAAATTCCGGATCTGCGTCTGAAAGAGAGGAAAAATTCAGACAATTCTGGGCCGAACGCGATCCCTCACCAGATACCGAGTTCAACGAACTCATGGCCGAGTACTACAGCCGTATCGATCACGCCTTCAGAAATTTCTCATCGCTGCAAACTCCCGGCTATGAAACCGATCAGGGCCGTGCGTACATTTTATATGGCGCACCCGACAATATCGAACGCAGGCTTCCTGCAAATGCACCTACACGGGAGATATGGGAGTATCCCGGACGTACACTTATATTTGAAGCCACAACCGGTTTTGGAGATTTCAGGCTAGTTTCTGAATCGTAATCCATTCTTACCGGTTTTCTTGAATATTTGCAATTTGAAAACTGACAGTGATCATGGACTTTTCTATTTTGTGATATGATACCAATCATCGCCATCAGCATGGGAGACGTTAACGGCATTGGACCGGAAGTTGCCGTAAAAGCTCTTTCCCATGTAGATTTGAATTCGTCTATTCCTGTATGGGCAGGGAGTATTCAAGTATTCAAAGATGTGCTAAAGCTCACCGGCTTAGAGATACCGTTCCGTTTGGTTGATGGTGAGAGTGGTCTTACACACGGAGCCGTTTATGTAGTCGATCCATTTACAGATTCAGAAATAACTCCCCGGCCCGGAGTTCTCTCGGCTGAAGCCGGGAAAGCAGCAATGGTGGCCATTGAAACTGGCGCAAAACTCTGTACAAATCAACTTTGCCATGCACTGGTAACAGCTCCCATTTCAAAAGAAGCAATCAATAAAGCCGGTTACCATTTTCCCGGCCACACTGAATTTCTGGCCCAACTTACCGGGGCAGACCCGGTGATGATGATGCTCGTTACACAATCACTTAGGGTTGCACTATCCACTATTCACATACCTGTGAAGGATATAGCAAAACAGATCACACGAGAACGGCTGATTAGCCAGATACGCACTCTGAACAGATCATTGGTAAATGATTTTGGAATAGAATCACCCCGGATTGCAGTACTGGGTTTAAATCCCCATGCCGGTGATGGCGGAATTATTGGATCCGAAGAGATAGAAATCATCCTGCCTGCAATTCAATCAGTGAACCAGGAAAATATTGATGCCGAAGGTCCCTTTGCAGCAGATGGATATTTCGGGAGCGGGCAGTACAAAAACTTTGATGCTGTGCTTGCGATGTATCACGATCAGGGATTGGTTCCTTTTAAAACACTCTCCTTTGGCAAAGGTGTAAACTTTACCGCCAATCTCCCGATTATTCGAACATCACCCGATCATGGAACTGCTTTCAACATTGCCGGGAAGAACATGGCAGATGAGCATTCATTTCTCGAGGCTTATCAGCTTGCTGTTAATATGGCACAAATTAAGTTTGGAGTACCGGATTGAGTAGTAAATCAACATCAGAAAAACCCAACTATTCCGCACTTGCCGATATTTACGATCTCGTTATGGCCGATGTGGATTATGAAACCTGGGCCGATTATATCGACGAAATTATCCTCGAACACAACCCCGAAACTTCTGATATACTGGAACTTGCATGCGGCACGGGTACGATTGCACTCTCACTTGAGGAACTGGATTGCTACACAATAACGGCTACTGACGGATCAGCTCAGATGGTTCAAAAAGCCATCGAAAAAGGTGAACGTGTACATTCAGAAATTGAGTTTTTAACCATGGACTTTCTCGACATCCGGCTTCAAAAAACGTTTGATGTGGTATTCATGGTTTTCGACAGTATCAACTATCTGCACACGGAAGATGAGATTATTCAACTGCATGCTCAGGTAAAGAATATTTTGAAACCGGGTGGAATCTTTATTTACGATTTTACCACACCGAGAAATTCACGAAAAGCCATTCAATTTTTGAATAATGATCAAAAAGAAATAAACGGACAAACCCGATATTTTCGTGAAAGTACGTTCGATGCAAAAAACAGAATTCATACCAACTATTTCAGAATCATCAAAGATAGCGCTCTTAACAGAGGCAAAGAAGAGGTATTTGAAGAAAAACATCACCAAAAAATTTATACACATAAAGAGATGCTCTCCATCATAAAGAAAACAGATTTCACTATCTTGCAGGCGTATGATGGGTTTGAGCTGAGGCCGGCCCACGAAAGAAGTCTTAGAATAACCATGGTTTTACAATGAGTGTAAACGGTGTAATTCAGCTGAACAATGTAACTGTCAGTTATGATCAGCATAAAGTTCTCGATGGAATAAATTTTCATCTGGGCACAGGAGAGTTCTGCTATGTAATTGGGCGTACAGGTGCAGGAAAGAGCTCTTTCCTGAAACTTCTCTATCATGATGTTACACCTGATACAGGGCTGGTGCATGTTGCAGATTTTGATGTAACCCGCCTTCCCGATAAAAAAGTACCCTATCTGCGACGGCGAATTGGTGTTGTTTTTCAGGATTTTCAGCTGCTTCCTGATCGAAATGTATTTGATAATGTAGCTTTTGCCCTGCGGGTAACCGGCCACAAGAAGAGCTTTATTAAACAGAGGGTTCTTGAAGTTTTAGGCCTTGTGGGGCTGAGCCACAAGCGCAACTCCATGCCGAATGATCTCTCAGGCGGTGAAAAGCAGCGGGTTGTTATTGCAAGGGCGCTATCAAACGAACCACGCCTTTTGCTGGCAGATGAGCCCACAGGCAACCTCGACCCCGAAGCAAGCGGCTCAATTATGGAGCTTCTGCAGCAGATTAACAATCGCGGTATGGCCGTTTTAATGGTTACCCATGATTATGATGTAATCAGAAAATTTCCTGCCCGTACAGTTCAGATTGAAAACGGTGAACTAAACGATATCAAAATCATATAAATCTCTTTTCGCATTTACACTTTCACTTTACTAATCAGGTATCAAATAAAAGAATTATGCTAAGATCTGCTGTATTCCATCTATCGCTATCAGCCATTTTTATCTTTCTGTTATCTTGCACCGGAGTTGAACAGACAGCTCAACCCGAACCTTCCGGGGAGTACAATCCAACTTTCTCTATTGAGCGTCCTATTCCCTACCCGATTGATATTCCCGATGCATTCCTGGATGCTCAGCAACGGGGAACCAGAACTTCCGACGGAACTCCCGGTGAAAACTATTGGCAAAATTATGCCTCCTATTCGCTGCACGCCGAACTTGTACCTGAAACTCATACCCTTTACGGCTCGGCACAGGTAACCTACACCAACAATTCGCCCGATGATCTGGATGTGATTGTTGTGGAGCTGGCACAAAATCTCCATAAAGCCGGGACTCCCAAGATAGATATGACCGAAATAACCGGGGGTGTAAATCTCACACGGATTGCCGCAAACGGCACAGATTTAAGTGAAACTAACGTAACAGCCCGATGGCTTGAAGGAGCAAGCGGCTTCATCAATGAAGGAACGCAGCTCTACATTTTTCCTGAGGAGATATTGGAATCCGGCGGATCGATGGATTTCGAGTTTGAATGGTCGTTCGTGGTACCCGAAGAGGGGGCTTCCGGCAGAATGGGCCGCAGCCGAGATAATCTTTACTTTATTGCGTATTGGTATCCTCATATCGCTGTTTATGATGATGTGAACGGATGGTTTTTTGATCCGTTTTTAGGAAATGCAGAGTTCTACCACGGTTTTGCTGATTATGAGCTCACAGTAACGGCTCCCCGCGAGTGGATTGTAATGGGAACCGGTGAATTTCTGAATGCCGGGGAAGTTCTTGCGGATGAATTTTATGGCCGATATAACGAAGCCGGCGCTAGTGATGAGACATATTTGATTGCTGATTATGATGAACTTAACGCAGTTACAGCAGAATCAGAAGATGGTAAACTTACCTGGAGATTTCGTTCAGATAAGGTTCGTGATGTGGCATTCAGTGCCACACTTGAATCCCGATGGGAAGGATCCAGAACAGCGGTTGGAGATCTATCCGGAAACGGCGAGACAGACTATACCCGCATCAATACCTTCTACCGTGAAACTGCCCCTCTATGGAGCGAGCAAACAGAGTACGCCCGGCACTCAATTACATTTCTTTCAGATTATATGATAACTCCCTATCCCTGGCCACACATGACATCGGTTGAAGGTGCAGACATCATCGGCGGCGGAATGGAATTTCCGATGATGACCATAATTGGCGACTACAACAACGCCGGGGCAACACGCCTGTATGGTGTAACTGCGCACGAAATTGCACATATGTGGTTCCCAATGATTGTAAGCACCAATGAACGCAGATTCACATGGATTGATGAAGGGCACACAAGTTACCACACAAATGAGGCAAACATCGACTTCTATGGATCTGATCGATTTGACAGACGCGACACCTTCAGCGGTTATTTGCAAATTGCCGGTTCAGATTACGAAGGTGAGATCATGAGATGGTCGGACTTTCACTACCCGGGGCCTGCATATGGAGTGGCATCGTATCCAAAGCCGGCTTCCGTTCTCTATGCACTTCGTGGAGTACTGGGTGATGCGCTTTTCATGAAAGCACATCTGGAAGTTATTGAGCGCTGGAAATACAAACATCCCTACCCCTGGGATATTTTCAACACGTTTGAAGATGTATCCGGGCAGGACCTCTCCTGGTTCTGGCGGTCCTGGTATTACGAAACCTGGACACTGGATCAATCCATTTCCCGTGTATATCAGGATGCAGGAGAAACCGTTATTGAAGTAGAAGATATTGGAAATGTACCCATGCCAATTCATTTAAAAGTAACGTTTGATGATGGCTCGGTTTACGAAAATGTGTTTGATGTTGACCATTGGCTGAACGGTCACAGAACCAAAGAGGTCCGCTTACAAAATGGCAGGGAAGTTGTACGTGTGCAGATTGATCCTGAGGGTCTTTTCCCTGATGTGAACCGGCAAAACAATACATGGAGCAGATAAATTAACCCATGTCGGACCGATATTTTTCTCTTGATATATCCTAAACTTTTACAAAAATTTAGGTTCAATCAGTAATTAATTGATTAACATTCTAAAAATTTTACCCGTTACCCATTAAATGACAACCAACTATGTCAATCTTTTCCAAATATAAAAAAAGCAACACCCTTCGCTGGTTTTTTCTGGGTGTTGGTATTATTGCTGTTGTGGTCATTACAGCAATGAATGTTTATTCTCTTTATGCGCTTAAAGATTCTACCATTGAAGCTGCAAAAGAGAATAGAAAAATTCAACTCGAAGAGTATTCCAATACTGTACTTTACAGATTCTATCAGCCATTTCGGGGTATTCGTAAACTGGAAATGAGCGACCTCGAAATTGCCTGGAATGCAAGCGGTATTTTCCCCACACATTTTAATGAGGTACTAAGTGAAGCCATTTCAGATTCCCTTTTTTCAGATATTTACTACTCTCCCGGGCATTTGAACGGGTGTTACATGTACGATTACCCGATCTATAAATTCGATCATTATTCAGGAATTTTTCTCGTTTCACCCGATGTACCCAAAGTGGTTTGTGATGGTTTTGGCTTGTCTAAATCTAGAGTAAATACCATTTCACTTGAAGATTTCCGATGGAATAATAAGGTGGTTTTTGATGCTCACAGAACCATGACTCTGGTACTCATTAACACCCATGATGATAAAGTTGTGGGCCATCTGAATTTTGTAATTGACAGAGACTACTTACTCCATAATATTCTTGAACCGGAACTCATCGCAAAATTTGGTGAGCAGAGCGACTCAGGTATGGCCGTATGGCTTCGGGACTGGATGCAGGATGAAGTATTACTGAGCAGTAATCCAAATTATACATTCAGCCGAGACAAAATTGAGATGAGGCAGCGCTTCCCTGATCTGCTTGATAACTGGGTTCTTCAGGCTAGTTTCTTCGAATCACCCGCCATAGCAGCTACAAGTGCATCACTCACAAGAAATCTATTTGCTCTCGGTATAGCTGTTTTTATTCTATTTGGTGCATTTGTATTTATGTTCATCAACGCTCAGCGTGAAAGAGAATTTGCACAACGCCAGGCGGGTTTCCTGGCCAACGTTACTCATGAGCTTAAAACACCACTTGCCGTTATGCAGGCAGCCGGTGAAAATATATCTGACGGACGTGTAACAGACGGACAGAGACTCAAAGATTATGGCGGGCACATTTACAATGAAGCCATCCGGCTGCGAAAAATGATTGATAAGCTGCTTGATGTGGCAAAAGCAGACTCCGGTCAAATTGTTGTAAATCAGGCACCACACAAACTGGAAAATCTTGTGCAGGATTATGCTGATGCGAACAGGCAGTACATCACATCGAAAGGATTCGATTTCTCTCTCACCAAACAGGAAAATCTTCCGCCTGTTATGGTCGATACAGATCACATTGAAACCATTTTGAGTAATCTTATTGAAAACAGTCTAAAATACAGCTCAACCCGCAAGGAGATCTCCATCACTGTTTTCAGCTCAGGTAAATCTGTTTCGTTTTCAATGATTGATAAAGGAGATGGCATACCCAAAAAAGCACAGAAAAATATTTTTGATAAATTCTACAGAGTAGAAAGCTCTATGACATCCAATACAAAAGGGCATGGTTTAGGCTTGTCTATTGTGAAAAATATGGTAGATTTGAACGGCGGTATCATCTCTGTTACAAGTGTAGTTGATAAGGGTACCACTTTTACTGTAACTTTCCCTGCACTTTTTGAAATGCCTGAGGGTTTTGAAAAGCCAGCCGGTGAAAAAACTGCCGATATCAAAACTAACATAGAATTGGAACAATATGCAGGATAAAGTCAAGAAAATTCTCATCGTAGAAGACGAGCCCAGTCTTATTTTCACCCTTAAAGACACGCTTGAAGCTGAGAATTACGAAGTGATTGTTGTAAGTGATGGCGCCGATGCTGTTGATACCGTAAAAAAAAGTGATCCGGATTTGATGATTCTTGACCTGATGCTTCCAAACATCAGTGGTTATGATATTTGCAAAGAAGTCCGGGATCTGAAGTACTCTTTCCCGATCATCATGCTGACAGCCCGAGATCAGGAAATTGATAAAGTAACCGGCCTGAACATCGGCGCAGACGATTATATGACCAAACCATTTGGTGTGAAAGAGCTGCTTGCAAGAATTAAAGCCCGCCTTCGCCGGGCGAATGCCTACTCCAAATCAGGCCCCGCAGAAATTCTGAAACTTGGTGATGTGAAAATTGATCTCAACGAATCGAAAGTACACAAACCCGGTAATATTGAGGAAGATCTCTCCACACGAGAGGTTGAGATTATTGAATATTTACTTGCAAACTCTAATAAGCCGATCTCACGCGACGATCTTCTTGAAAAGGTGTGGCGTTATGAATACAGTACAAACACGCGAACTGTAGATGTTCACATTTCAAAATTACGAGCCAAGATTGAGCTCAATCCGGACGACCCGAGATATCTGGTTACCCTTCATGGTGTAGGGTATATGTTACGCATCAACTAAGTTGTACTCCAATCTCTCAACAAAATCCGGAAAGCAATTAAGCTGCTTTTCAAACAGCTTCTGAAGTTTCTCGGATTCTAATCCTTTCTCCTCATCAAATGTGTTGTTCACATTCTGTATAAACATTCTCTCCGGGTAGATAATGGCTTTTTTGTACATTAAAATTTGTTCAAACTGCTCAACCGGTCGAAGAGCGCCAAATGATCCGTCAGCCTCACCTATTACACTAACGGGTACTTTGTTTAATGCTTCCGGAAAGGGTAAATAATCAACAAATAATTTTAAAATTCCGGGGAATCCTCCGTTGTATTCCGGTATCACAAATAGAAAGCCATCCGCATCGAGAAACTTCTCATTAAAAGAAACAACAGAATCAGGCTTGTTTCCGTAAACACCGCCCACTACATCAATGAGAGGAAAGTCCTCCAGTGAAAATAGTTTAACATCTGCCCTATCCGCCATCATTCTTGCGGAGTATTTTGAAACTTTTAGTGCATTAGAACCCGGTCTGTCTGTCCCTGAGAGTATGTTTATTTTAGCCATTCGTATATTTTATTATGTATTCACTCTTATAACCACTTGAGTTTATATATCGTTTGATTGAATCTTATGATTTAATTTAATTATTTAATTAAATAAAAGCGCTTTTTTGATTGATTTAGATAACTTATAAAGTCATATAGTAATTTTTGCCTAATTTTATTTGCTTTAGTTAGCTAACAGCGATATACTTGATGCAGTAATAGATTTTTAAGAGCTCATGTTATGGTAGACATCGAGCAATA
This sequence comes from Balneolaceae bacterium, assembly GCA_007135335.1. Classification (GTDB taxonomy): domain Bacteria; phylum Bacteroidota; class Rhodothermia; order Balneolales; family Balneolaceae; genus Rhodohalobacter. The sequence goes on from SLJB01000020.1 coordinate 17,930, forward strand.
GCTCCAATACTTCGCTAACCTGAAATGGATAATTTCAGGTTAGCTTTTTTTTTGTTCTATACTTTTTTCAACCCTTTCTTAATCTCTTCAAGTCTTTTCAAAAGAGCCGGCTCTCTGCCCTCTGTGCCCCCCGCAAACCAATTTTTCTGCTTTAATTCCATCGGAAGATAATCCTGCTGTACCCAGTGTCTTCTAAAGTTATGAGGATATTTGTACTCATCTGACGCATTTTCTGAATCCAGATAGCGCGCAGACAGTGCATTTGCCGTTTTATCTCTTAAATGTGATGGTACATCCTTTACCCCTCTTTTTTTAATCTCATCTGTAACTTCAAATATAGCTTTTGTACTGTTACTCTTGGGTGATAATGCCATAAACAGAGTTGCATGTGATAAAAAGTACATCCCTTCAGGCATTCCATTTTTAATAAATGCTTCATGAGCTGATTGTACAACTGTTATTGCATAGGGATCTGCCATACCCACATCTTCAGAGGCGAAAATAAGCAGTCTCCGAAAAATGAAATTAGGATCTTCACCCCCTTCAAGCATAGCTGCCATCCAGTACAGAGCGGCATCAACATCAGACCCCCTCAATGATTTGATAAATGCTGACGCATAGTGATAATGCTCGTCACCGGTTCTGTCGTACCTTACAGTTCTTCGCTGAATAGATTGTTTTGCAATTTCGAGAGTAATGGTAATTCCGCCATCGCTGCCTTTTGGAGTTGAAAGAGCCGCAACTTCAAGTGCATTCATTGCATTGCGAATGTCTCCGCCGGCATATTCAGCAAGATGCTCAGCGGCTTCATCATCAAGCTGAATTTTCATATAGCCGAGCCCTTTTTCCGGATCTTCCAATGCACGTTTCAGCATCAGGCGTACATTGTCTTTTGTTAATGGGTGGAGTTCAAACAGCTGGCAGCGGGATAAAAGTGGGCTCACTAGCGAATAGAATGGATTTTCTGTTGTGGCCCCTACAAGTGTAATAATTCCGGATTCGAGATGAGGCAGAAGTGCATCCTGCTGGGCTTTATTCCAGCGGTGGATTTCATCAACAAACAGGATTGTTTTTTTACCATTCGCTTTTTTTTGATGTTCTGCTTTAGCTACCACATTCCGAAGTTCTTTAATGCCATCCAAAACAGCGTTAATCACCTCAAAACGGGCATCTGTTTCCCTGGAAATTACATGGGCAAGAGTCGTTTTTCCGGAACTCGGCGGACCGTAAAAGATCAGAGACCCAATCACACCACTTTTAATCATGCGGTAAAGCATCTTTCCTTCGCCCACAAGATGCTCCTGACCTGTAAATTCATCGAGAGATCCCGGCCGCATTCGGGTAGCAAGCGGCTGGTCTGATGCAGAGGAATCCGTCAGGCTTTTACAGTTTTTATCTTCAAAGAGATCCATTGGTTACACGCTTGATTAAATCTTAGAACTAGCAGTACAGATGTAGATTTTCATCCTATTCGTTAAGATAACGATTCTTCATCAATAGGCTGTTGTATTCGTAATTGCAATGCATGAATCAGGTGAAAGGAAATCTTACTAGGTTCCCCAAAATTTGGGAACTATCAGATTTCAGTCTCACATGAGGTGATAATCAGACTATTATTTAAAACAGGTTCTGCCTATCTTTTCATTTTACAGATCAAAGGTAATCATCTGCGCGTTTATGAGTAAAGTTGCTTTCATTTTTATCTTTATCGCTGCACTAATCGTTGCATCATGCTCGCTTTTTTTGAGCTCCGTTGACGAACCCGATATTGTTGAACACGGCTACATCTCTGGCGTTACGCCTGTCAATACTTCAATCTTCCAAAACAGAGTCTATCCTACAGTGAAAGCAAATTGGCCGGGACCCGGCGGGGATAAGGTATGGCTTGCTGTAAATCTCGGGGCAACTGACAAACCCACGACATCTGTTGACTCAAACGCCGGACGTGCAGGCTGGTATTTTCAGTTTAATCGCAGCCAGGCATACTATCACAACGGCAGCCAGCTTACACCGCAATGGAGGGTCAATTCGATCGACCAGAATACAAATTGGCAGCCGGAAAATGATCCTTGCCGTCTGCTGCTTAGTGAACCCTGGAGGCTGCCAACTGTTGAAGAGATCCGTGCTTTCAGAGAAGCCCCGTTTGAACGGGGAGGAATGGGCGAAGGCAACCGAACCAGTGCATTTAACTCAACATTGCAGATGCACGCCGCAGGTTCACTTCACTCCTTTTCAGGAGATTTACGGGGTCGTGGTGAAAACGGGTCGTACTGGGCGTCTGATCAATTTAACAGTCGTAATGGGGAGGCCTTAGGCTTAAGCGATACCGGCAGCGGCACATTTGGCGGTAACAAAGCATTTGGGCGTTCTGTACGCTGCATCCGGGATTAAGACACTCAGTGTCCCGGTCGGGTAATCAGATTGAAATCATCTGTTTCTTTATCTACTCTGCAAATATTCCAATAATTAGAGAAGTAAGTGCTTGACCCAATCTGCATTCATTCTTCAGATTTGGTTTCTTTTATCTCCGCCATTCTCAAAGTCTGTTTTTACACATAAGCTTTATAAAAAAATGGTTTGGGCAGCAGACTCAATTCATTATGTTATCAATAATGTAAGTATTTTGGGAAATTGCAGAAAAACAGATTCATGAATATGAAATTGAAACCCTCTCAGATCACACGAAAATTAGAAACTCTTTTTCTGAACAATCATGTTCGGAGGGTGCAGCGCAAACCACCGGGACAAACACCGGGTACCGCAATTCATACCGGCCTGCAAAGGGTTGAAAAGGTACAAATGACCATTCATGATTTTGACCTTGATCATTAC
>SLJB01000297.1 GCA_007135335.1 Balneolaceae bacterium
TCATTCGGGTTCAGGGCATTCAGGGCTGTTGTGCTTGTTAAGCCGGACTGCTGAGCAAAAGAGATCTGTACACCATCAATGATGTAGAGCGGCTCAGTAGCTGCGTTAACAGAACCATTACCACGAATGTTTACACGAAAAGCACCACCCGGGTTACCGGAAGTAGCTGTAACGTTAACACCGGCAGCACGGCCCTGCAGAAGTGATTCGGGGTTCTGAAGAGTAACATCCTGGATATCCTGAGCGCGAACACTCGAGATAGCACCTGTTAATTCTCGTTTGGTAGTAACGGCATAACCTGAAACAACAAGCTCATCAAGGCCGATCGCTCCGATCTGCATTGCGATGTTTACTGTTGTGGTTTGTCCGGAACTCACCTGGACGGTTTGTCTGAAGGTTCTATAACCCACAAACGTTGCTGTAAGCGAATAGGTACCTGCAGGAACATTTTCGATAACATAGTTACCGTCGATGTCCGTGGCTGCACCACGATCCAGCTCAGTTATAAAGATATTGGCCCCGGGTACCGTTTCACCAGAATCGGCATCCGTTACCTGTCCCGAGATTGCACCTGTTTGAGCAAATGCAAGCTGCGAGGAAAGCAGGACCATAATAAAAACGGTCAGTAACTTTTGATACATACGTAACCTCAGTTTAGTTTATGTTTTGGTCTTATTAGATATGTGTAAGCTAAGTCAAACACGATAGTGCTGTAAGAAATGAAAAATTTAACATAAATAAAATGCTGATGTAACTTTTTTTTACATGTAATTGCCTAAGCGCTTCCATGCATATACCTATTAAAAATCCATGAGAAACATACAGGAATTATCTAATCTACTCTTTAGGATAAAAGGATACCTTACAGCTGTTTATACCTAAAAGATCCGTTAGGTTAGAATTCTATTCGGTACTGTTAAATCACCCTTCAGCGCCTCTAATGCGCTCTTGTTGCCAAACTATTCTATTCATGGATTACAATGCTTACAGAGCAAAATATTGCATTATCTTCATTCTTATAAAGATGTAAATAATTATTATTATTACTTTTGATCAAGACGAGACAAAAGAGGGAAGAGCTTAAATCACCGTACGGAAAACAGAATCATCTCTCTGTGCAGGGTGTCGGTGTCTTCTTCGGCAGACAAAAGCAGCTCAAGAGTGTAGTTGCCAGGCTCCAGTTCATCAGTAACAATTTCCAGCATTTGCGAAAATCGGGGTGCGCTGTGGGTATTATTAATGGTCATGGAAGTTTCTGAAGTACGCCCAAACCGGATGATTCTGCCAAGTCGGCTGCGGTCCCGTGCAATTCTATAGGTGAGTGAATATGAGTAGAGGCCGGTATCATCCTGCGGGATATTGTAGGCTTCGTAGTAAAAATTAATGCTTTTCCCGGATGGGATAACCCGTTCGTGTGAAATTGCAAATCCTGAATCATAATCCAGTTCATCATCTCTGTAACCGATAATCACATCTGATGTAAACAAGTCATCGGATGTATCTGCTTGCGGCAGGTCTGTACTGCTGCTGCCGATCCCCTTTAAATTTTCACGAAGTGTAGTGACTTCAGATATACCGTTTCTATCTCCAAGACTTATATCGTAAAGTTCTGAATGTGCAGTTATGGATTGAGCCCCTATATTATAAGGTATATGAATCATGTTTCTTTCGAGAGGATCAATAGATGACTGTTCCACAATTGAACGACTCCTAACAGGATCGAACCTCTCCCCGTTTACACCTTTGAACTGAACTGTGCGAACTACTTCATAATCCTCATAGCGTATATCTTCCAGATTGTGTCTCTTTTTCAATTCCTCAAACGTAATGGCCTCTTCGGTATCCTCTTCAAAATAGATTTTCAGATAGGGTTTCAGGTTCTCATCAAAAAACCGGTAAGGATACACTTCCGTTGCGATGTTAAAAACACGGGCGGCACTGGTCGATCTCTCCTCCGGAGCACTTGCCTGTGAAATCAGAAAACGGGATGAGTTCAGCTGCTGAAATCTCCTTGCTGTTGAAACCGGCAATCGTATAGAGGTGTTCATATAGGTATCCATCATTTCATCATACCGCTCACTGAAAAACACATCGAGACTGGCCAGCTGACGGTAATACATGAATTGAAGAACCATTGCCGGTATAATCCGCTCTGAATTACCTATGCCACCGGTTGCCCCCTCCAGTGCTACATCCGTTTCCTCACCCCTGCCCCTTAAAGTCACCGTTCCACTTCCGGCACCATCGGCTATACCCATAGAAACCGGGTTATTTCGGTCTGTTATACTGTAGGCTGCAGATGGAATGAAGTCATCAACCGACTGTTTCGCAGACATCTCAGCACCACCATGTGTATTACCGAAAATATAGACTACGTTGTCGGGGTCATCGGTTAAATCTGTATAAACCCAGGCTTCAAAACTAGGATACTCGTGATAAGCACGCACCTGATACAATGTGTTCAGATACGTTGTTGTGTTGATGGCATTTTCAAGGCCGCTATTTTGTCCCCTGCCATCATCCATTCGCGTAGCGATAATGTAGTTCGCAAATCCCGGATTGTACATAAACACACCCGATCGTTTTCTGTTGGGTTCACCAAAACGGATGTACGTTTTTCCCCGGTCGTCAAAGAGAGTTCTGTCTGATGTGTTGAAGTTTTCGTATGCGTAATTGATACGCTCCCAGTGTTCGAGAAGGCGTTCGTTGTATGAATCAGAAGGCGTGATATTCCGTATTTCCCAATACTCCCGTAAAAAGTGCAGAATTTCTGTATCTCCGTCGTCAATCAGTCCGCGCAGATGCCTTCGTTCCCGCTGGCCAAGCATGCCTTCCATATAATAGAGCTCATTGTGAAGAAGTTCTTTTGCCCTTTCATCGAACCGTTCGGAATCGAGACCCAGCATATACAGTTCACTCGCTTTTTCATAGTAATTCCGCAGACTGTGTTTAGTAACATGCTGAATAAGTTCATGGCCAAGAGAATAATCAGGCGCTTCTGAGCGCGACGCATGTTCAATCCAGAGTTCTGCTGCGCGTTCATGATTTCCTGCTTCTTTCTCTGCAATTCCCTGCTCATATAAATTTACATTTTCATAGAAAGCGGATGTATCCTGAAACGCCTCAACGGCAAACAGAAATATGACGGAAATTATACTACTGAGCAAAGCCATGAATGTGAGTTCGCAGACCGGTTTTTAATGATGAATTCCCCGTATTGATCGAGTGAATTAATATATGTACAAAATTTTTGTGAGAACAAAAAGAGGGCTGGTTCCGGGTAACAATCTTAAAAACGAATATAATTTCACTCTATTATTTTCGGGGTCAGTTTTTAAAAAAATGGAGTTGTGAAAAGAGGCCACAAACAGGGTCACAAACGAGACGTATGCGCCATCTTACGAACATAAGTTCTCTGCGTAAATCTGCGGCACACTCTGCGAGAAACTGAACAGATTGCATTAGGGGTAAAATGAATCACACACAGGATATTTACGCTATATATTTAACAAATAACCCTCGGAATAGACGATGGAAGCCGGGTGAGTACTTCGTAGTTCAAATTGTTGGTCATCTCCCCAAAAGAAGCTACAGTGATTTCATCCTCACCCTGCCGGCCAATCAGCACTACTTCATCGCCTTTCTTCGCATTCGCTATATGAGATACATTCACAGTAATCATATTCATATTTACAAGGCCCACCACTCCGCACCGAATGCCGTTTATCAACACATAGCCGGTATTGGTAAGATTACGCCCGAAACCGTGCGTATACCCAATGGGCACCGTAGCTATTCTCATATCCCTGCCGGCAAGAAACACATTTCCATACCCTATAAAGTCGCCCCCTTCCACCTGTTTGAGGCTCATAATCTCGCTTTTCCAGGTAAGCACCCGTTTCAGAGGATCTTCTCCCTGCTCCAGATTTTCAGTTTTCATGTGATGCATGTAGGTTTCGCGGCTGGGCCAGAATCCATACTGCGCAATGCCGATTCTTGCCATATCAAAATGCTTCTCCGGATAGGTTAAATAAGCGGCTGAACTGGAGGCGTGTATTGCAGGAAGATCGAGAATACCCCCTGCAACATTCACTGCTTTTTTCAGTTCTTTCTCCTGGTTCTGCACACGGTAGTAGTTTGCCACGCTCTCAGCACCTGCAAAATGGGTGCAAATTCCGCAGAGATGTATAAGCTCCTTGTTTTTATGCACATAACTGAATAACCCGTCCCATTCCGGTTCATCAAACCCGGTTCTGTTCATACCTGTTTCAATCTGAAGGTGAACCTGTGCCCGTTTCCCGACTTTACGTGCTGTTTCAGCTGCTGCCTCGAGCCGTTCATGCTCGAAGAGATAAAATTCAATTCCGTTTTCAACAGCCCATTCCAGCTCTTCATCACGAATCATCCCCATAATCATGACCTTTGTAGCCGGATTCTTTCTATGATTCAAAGCAGCGTATGCCTCATTTGCACTGAAAACAGAAAAGTGATCAATCCCGGCCTCCTCAGCTATAGGAAGAAACGCCGATATACCATGGCCATAGGCATTTCCCTTGATTACGGATGAAATTCTAACTCCGTTCTTCGCCCTCGCCTTCAAAAAGCGGATGTTATTAGTCAGTGCATTTTTGTCTAATTCTATGTAAGAAGGTTGTAAAAATCTGGTATCCATAATCTGTGTTCTGTAAAGTGATTATCCCGAAAAAAGAGTGGAAGCGGCACGTCTCCGGCTGCTAAAATAGCGGGTTTCAGCATGAGATAACAATCAATCACGCGACTAAAAGCTATGGATCACCAAAACTGATCAGGAGTATTGTTCAATAATTTCTGAAAATACGGTTACGCCCGTACTAATGAGTTTGTCGTTAAAATCATATGTTTCTGAGTGAAGCGGGGGCACATGCTCACCTGCCCCCAGGCCAAATATGGTGATCGGACACGCATCCCTGAACTGCCCGAAATCTTCACTCCAGGGAAAGGATTTTTCCAGGCTCTGTACCTCAATAGAGCATTCTTCTGCTGCTGCTTTCACAATTTGCACACCCTCAGTACTGTTTACCGTTGCCCGGAAAGGTTCAACACTTCGGTAAGTTATATCTCCTGAAAACGATTCAGCTGCTTTTTTAATAAGGTGTTCAATTTTTTGCACTCCGCTTTTTAATCCTTCATCGGTTGCCGAGCGTATGGTATAGCCAACGGTGGCTTTTCCCGGACTGATGCCAAATGCCGGCTCACCCATTCGAATAAATGTGCACACAATCTTGTTCAGTTCGTCTGCCTGTTTAAAATCTGCGAGTCTATGTTCAATTTCACTAATCAACTCCGCAACAATCAAGGCCGGATTTTTACCCTGTTCGGGATACGCTGCATGGCTGTAAGATCCTTGAAATGAAATTTCAATACCTGTTGATGCAGCTGCAAATGTACCGTCTTTTATATAAATCAGGCCTTCTTTATACCCGGGAAGATTGTGCAGGGCAAACGCATGGCCGGGATTTAATTGTTTAAACCTCTTGTCGACCAATACGTTTTCTGCACCTTTTCCTGTCTCCTCTGCAGGCTGAAACAGCAGGTGTACATTCACATTCTCAGGCCGTTTCTTCTTCAATTCACGAGCCAGGCCAACCAGGATAGTCATGTGTCCGTCGTGCCCGCATCCATGCATAACACCCGGATTTGCAGATGAGTACGGCAGATTTGTCTCTTCTTCAACTGCAATGGCATCCAGTTCTGCTCTAAAGATCAGACTCTTTTTTGTACTGCTATACTTTGCTTTAAATGACGCCGCAATTCCCGAACCGCCAAGATTTTCAAGAATCTCATCCGGCTTACAAAACTCCAGTTCTTTTTTAATTATAGAGGCGGTGGCACTTTCACTGCCGGAAAGTTCCGGATTTTTATGCAGTCTTTTCCTCAGTTTTGTCAGCTCAGTCATAAACTATCATCAATCTTTACGCTATAATCAAAACTATCTGTTTTTATAGTGAAAAGCAGAAATAGGTTAGACTCTTTAGCTCTTTAAACTTATCGATATCAGCCTGCATCAACTTTAAGGCAACTTGATCTTTAAACTTGGAAAAAGTTATTTTGATGGCAAATTCTCATATTAGTTTAATCAGGGTAAATAAAGTAAATTGTTCTACATGTATCTGAAATAACAGTTACTTGGTCATATAAAAACAGAAAATGGATTCTTCAAAATTATATTCTACTGTTTTTCAGCTGCTGCCCATTCCCGCTCTGGTCTTAGCTGCCGATGCCCCCCGATTTACCATTATAGATGCAAATTCAAACTTCAAAAATATTGTAAAAGGCAACCCAAAAAATCTGATTGGCAAATCATTTTTTGATGTGTTTCCATTCAAGCCGGATGACCCTTCGATATCGGAAGGGAAAGTCATGTTTCAATCATTATTAACCGTACTTGAATCCGGCAAAGAGAATGACTTAGGGGTACAAAATTATATTGCAAGGAATCCTGAATCCGGCAAAGTAGAAAGTCAGTATTATCACCCGAGAAATATTCCCGTGGCTGATGAAAATGGCAAGGTTGTAAACATCATCCATGCGGTAAACAATGTCACCACACTGGTACAACAACAATCGGAACTCAAACAATCAGAAAATCGCTTCAAAAATCTTGTAGAGAATAGCGGCGACGCCATTTTTATCTACAACCGTGAAATTAAACCTATCTATGCAACCTCATCCGTAGAGCAAATTCTTGGCTATACAGTTGAAGAAATCTACAATACTGATTTGCTAGATTCAATTCACCCCGATGATCTGCCCGATCTGGAAAAGCTCATTAAAACGAGTCTTGAAAATCCAGGAATACCTCTTGCAGTACCGCCGGGTCGTATCAGGCATAAAAATGGCTCTTACCGATGGATTGAGGGCACGTTAACCAACATGCTGAATAATCCATCCATTGGCGGTATAGTTGATAATTTCCGGGATGTGACCGACCGGATTGAAGCCGCTGAGGAAATATATCAAGCCAAAAAGAGAATGGAGGGAATTATTAAAACCATTGATGGTATTTTCTGGGAGGCCGGTGTATCAGACTTTGTTTTTACGTTTGTATCCCCTCAAACCTCAGAGATACTGGGGTATCAGCCGGAAGAGTGGATTGGCGTTCAGGATTTCTGGAACAGTAAAATACACCCTGAAGACAGACATTTTGCTGTATCATTCTGCCAAACCGAAACTCTGAAGGGTAAAAATCATGCTTTTGAGTACCGAATGCTCAAAGCTGATGGCACCTACATCTGGATACGCGATGTGGTAACCGTGGTAAAAAAGAACGGCAAACCAGTTTCATTACGTGGGCTGATGCTGGATATAACCGATCGAAAAGAACTGGAACTCCAGCTTAAGCAGGCGTATGAAATCGCACAGACCGGAAACTGGAGTTATGATCCAGAGACAAATGAACTGTATTGGTCTGAATATGTAAAACATATCTTTGAAGTAGAACCTGATTATAATCCCGATCCCGATTCCTCAGCTGATTTCTACTTCGATGACACCCAAAAGGAGCTGATTAGCCGTATTACGAGCCGGGCTGTCGAAAACAACTCACCCTTTGATGTTGAAACAAAAATCAGAACGGCAAAAGGTAACGAAAAATGGATTCGCACCGTAGGCGTTCCTGAGCTCAAAGATGGAAAGCTGATTAAAGTTTTCGGGACTAATCAGGATATCACTAGACGGAAAAAGGCTCAGCTACAGCTTGAAGAAACCGAACAAAAGCTTCGGGATGTGGTTGAACACAGCACCAACCTTTTCTACACACACGATACAGATGGCATTATTACGTTCCTGAGCCCTCAATCTAAAGACTTTTTAGGGTACAAACCCGAAGAGGCCATGCGCCGGTGGACTGATTTTGTTACAGATCATCCTGAAAATGAGCTTGGCATAAAGCACACCATGAGAGCCATCCAAACCGGAAAGCCGCAGCCTCCCTACAATATTCAGCTGCAACATGCCGATGGCTCCTTATTATGGGCGGAGGTAAATGAAGCCCCGATTGTGAAAGACGGGAAAACTGTGGGAATTGTTGGTTCATTAACCGATAAAACAGATCGGAAGCTATTTGAAGAGAAACTTCTCTCTGCCAATAAAAAACTAACAACTGCACAGAGTATTGCCCGTGTTGGCAGCTGGGAACTGGATATTGCCAACAAGAATCGCATTTTCTGGTCTGAGATGACCAGGGAAATCATTGGAGTGGATGATGGATTTGAACCCTCAATTGATTCTGTTTTTGATTTCTACGAACCTGAAAGTAAAGAACTGATACAAGATGCAGTTTACAACGCTATAAAAACCGGTGTACCTTTCGATCTTGAACTGCTTATAAAAACAGCTCAAGGAGAGAATAAATGGATACGATGCATTGCTGAGCCTGAAATAACAGATGGAAAATGCACAAAATTAACCGGCAGTATTCAGGATATACACGAGAAAAAAACTTCAGAAATTGAACTTGACAAACGCAGAAGTTTCATCGAAACAACACTCGATAATCTGCCAATCGGGATTTCGGTACACAGAATTGATGACGGCAAAAGTACATTGGTTAATAAACAATTCAGTGATATTTACGGGTGGCCGGCCAATGAGATGAGAGATGTGGATCAGTTCTTTAAAAATGTGTACCCGGATATAGAGTACAGAGAAAAAATGAAAAACCGCATTCTGACTGATATGCAAAGCGGTGATCCTGACAAGATGCAGTGGATGGCTATCCAAATAACAACCAAGAGTGGGGAAAAACGAATTATCAATGCGAAAAATATCCCTTTGCCCGACCAAAATCTGATGATTTCTACTGTGGTGGATGTAACCAAAGAGAAAAAAGCAGAAAGAGAGCGCGTGAGGATATTGGAAAGTATCTCTGATGCATTTTTTGCCATCGATAAGAATTGGAATATTACCTATTTCAACCGGGAAGCTGAAAACCAGCTCAAAACATCATCAGATGAAATTATCGGGAAAAATATTCGTAGTGTAATTCATACTGACAGGCATCCCGGCCTTTTTGAAAAATTTCAAGAAACAACTGACAATAAACTACCCTCTACATTTGAATATCATCACGATGAATTAAACACCTGGTTTGAATTTAGCACCTACCCCGCTGAAAGTGGTCTGTCAATATTCTTCAGAGATATCAGCGACCGAAAAAACGCTGAATGCCAGTTGAAGCAGCTGAACAGCGAACTCGAAAAGCATGCGCGTGAACTGGCTATTTCAAACGCTGAACTGGAACAGTTTGCTTATGTTGCCTCTCACGACCTCCAGGAGCCGCTTCGGATGGTCAGCAGTTTTCTCACTCAGCTGGATAAAAAGTATCATGACAAGCTGGATGATAAAGCCAGACGGTACATCCATTTCGCGGTGGATGGTGCCGATAGAATGCGGCAAATAATACTCGATCTTCTAAACTACTCCCGTGTTGGGAAAAAAAATTACCCTCATACTGAAATATCTCTCGATCGGTTACTAAAAGAAGTTACCCTGCTGGAACAAGCCGCGATTCAGGAAACAAATGCCCAGGTTACATGGGATCAACTCCCGCTGATACAGGGTGCAGAAATACCCATTCAGCAGCTCTTTCAAAACCTGGTAAACAACGCTATTAAATATCACACACCCGGGGTTACACCCCTTGTTCACATAAGCTGTAAGGATCTTGAATCGAAATGGCAATTTACTATTCAAGACAATGGAATTGGTATAAATGAGGAATTTCAGGATAATATTTTCAACATTTTTCAGCGGCTTCATACTCAGGATGAGTACACCGGAACGGGAATTGGCCTTGCAATAGCGAAGAAAATTGTGGAAAATCATCAAGGTTCTATGTGGGTAAAATCCAAAGAAGGTGAGGGGAGCTCATTTCACTTTACAATCAAAAAACCGGACTAACCTACCTGTACAAATATCCGGATACCGCCCAGAATTATTATCTGAATTCATATCAAACGGGGATTATTCATGTCTGTATGGCAAACATATCGTTCAACCATTCACCGAAATTGTAAAGATCCGGAAGTACGTCAAAATAGCCTTGCTTACTGGAGAAATCACCTGTTCTCAGCAACACTCGCATTTATCATACCTCTGGCACTGATCGCAGTTGTGCCGGGTGTGTTTGTAGCCTATCAATCAGGGCTTATTCCCATTATAATTGTTGATTTAGCTGCAATCATCATAATTTTCAGTATTGCATTTTTACCGGGTATAAACGTGCATACACGAAAAATACTTTTTACAATTTCACTCTATTCTGTTTCAGTTACCCTGCTCTACTATCTGGGACTCTTTGGCCCGGGGCTGCTCTATCTTCTTGCTCTCTCAGTTTTCATCATATTTATTTTTGATTATCACTATGCAATTGCATCGGTAGCGGTTAATGCATTCATCTGTATTTTTTTCGGCTTGATAATCTACTTCAGCTGGGGTGAAAGTGTATTGGTAGAACAGTACACTCTGAATACCTGGGCAGCCGTCACCTCCAATCTGATATTCCTTAATATTGTATCTGCCTTACTTATTCCCAAATTGTTTAACGGCCTGCAGCTGGCTATCAGTAATCAGGAGAAACTAACACGCCGGCTTGAAGAGAAACAAGAGAACCTTGAAACTTCTATGAAACTTTTGAAAGCTAAAAACGAAGAGCTCGAGGATTTTGCATATACCGCCTCCCACGATCTTAAAGAGCCCCTCCGGATGGTAAAGAGCTTTTTAGGCCTGCTTGAAAAAAAATATAAAGACAAGCTCGATGAAAAAGCTAATCAGTATATACATTTCGCTGTGGATGGCGCCGATCGAATGCAGCATCTCATCGAAGACCTTCTTGAATATTCGCGGGTTGGCAGATACTCAGCAAAGTTCAGTACTGTTCCGGCTCAAAAACTTGTAGAAACTGCAGTAAAAAATTTGCAAACCCAAATTGAGGAGAGTGGTGCAATCATACAAACAGATGAAAACCTGCCCGAGCTTTACATTGCGGAGAGTGAAATAGTGCGTGTTTTTCAGAACCTTATCAGTAATGCAATAAAATTTAGAAAAGATGCACAAAATCCTGTTATTACTATTGGTGGAGAAAGCAATAACCGATACCAAACTATTTGGGTAAAAGATAACGGAATTGGGATTAAGCCGGATAAAACGGATGAGATTTTCGACATTTTTAAAAGACTCCACAGCCACGAACAATACCCGGGAACAGGCATTGGCCTGGCCATCTGCCGAAAAATCGTAGAAAGGCATCAGGGTTCTATCAGAGCAGAGTCGGAAGAAGGTAAAGGCAGTACTTTTATCCTTACATTCCGGTCAAATCAATAACAGGTAAAGTTTATGAATACAGTGCGGGTACTGCTTGTTGAAGATAATGTGGGTGATATTCTGCTTACCACCGAAGCCTTAGAAGAGGAGCATTTGAAGTGTACGCTGCCTGTAGTTTGTGATGATTGGCGGGCAATTCAGTGCCCGGAGAAAAAAGGAGATTACACATCTGTACAAAAGCCCGATCTTAGTATTCTTGATATAAACATGCCAAAATTAAACGGGCATAAAGTATTCTCGCGAATTATGCACTCTGGCTTTTTAAAACAAATAGCTGTCATCCTCTTGTCCACATCATCAGATGAACAAGACCTCACAAAATCATACAATCATTATACCAACTGTTATATCACAAAACCGGTTGCCATTCATTCGTTTTTTGATGTAATCTCAGCTCTTATAAACTTTGGGGTCCATCAAGCTAAACTGCCGGTCAATGCCAATACATCGGGTAATGCTCCATGAAAAGCTTGCTTGAAAATATCCATATTTTAGTTATCGAAGATAATCCCGGGGATTTTTTTCTGATTGAAGAATATCTCACGGATGAGCTTAAATATCCGATAATAGTACACGCTAAAACCTTTAATGAGGCAGCCGGCAAGCTGAAGAGCCGGGATTCTTTCCGGGCTGTCCTGCTCGATCTTACCCTGCCTGATAACCGGGGAGAGAAGCTTGTAACTGATGTTGTAAGCCTGGCAAAGAATACACCTGTTATCGTTCTTACAGGCTATGAAAATCGCGAGTTTGGATTAAAAGCTCTGTCGATGGGAATCTCTGATTATCTGTTGAAGGATGAGCTGAATCCATTCGTGCTTGGTAAAAGTATCTCTTACAGTATTGAACGAAACCGAATCTCATCGTCCCTCAAAAAATCTGAGAAAGAGTACCGTGATTTTTTCAATTTCAGCCCGCAGCCTATCTACGTTTACGAACTTGAAAGCCTGCAATTTATTGATGTAAACCGGGCAGCCATTCAGCATTACGGTTATAGCCGGGAAGAATTTCTACAACTCAATCTCAAAGATATTCGCCCGAAAGATGATATACCAAAGCTTGAGCAGGTTTTACTTGACATCGAGAATTCCGGTGAACCCTATTACGAAGGTATCTACCGCCATCAGAAAAAAAACGGTACCCTGATCGATGTAAAAGTTAAAAGCAATATTATAGAGCACTCGGGCAAACAAGCCCGTCTTGCTCTTGTAACAGATATTACTGCTCAGCTGAAAGCTGAGCGCGAAATTCTTCTCAGTGAACAACGCTTCCGTTCGCTTGTGCAAGAAGGGTCGGATCTGATTGCTATTCTGGATGTAAATACAATTATTACCTATGTGTCCGGTAATGCGAAAGGTATCACCGGCTTGCATTCTGATGAATTAATTGGCCGCAATGTTCTCGATTTCATCCATCCGGACGATTTTCATCGCCTGGCAAGTATCTTTAAGGGTGAAAATTTAAAAGATCGTTTCGAAGTAGAGCCTTTTCGATTCAGGAACGCCAACGGAAACTGGCGCTGGTTCGAAACCATCGTTACCGATCTGCTTAAAAATCCGGCCATCAGGGGATTTGTTGCAAATTCGAGAGATGTAACCGAAAAAATTGAACAGAAACAAAAGCTCAGGGAACTGTCGCTTGTTGCGTCAAAAACCACGGAGATGGTTGTTATTACCGATAGTAGCGAAAGAATTACCTGGGTAAATAAAACCTTTGAAGAGATTACCGGTTATTCTCTGGAGGAGTGTAAAGGCATAATACCCGGTAAGTTGTTGCAAGGTCCCGGAACCGATCCCGATGTACGTAAAAAATTAAAGAGTGCTATTACCGAATTTAAACCGGTTAACGCCGTAATTCTAAACTATTCAAAATCCGGTACTCCTTACTGGCTGGATTTAAACATAGATCCGATTTTTGATGAAAATGGAAACTGCACACATTTCATCAGTATTGAGCGCGATGTAACCGAGAAAATTGAAAAAGAGATCAGACTCAGGGAAAGTCTGGAGCGGTATGATATAGTATCGAAAGCCACAAGTGACACCATCTGGGACATGGATCTGAATAATGATACCATGCTCTACAATGAAAATATTTACAATATGTTCGGGTACAACAGAGAGGAGGTAAACTCGGTAACAAACTGGTGGAAACATTTAATACATCCCAATGATCGTATTTTTGTAAATCAAAAGTTCAGAGAGGCCATTGCGTACAGAATCGATCGATTTCAGTTGGAGTACCGATTTAAGGCTGCTGATGGAACCTACAAACATATTTTTGATCGTGCGTTTGTTATTAAAGACGAAAACGGTGAACCCACCCGGATTATCGGTGCCATGCAGGATATAACCCAGGCAGTTGAAGAACAGGAACAGCTGAAACTGCTTGAATCTGTTGTTACCAACACCAATGATTCTGTGGTAATTACAGAAGCGAGCCCATCTCTGCCAGAAGGACGCAAAATTCTTTTCGTGAACTATGCATTTACTTTTCTTACAGGTTACAGTTCAGAAGAAGCGGTAGGAAGTACTCTAAAAATTCTTAACGGCCCTAAAACAGATACAGTACAATCAGCTAAAATGGATACTGCTCTGGATGAATTTTTGCCGGCAAATTCCGAAATGGTAAAATACCGAAAAGACGGCAGCACATTTTGGCTGCATGTTTCGAATGTACCGGTATATGATAAAAACGGGGATTGTTCTCACTGGGTATCAATTGGAAGAGATATCAGCGAAACGAAGCGGCATGAGGCCGAACTGCGGGAGTCGTTGAGGGAAAAAGAGACCCTGCTTTCAGAAATTCATCACCGCGTGAAGAATAATCTGGCCGTAATTTCAAGCCTTATGGAGTTGCAGGCGATTAACAGCAATAACAAACAACTGCAGGAGAGCCTTCTGGCAAGTGTATTGAGAATTAAATCAATGGCTGAAATTCATGAACAGCTCTATCAATCCGAAAGTTTTTCGCAGCTTCTATTCTCCAAGAGTCTTGAGAGCCTTGTCGTTAACATCTCAAACACCCTGAAAACAAAAACTACTGTTGAACTGAACTTTGACATTGAACCATTGGAACTGAACATTAATCAGAGTGTGCCGTGCTCTCTGCTGGTGAATGAAGTAATGACAAATATTCTCAAACATGGATTTATTAACAGGGAAACCGGAACCATTAGTATTTCTCTCTCCAGCCGGGATAACCATGTTGTCCTGAAAATTACCGATAACGGAGTAGGCCTTCCGGAAAATTTTGATGAACTGGGAGAATCCTCAATGGGGCTGAAACTTATTCATCTGCTAAGCCAGCAAATCGACGGAAAAAATCGGCTCTACTCCGACGAAACCGGTACCACCTTTATACTTGAGTTCAAAAAAACGGCTGCCAACGGAGCTACTGATATCCTCCCGTAAAAACGACTAACCGTAAAGCTGCCCTATAAACAGCCTTGGGTCGGGGTATATTACTGAGGCCTTTTCAGCTTCATCCTCAGAAACCACCCCCGGCATATCTGCCTCACCGGGGTCCAGGATACTGAGCTGGTAGTGCAGATGAGGCGGCCATTTTCCATTCTCATTAAAGTTTCCCAGCCGGCCAACCACGTCACCGGCTTGCAAAGTATCTCCGGCTTGCAACTCTTCAAGAGAGTGTGCGGAAAGGTGACCATAGAGCGCAAAGATCTTTACTCCATCTATAACATGCTGTAAAACAATGGTAGGGCCATAATTTCCCATTTGTGCATTGTTTCGTGTATATGCCACCACACCGGGAAAGGGTGTGTAAACAGGCTCTTCGGCCGGAGCCCAAAAATCAATCCCCATATGCACATTTCGCCGGTTCTGGTATTGAGGGGCCACATACATGTTTTTCCGTTTCTCAAGATACCCCCCTACGGCTCGCTTCCCGCTATCGATAAACTGCTGAACCTGTTTCGGGTTAAACCCTTCTGAGAAGTCAAAAACCTCATAATCATCGGGAAAAACCATAACAGGATGACTGCCCAAAGCGTCACTGATCTTCTTGTCTCCCATCAGCTCTTATCGGACACCCTCTTTTCAATGTAATCCGAACTCATCAATCCGAGAGCGCCCATGTACTTTAGTTTAAACCGAATCATATCACCTACTTTATACCCTTTGGGGTTCGCACCCACATCAAGCACCAGCATATCTGAACTGGCATCGGTAATGGTAATATCATCATCAACAGGCATTAAATAGTTCGGCTGTATGTCCAGCACTCCAATATCAATGATAGCTCTGTACGATGTTTTGCCATAATCATTTTCTGATATTTTTGAGGTTTGTCCCTGAGGATTCACGCCAAGTTCACCCATGGGTACCATCGGCTTTTCTGAGAGTTCAATGATTTGTGTATATAGCTCCAGAACACGGTCGCTCATACCTTCAATCACTCCATCTGTGAACAAGTTTTTACCGAAGAAAAGGGCTTCACCTACCCTGAAATGATTCACACCTATCGGCAGCTGATTTCTGAGAAGCAATGGAATTGTAACCGTGGTACCGCCGGAAACAAGGGGTATTTTTTTCTTAAATCGCAGCTCAATAATCTGTTTGTAAAGGGCCAGTTGTATCAGCTTGTCACCATCGGGCATAACTCCGTGCAGGCAATTCAGATTTGTGCCTAGACCCACCACTTCAATTCCCGGCAACCGAAATACTTTCTCATAAAAATTGATCAGATCTTCCCGCATCACTCCTTCGCGAAGATCACCCATCTCAATCATAATAATAACTTTGTGGGTAGTCTTTTGCCGCTTGGCTTCGTCTGAAAGCTCATGCAGAGTGGCAAGTTCGGTGTTCAGGCTGATGTCAGCATATTTTACCACATCCCGCACAATATCTTTAGGTGGCGGCTTGATATAAATCGTTAATGTATCGGGATCAATCTCTTTGATAACCCTCAGGTTACTGATGCGTGAGTCATGCACCTCTCCAATACCCAGATTAATTACTTCCGTAAGAAAATCGCGGTTCCCGCAAAACAGTTTTGTGGTAATTCCCCACTTAATTCCGTTTTCTTTAAACAGCTTGTTCAGGTAGTTGAAATTATGCTGCAGTTCTTCCCGGTAAAGTTTTACATATGCCATAACTATTCAGTTTTTCAGTAGAACAGGTTAACAGTGTGTCAATGTTTCAGTAGTGACAAACTGTAAACTTTATACACTGATTACTGTTTTTTGAGTCTCATCTCGAGGTATTTATTGGTAAAACCAAACTTTTCGTATAAAAATTTAGCGGGGTTATCCGGTTCCACATGAAGTGCAATATCCCCTTTTGTTTGCTCAATAACCGAGCTCATTAATTGCTTACCCACACCTTGTCCACGGGTTTTTTTGTGAACTGCAATGTAAACAAGTATGTGTTCGGGGATGTAGCCACCCATATTTGTATCATTTATGATCACTACTCCCAGAATTTCATCTCCCTCATGGGCTGTGAGTACGAACCCGTTTTGTCCCGGTGCATCGCCGTATGCATAGGCAATACATTTCAGAATAGCACTGCGATCATCTCCATATTCATCCAGGTGGCTGAATAAAAAATCAGTAATCTGATCACGAGAAAATCGTGGCTTTTCACCATGATCTGAGTGAATAAAAGTATATGATATATCCATGTTTAATTCTCCTCCTTAAAGGTAAGGTAACTAACGGTAATAAATGAAATTGCGGATGCAGTAATCCCGAACAGATTGGGATCGAGCTCTAAAGGCAGTGGAGCACCTGAATAGCGCAGTATAATTGTTGTAAAACCACCAACAATCATAGCCGTAAGGGCGCCAGACGGTGTGCTTTTTTCCCAATAAAGAGCACCGATTACCGGCACAAACAGTCCTGAAACCATAAATGAGTAAGAGTCGAGCATCAGATCGAGCACGTTTGACATCGATGCGGCCAGCAGCAGGGATAATATCCCGATAGCAAGCGTTACTACTTGTGATAACCTCATAAAACCGCGGCTGTTCGGATTAAACGTTCTGAATCGTCCGATAATATCGGTTACAACATTTCCGGATGATGCCATCAGGCAGCTGTCTGCCGTAGAGAGTATGGCGGAAAAATATGCAGCCATCATAATGCCAAGCAGCCCCACCGGCAGAACGGTTCGCAGCAGCATTGGCAAACCGGTTTCGGGATCTGTTTCGGTGATATCTGCAGCACCAAGAAATTCAAACATGCCCTGATCGGCGGCTACACGTGCAAAAAGACCAAGAAGAACTCCTAAAAACGCCATCACCGGCCACTCAAAAACACCGGCAATGTACCAGGCCCTTTTTGCTGTTTTTTCATCTTTACAGGCATAAATTCGCTGATAAAGAGTCATCCCTACAAACCAGATGGGGATAATGGTTACCGCCCAGTACACTAGATCCTGCCAGGCAAGATTGGTTAAAGTGAGCATTTCAGGTGCTACTGTAGCGCGAATCGCTTCTAGTCCGCCAATTTCAATGTAAGCTATGGGTACACCTATAAAAATCAGCCCGAACATCAGAAGTGCCCATTGCACAGTATCTGTGTAGATTACAGCCTTCAACCCGCCAAGAACAGTGTAGATAACAGCAACTGCACCCATTATGTAAAGCGCCATATTATGCTCAAGGCCTGCAAATGTACCGCTTGCAAGTTTAGCCCCGGCCAGGATCTGCGAACTTGTAAAACCGGCATAGCCTATTGCAGATATAATTGCGGCAACAAAGGCTACATTTGCACTGTAGTAGAATTCAAACAGTTGGGGAAAGGTGTAGGCTTTATCAAAATATTTGTTCTGCTTAATTTTTGGAATCAGAAATACAGCGGCAAGCCATGCACCTAAAAGGCCTGTAAATAACATCCAGGAGCCTGATAAACCCATCACAAAACCCAGACCGCCGAGACCAATTGAAAAACCGCCTCCAACATCTGTTGCAACCACAGACAGGCCAATATGATAACTTTTCATGTTGCGCCCGCCAACATAATAATCATCGCCGCCTTTATTTTTCTTAAAAAAGAAAAATCCAAATGCGAACAATCCAATTACATAGAGGATGAAGAGAGAGAGATCAATGGGATGCATAGATCATCCGTATAATAGACGGGCTTTTATATTCTTGAGAAGAAAGAATCTCAGACAGCGATTTTACTTTTTATGTTCAGCTGTTAAAGGTACAGCCTTGGCAGGCAAGCATCAAATAATTCCCCTGAGAACAATTTATTTGAAATTTTTTTTTAAATGAACGTGGCTGTTTTATATCCTATAACGATCTTAACCCATTATTTTTTTTGACTATTTCCCGGAAACTAACTACCCGTCTTTGAAATTCAGGATTCCTCCTCTTTTTGGCTGAGAATTAATTAAATTCTAATAAAGGATCAACTTTCAAATTTCGGGGAACAATTGAAATAAAGGACAAATTTACCGGTATACATGTTCCGGAAACTAATACCTGCTCAATCATACAAACAATCTCCTGCAAATGAATGACACGTTGCAAAACGGCACAAATGGCAACACGTGGAAGCCAGTTTCATTTGAACATCTCTTTACCAAAAACCGCTTCACATCGCCACTTGTATATCTGCCTCTGCTAAGCTGGATCATTCTTACTGTCACAGCTCTTTTTCTCACATCTGTAATCTACGAGATAGAGATAGTTTCCGTAACACTCAGCAGAATTGAAATCGTAAATTACTTCATACTTAATCCGGCTTACATTCTCGGCATTCTTCTGCTGTTTTGGGCAGGCTTCGAATGGGGTTTTATTCCCGTTTACCTATCTTCTTTTTTTATAGCATATGCATCAGGCATACCCGTAGTGTGGTCAACTCTTGTGGGTTTGTCTTTTATTCTTGGGATGGGATTTTTCGCCCTCACGTACCATAGTTTTAAAGTTGACTATTCACTGAGCAATTTAAGAAGTGTTGTATTGTTTGTGGTTGTCTCATTTTTGGCTGCCCTTGCAAGCAGTATGGGTTCTTTTATTTGGAGCTTTTTTCAGCAGCTTTCCGCACCTGATATGCTCATTGTATGGAAAAGCTGGTGGACCGGTATGTTCTTCCAGTCTATAATTATCGTAGCACCGCTGCTATACCTCTTTTCAAAAAAAGTTGAAACCTTTAAAGAGAAGCACTACGATCTTCCCGAACAACGAACAGTTTCTATCGGATGGATTTATGGCTCCGTGATTACCGTTTCGGTGATTCTTGCACTTTTCATCTTTTCCGGATATCAGCTTGGACGTTACAATGTAGCTGAAATTGTGGGTACCCAGCAGATGATTGCATCTCAGGATGTGATGGGTTCTCTGGAAGCATTTGAGATTATTGCATGGACAGCCATCGGCCTTATTTTAATCACCGGGTGCACAGCTATCTATCTGCTTGGAAATTGGAATAAATCACTTCGTACTGAGGTTCGCAGCCATACAAGAGATCTTTTGGAAAGCCAGAATCAACTGAAGAAATCGCTATTGGAAAAAGATATTCTTTTCAAAGAGCTGCAGCATCGGGTAAAAAATAATCTTGCACAGGTACATGGCATGCTTGAGCTGCAAGAGTCAATGGCAGAAAATTCAGAATTTGCTGACCTTCTCAAAGTATCAAAATCAAGAATATACACGATGTCTCTGGCCCACGAAGCTCTGTACAGAAATAATGATCTTACCGACATCAGTCTGAAATATTATCTCGAGCAGATTGCTAAAATAACTCACGAGTCATTTTTAGATAGCGACAAGGAGATCGAACTGAATACGCAGATTGATGACGTTCATCTGGATATGTCGAAAGCGATTCCTCTTGGTTTGATGATCAGCGAGATTCTGATCAATGCCCATAAACATGCTTTTAACGGAAAAAGTGATGGAAGAATTATTGTTGAAACCATAAAAAACAAAAAATCACTCTTGCTCACTATAACGGACAATGGAATCGGGATTCCTGAAAATGTTGATTTCTCAAAAAGCAACTCTTTGGGGATGATGCTTGTAAACAGTTTTACCCAGCAACTGAAAGCCAAAATGAAGCTGGATAGCAGTGAAAACGGAACCCGGTTTACCTTTACGATTCCTCTTACATCCATTGAAAATGAGCAGGAATACTAATACTTCCCCTTGCTGAACTCTGAATAATCCTGAAGTTCTTATTGACATCCAGCCATATTTCCCCTACCTTGATAAACTGATCGCGGGGTGGAGCAGCTGGTAGCTCGTCGGGCTCATAACCCGAAGGTCGTAGGTTCGAATCCTACCCCCGCCACTATTTTAAGGGCTCAATTGTTTTTAACAGTTGAGCCTTTTTTATGGGGAGAATTATGTTCACTGTTTACATTCTGCACTCAGAAAAGCACGACA
>SLJB01000292.1 GCA_007135335.1 Balneolaceae bacterium
CTTTACCTTTACCCATTCGGGTTTCTGCCGGTTTGCTGGTCATAGGTCTGTCAGGAAATATTCTAATGAATGTTTTTCCTTCTCTTTGAAGTGATCTTGCAATAGCAACTCTGCAGGCTTCAATTTGTCTGGATGTAATAAATTTAGGCTCTAGAGCTTTCAACCCAAAACTTCCAAAAGCAAGAGTATGTCCACGCTGTGCATTGCCTTTCAGCTTATCTCTGTGGACACGGCGTCTGTGTATTCTTTTTGGTTCTAACATTTCTTAAATCAGTCTATTGGTTGCGAGTACGTCTTTTTCTGCGTGATTGTCTGTCGTTACGACCACCACCACGCTTTCTGCTTGGCTCACTTTCTTGCTGCTGTTTTGACTGTACATTAGGTGAAAGATCAACATCTCCAATTATTTCACCTTTAAATATCCATACAGAAACACCGATTGAACCATAGATGGTATTGGCTGTTGTGTTAGCGTAGTCAATATCAGCCCTGAGTGTATGCAGAGGCACTCTACCCTCTTTATACTGTTCAGTACGTGCCATTTCTGCGCCGCCAAGTCTGCCAGCACATTTAATTTTAATTCCTTTAGCTCCCATTCTTATGGCAGAAGAAATAGCTGTTTTCATAGCTCTTCTGAAAGATACACGGGCTTCGAGTTGTTGTGCGATATTCTGGCCAACA
The DNA here is from genome assembly GCA_007135335.1 of Balneolaceae bacterium. GTDB lineage: Bacteria > Bacteroidota > Rhodothermia > Balneolales > Balneolaceae > Rhodohalobacter. The sequence goes on from SLJB01000292.1 coordinate 682, forward strand.
AGACTGGCGTCCATTTCAGGGCGTTTAATCTCACTTACATTAATCTGAACTTCTTTATTGGTAATTTTTTTAAGCTCTTCTCTGAGCAATTCTATTTGCTCACCACCTTTACCGATGATTACACCCGGTCTGGAAGTATTAAGTGTAAGTAGAATTCTTTTTGGTGTTCGTTCAATAATTACATTTGATAAACCCCCGTTTCGGAGTCTTGCCTGAAGGTATTCCCTCAGTTTAGTATCCTCCAGCAAAATTGCAGGTTCGTTATCATCGGAATACCAGTTAGAGTCCCATCCGCGAATGATTCCAAGTCTAAGTCCGGTTGGATTGGTTTTTTGTCCCAAATTATCCTCTTTTATTATTCAGTTATAGGTTCTTCTTGCAATTTTGCTACTACAACAGTGATGTGGCAGCTTCTCTTGTTGATTCTATGCGCGCGGCCTTGTGGTGCCGGCTGAATACGCTTCAGAGTTACACCCTCATCAACAAATATTTCTTTAATAAATAGCAGATCATTATCAAGCCTTTCCTCTTCAAACTTATCTCTGACATTAGCAGATGCTGATTTGATCACTTTAGATACATCAACAGCTGCAGCCTTCTTTAAAAATGTAAGTTTTGCGAGTGCTTTTTCAACATTATCACCACGTACGTAGTCTGCTACCAGACGAACTTTCCTCGCGGATTTTCTAAGATGTCTTTGAACTGCTCTTGCTTCAAAATTTGGCGATTCCATTTATCAATTCCTCTATTTAGCCTTTTTTACGGGGTGACCTCTGAAAGTACGAGTCGGTGAAAATTCACCCAATTTATGCCCAACCATGTTTTCAGTTACATAGACCGGGATAAATTGCTTCCCGTTATGTACAGCTATGGTAAGCCCGATAAAGTCAGGAGTAATCATTGAACTTCTTGACCAGGTTTTGATAACCTTTTTCTTTCCGCCTTCATTAGCTGCTTCAACTTTACGCTGCAACTTGTAATGAACGAAAGGTCCTTTTTTTAGTGATCTTGGCATAAAATTTATTTCTTGGTTTTACGACGTCTGACGATAAACTTCGACGACAACTTCTTGCGGTTTCTTGTCTTCTTGCCTTTAGCTGATTGTCCCCATGGAGAACGCGGATGGCCACCGGAAGCTTTTCCTTCACCACCACCCATTGGGTGATCAACCGGGTTTTTGGCAACACCACGAACACGTGGCCTTCTACCCAACCATCTTGTTCTACCGGCTTTGCCTTTAGTTGTATTGAAATGATCAGGATTACTTGTTGCACCAACAGTAGCATAGCAAGTACCCAGAATCAATCGAACTTCGCCGGATGGAAGTTTTACCGTTACATATTTATCAGTTTTGGCTACCATTTGAGCAACTGTACCAGCACTTCTACATAACTGACCGCCTTTTCCTGGCTGCATCTCAATGTTATGTATAAAAGTACCAGCCGGCATACTTTTCATCGGCATTGCATTACCCACATCAGGAGCAGCTGTTTCAGAACTTATAATTATATCTCCAACGTTTAATTTGTTTGGAGCAATAATATATCGTTTTTCACCATCTGCATAGGCAAGTAAAGCAATTCTTGCTGTTCTGTTCGGATCATATTCAATCGTTTGAACTTTAGCGGGGATATCTCTTTTATTCCGCTTAAAGTCGATGATTCTGTATTTTCTTTTATGTCCGCCACCACGATAACGCATGGTAGTTCGCCCGCGATTATTTCTTCCGCCGGATTGTTTCAATCCTTTGGTTAACGACTTAACCGGCCTGTCTGTAGTAATCTCATCAAAGACAGGAGCAATTCTGTGGCGTTGTCCGGGTGTTGTAGGTTTAAGTTGTTTAGTAGCCATTGTTACTTCAATTTTTAAATTTCACTGAAGAGATCAATCTCTCCTTCTTTGAGCGTAATTATTGCTTTTTTCCAGGATTTACTTCTTCCACTAACAAAACCACTTTTAGTAAATCTGCCTTTTGGTTTTGTTGGAACAATCATGGTATTAACTCTGGCCACTTTAACTTCAGGATATCTTGATTCGATAGCCCTCTTAATCTGTGGTTTTGTAGCAGACTTTAATACCTCAAAGGCATACTGCTGATGTTCTTCCTGTATTCTTGTAAGTTTCTCAGTTATGAGTGGTTGTATTAAAATACTCATGCTGCCTCCACTTCAGTTTTTTCTTCAAAAAATGTTTGCTCAAGTAATGCAATTGCATCTTCCATAAAGAGGATGTAGTCAGCATTCATGATGTCATATGTTGTGGGTTTGTTTGCTTCAGCTATTGACAAACCTGGAATATTTCTTCCTGACAAAAGTATGTTCTTATCTTTTTGTCCTAAGAGCATCAGAACTTTTTTACCATTAATTTCCAAAGCAGTGAGTATCTGAAGGATATTTTTTGTCTTTGGCTCATCGAAAGAAAAAGTTTCCACCACTTTAATGCACTCTTCAGTGGCTTTTAGAGAAAGAGCAGATTTACGGGCAAGTCGTTTTGCTTTCTTTGTTAACTTAACCGTATAAGTTCTTGGTTTAGGACCAAATACTGTACCCCCGCCTTTCAAAAGAGGCGATCGTAATGTGCCTCTTCTTGCCATACCGGTACCTTTCTGCTTGTATGCTTTTTTTCCGCCACCACGTACTTCACCACGCTCTTTTGTTTTAGCGGTACCTTGTCTTTTATTCGCTAAAATTCTGCGAACATCTTCATACAATACAGTTTCATTTGGTTCAATGGCAAAAATAGCGTCGTTTAAATCAGCTTTATTTTTACCGGCTGTTCCGTCTGTTTTAAAAATCGTCAACTTCATGAGGCTGCCTGTTCTGATTTATTAAAAATTTCCAAATAACCCCCTTTTGGGCCAGGTATAGAACCTGTTACCAGAATCATATTTGAATCTGCAAGAATTTTTGCCACAGAGAGGTTTTTAATCTTTGTTCGTTGATTACCTGCCCGGCCAGCCATTTTCATACCCTTAAAAACCCGTGATGGATCAGATGCCTGACCAATAGAACCCGGTGCGCGATCTCTGTTGTGCTGGCCATGTGTTCTGCCGCCTACACCACTAAAATTGTGACGCTTAATTACACCTGTAAAGCCGGTTCCTTTAGTTACGCCTGCAACGTCAATAAGATCACCTACATTAAACACATCCTCTACTGTAAGTTCATCGCCTAATTCCAAACCTTCCGGTATGTAATCACGTATCTCTTTGACAAGTTTTTTAGGTGTAGTACCAGCTTTCTCAAAATGCCCCACAAGTGCTTTTGATACATTTTTGGGTTTTTTATCAAAAGCTGCTATTTGTACAGCATTATAGCCATCTGTTTCAACCGTTTTAATTTGGGTGATTGTGCAAGGCTCCACTTCAACTACGGTAACCGGAATACTTCTACCCAGTTCATCAAAGATGCTTGTCATTCCCAATTTTTTTCCAATGAATCCACTCATTATAATAAGATCTCTATAAGTTTTAGCTTAAACTTTTATTTCAACATCAACGCCTGATGGCAATTCAAGCTTCATCAAAGCGTCAACTGTTTGTGAACCCGTAGAAAGAATATCAATCAGTCTTTTGTGAGACCGATATTCAAACTGCTCTCTGGATTTTTTATCTACGTGAACTGACCTGTTGACCGTAATAATGTTCTTGTTCGTTGGAAGCGGGATGGGTCCCGAGACAACGGCTCCGGTTGATTTTACGGTTTGGATGATCTTTTCAGCTGATTTATCGATCAGATTATGATCGTATGATTTAAGCTTTATTCTGATTTTCTGTTGTGTTGCCACGTGCAAATACTTTTTATTAATCTAATATTTTACTTACCACACCGGCGCCTACTGTACGCCCGCCTTCACGAATCGCAAACCGAAGTCCCGGCTCCATCGCTACCGGCTGGATCAGCGTTACGCTCATCTTTACATTATCTCCGGGCATTACCATCTCTACGCCTGACGGAAGCTCGCATGATCCGGTTACATCCGTTGTCCTGAAATAGAACTGCGGGCGATACCCTTTGAAAAACGGCGTGTGACGCCCTCCTTCATCCTTGCTGAGTACATACACTTCACACTCAAACAATTTGTGAGGCTTGATCGAACCCGGCTTGCACAATACCATACCACGCTGAATCTGATCCTTGTTGATTCCGCGAAGAAGTATCCCTGCGTTATCACCGGCCTGGCCTTGATCGAGTAATCGGCGGAACATCTCAATACCGGTTACCACGCTCTTTATCGGCGCTTCCACAATCCCTACAATTTCAATCTCGTCGTTGAGCTTGATAATTCCTCGCTCAATTCGCCCGGTTGCCACGGTTCCGCGTCCGGTTATTGAGAATACATCCTCAACCGGCATCAAAAACGGCTTGTCCACATCGCGCTCAGGCGTTGGGATGGTTTCATCCACAGCCTTCATCAGCTCAATGATCTGCGCCTCGGCATCGGCATCACCATTCAATGCGCCAAGGGCACTTCCCTGTACTACAGGAATGTTGTCGCCATCAAATTCATAAGAAGATAGCAGCTCACGCACTTCAAGCTCTACCAGCTCCAGAAGCTCTTCATCGTCTACTAAATCCACTTTGTTCATGAACACCACAATCTCAGGTACTCCTACCTGACGCGCCAGCAGAATGTGCTCGCGTGTTTGTGGCATCGGCCCATCAGTGGCCGCAACCACTAAGATCGCTCCGTCCATCTGAGCAGCACCGGTTACCATGTTCTTCACATAGTCGGCGTGGCCCGGGCAGTCAACGTGCGCATAGTGACGCGCATCAGTCTCATACTCCACGTGCGCTGTCGCAATGGTAATCCCACGCTCGCGCTCTTCAGGAGCATTATCAATTTCATCAAATTTCTTGGCGACTCCACCATATGTCTTCGCCATCACATTGGTGATCGCCGCTGTCAAGGTCGTCTTGCCGTGATCTACGTGACCAATCGTTCCTACGTTCACATGTGGCTTCGTACGCTGAAATGTCTCTTTTGCCATGGTTGCTTTATTAAATATTATGCTTGTTGTTCAATAATTTCTTGTGCTTTAGAATCCGGCAGAGCTACATACTCTGAGAATTCCATTGAATATGCGGCACGGCCCTGCGTGAGCGATCTCAGATCAGTTGAGTATCCAAACATTTCTGACAGAGGAACTTTACACTTCACTACAGCACCTTCAGGATTGTTATCCATTTTCTGAATGATTCCTCTTCTTCCGTTGAGATCACCAATCACATCACCCATATAGTCTTCAGGGGTTATCACCTCAACAGACATAACCGGTTCAAGTAACTGTGGGCCCGCTTTTTTCGCTGAATTTCTAAAGGCTAGACGAGCTGCAAGCTCGAAACTGAATGCATCAGAATCCACATCATGATAAGATCCATCGAACAGTCGCACACCAATATTTTGCGCGGCATAGTTCGCCTGAATACCATTTTTCATAGACTCACGAAATCCTTTTTCTACAGATGGGATATATTCACGAGGAATATTTCCACCAACAATTTCATTTACAAACTTGAA
>SLJB01000056.1 GCA_007135335.1 Balneolaceae bacterium
CGCTAACCAGGCGGCCAAAAATGGATTTTACATCTGTATTTAAGCAGGTGCAGCCCATTCTGAATGATGTTCAGAATAATGGCGATGCAGCCATCCGCCGCTACACAAAAAAATTCGATGGCTTCGACCCTGATCCACTCACCATTGACCCATCATCTGTTTCCGTTAAACTGGATCCGAAAATAAAAGATGCGATTGATCTCGCACTCAGTAATATCTTCAAATTTCACAGAGAACAGTTTATTGCCAATCTCGAAGTACAAACCATGAAAGGGGTGGTGTGCAGCCGCATAGCCAAGCCGATAGAACGGGTGGGCTTGTACATTCCGGGAGGCACAGCGCCGCTTCCATCAACCACCATGATGCTTGGTGTACCCGCTTTGGTTGCCGGCTGTAAAACCATCGTGATTTCTACACCTCCTGATTCACAGGGAAATCTCCCGGAATCTGTACTTTATATTGCGAAAAAAATTGGGGCCAAAGCTGTTGTAAATGCCGGAGGAGCACAGGCCATAGCAGGGATGGCATTTGGAACAGAATCCATCCCGAAAGTTGATAAACTCTTCGGGCCGGGCAACCAGTATGTTACCGCCGCTAAAATGCTTCTTCAAAACAGTGAAGCTATGGTTTCAATCGATATGCCGGCAGGCCCCTCTGAAGTACTGATTATTGCTGATGAAACCGCCGATCCGGAGTTTGTTGCCGCCGACCTCCTCTCTCAGGCAGAACACGGCACCGACAGCCAGGTGGTTCTTGTAGCCACTCCTGAAACAGATATCGATGCAATCAACCTGGAAATTCAAAAACAACTGCATCAGCTTCCCAGAAAAAAGTTTGCCGAAGGTGCATTACTGCACAGTTTTACTGTGATTGTGGATTCCACCGATCAGGCCATGGAGTTTTCGAACAGATATGCGCCGGAACATCTGATTATTAACACAAAAGATGCCGACCGGCTTGCTGAAAAGACCGAACATGCAGGCTCGGTGTTTATCGGGCAGTGGACCCCCGAAAGCGCGGGGGACTATGCGTCAGGCACCAATCACACACTGCCCACATACGGGTATGCACGAATGTACAGCGGGGTTTCGCTTCAGAGTTTTCAAAAATTCATTACCATGCAGAAAATCAGCAAGACAGGCCTCCGAAAGTTGGGACCTGTGGTTGAAACACTCGCAGAAATTGAAGGCCTTCAGGCCCATAAAAATGCTGTTACACTTCGGTTAAAAAAACTGAAAAATCAATAACTGAGCCACATATTCCATGCAGAACTCTTTTAATATTGATGCTCTCGTGCGGGAGAATATCAGAAATTTAAAACCTTACCGAAGTGCCAGAGACGATTTTGAGAAAGGCCTTCTGCTCGATGCAAACGAAAACAGTCTAGGTGCCCCGGTTAGAAATTCACTGCAACTGCACAGATACCCCACCACAACACATAATTCACTTCGGAAAAAAATTGCCGCGTGGCGGGGCGTGGACTTTGAAAATATTTTTCTGGGAGTTGGCAGTGATGAGCCGATAGATCTGCTGATGAGAATTTTCTGCAATCCCTTAAAAGATACGATCATCACCACTCCCCCAACCTATGGTATGTATAGGGTATCAGCGAATATTAATAATGTGGGTGTTAAAGAAGTTTTGCTGAACGATAAATTTCAGCTTCAAACAGAGAAAATTCTTGAAGCTGCTGATGACTCAACCAAACTGCTTTTTTTATGTTCACCCAACAACCCCACATCAAACGATCTGAAACGTACTGACATGCTGCGGCTGATTGCCGCATTCCCGGGAATTGTGGTTGTGGACGAGGCTTACATTGACTTCAGCAGGCAGGAGTCGATGGCTTCGATGGTGCAGCAGTATCCGAATCTGGTGGTTTTGCAAACGTTTTCTAAATCGTTCGGGCTTGCAGGTATTCGTCTTGGAATTGCCATAGCCGGCCCCGATATCATCCATTATATGCTGAAAGTGAAAGCCCCCTACAACATTAATAAACTCACCGCGGATATTGCCCTGCAGGCATTTGATAACATGGAGCTGATAAAGTTTAATTTGAATAAAATCCGTGAAGAACGAGACTATGTTGCTGAACAGCTTCGCCACTCCGATGTCATTGACGTCGTGTATCCATCGAATGCCAACTTTCTTCTGTTTAAGATCCATAATGCAGAAGAGGTGTACAGAAATCTGGCTGAACAAGGTGTGATTGTACGCTATCGCGGCAATGAGCCTCTTTGTGAAAACTGCCTGCGTGTAACCATTGGCATGCCTGATGAGAATATCCGATTTTTAAAAACCCTTAAAGAGGTTCTGCCATGAACATTTTGATCGATAAATCCGCCCTTGAAAACAGCAACCCAAACCTGCTGCCACCCACTGCCCTGTTTGGTATGAAATATTTACTATCACATGGATATGAGCTCAATTTTGATGAATCCCTGTTATCAGAAGAACAGCAGAAATTGCTCGAAAATGAAGGGATAAGTTCTGTTAACGGAAAGGAAGAGGCCGCCATCAAAAAAGAAGAGATGTACTTGTTTACATCAGGAGGTTCTGTTGAGGCAAAAGGTGCAAACTGGGATGAACTCACCCACAACATCGTATTTCCCGTTCGAACTGCATCCGTAAAACGCCACACTAAAGAGACTAATATTTCGGTCTCTATCAACCTTGATGGCACCGGCAGAAGCTCCATTAAAACAGGTATTCACTTTTTTGATCACATGCTCGACCAAATTTCACGCCATGGCCTAATTGATATAGAGCTGACATGCGACGGTGACCTGGAAGTGGATGAACATCACACGATTGAAGATACTGCCATTGCGCTGGGGCAAGCCATCCGGCAGGCCATTTCTGATAATAAAGCAGGAATTCAGCGCTATGGATTTGTTCTCCCGATGGATGAAGCACAAACCACTGTTGCAATCGACCTGTCTGACAGGCCCTATCTCGAATGGAATGTCCCTTTGAAAAGAGAGTATGTGGGTGACTTTCCCACTGAAATGCTCGAACATTTTTTTTATACGCTGGCAATGAACGCCAAAGCTACACTGCATGTTAATGCCGTTGGAAAAAACGAACACCATATTATTGAATCGGTGTTTAAAGGCTTTTCGAAGGCTTTACGCTTTTCAGTGAGCCGGAACGAACGTATTAAAGGAATTCTTCCTTCAACAAAAGGAACCATTTGAGCTTCTGACAATACAGAACTTGCTCACTTGACATCTGCATTGTCACACAATACCATGATAGGAATTATAAAATATAAAGCCGGGAATCTGGCATCCGTTGAAAACGCACTTCGAAGGCTCGGAGCTGAATATATTGTATCAGACAGCCACGAAGAACTCGAAAAGACAGATGCAATTATCTTCCCCGGGGTTGGGCATGCTGCCGCAGCGATGGATGATCTTCGTGCGAAAGATCTTGATGTATGGCTTAAGGCCACAAAAAAACCTGTTTTAGGAATTTGTTTGGGTATGCAGCTTCTTTTTGAATCCTCAGAAGAGGGTGACTGTAAAACACTTGGTATTATACCCGGGCGGCTTAAAAAGTTTGATTCCTCTAAGGCTAAGGTGCCTCATATGGGCTGGAATCAGTTTAACCCCCTGCAGGAACATTCGCTCATTTCAGGAATAGGTAATAAGCAGTTTCTATACTATGTGCATGGTTATTATGCACCTACAAATGAGTATACTCTTGCATCCTGCAATTATATCAAAGACTTTGCTGCAGTTGTCGCCAAAGATAATTTTATGGGTGTTCAATTCCACCCGGAAAAGTCGGGACAGGTTGGGTCTCTGCTTCTTCAAAATTTTCTGACGATGGTTTCCAATTCAAATAGCCAAAAAAAGAGTGCCTCCGTATAACACTTTCTGCTGGCATCTCCCTTTCGAATTTCTCATTTCCAAAGATCGAACCGCATACGCCACAATCCGGAAAATAAGTGCGGATTTGCCTGCATTCGCTGAGTCATGATGAAATGCTGGTGTAAGCTTTATACTTACCGATTACATCATTTTTCTTCTTTCAACGGTAATCTGAGGCATGCTTTTTGTACTTTTGACTGAATTAAAATTAGATCTCAAAATTTCTCACGAATGAATATCATCCCCGCCATTGATCTGCTCGACGGACAAGTGGTACGCCTCATAAAAGGTGATTACTCTCAAAAAACAGTGTACAACCAAAATGCGCTCGATGAAGCAGCAAAATTTAAATCTGCCGGGTTTTCACACATCCATGTGGTTGATCTGAACGGCGCTAAGAGCGGCCGGTTCGAAAATCTTCCCATCATCCGCACAATTATTGATGATCTCGGACTCTCAGTTCAAACAGGCGGGGGCGTTCGTTCCCGAAAGGATATCGATCTGCTTCTTGAAGCCGGGTTAAGTGGTGTAATCTGCTCTTCCATGGCCGTGAAAAAACCGGATGAATGGATAGAAGCCATCAGCGATCATCCTGATAAAATGATTTTGGGACTGGATCTAAAAGATGGAAAAATGGCTTATGGCGGATGGCTGGAAACATCGGATGAACCGATAGAACATTTTCTGAACCCGATGATTGAAGCCGGGCTCAAGACAGTATTGAGCACAGATATATCTCGCGATGGGATGCTGAGCGGACCCAATATCGATATGTACAAAGATCTGCAGGAACGGTTCCCCGCTCTCAACTGGATTGCGTCCGGCGGTGTTTCAAATCTTGAGGATCTGGTGAACCTCAAAAATGCCGGCTCATACGGTGTTGTGGTTGGAAAAGCGTATTACGAAGGTCATATCCGCCTCGATGAGATGATGAACTTAAAAAAGTGAATGAGATAAGGCTGCCTAAAAAGAGTACGCAATATTATGTCTGTCGAGAGCTCAACTGATAATTCTCGAGACATTTATACCGAACTCATATTGATGTACAGCCCCCCTAATAAAGCAAGGAGATCCCGCATCAGGTGCGGGATGCCGTTCATTGTGGGCAACCTTTTTTTAACTGTTACACTTATTTTGATGGGTCTCTTACCACACCCATGAAAAGATTTGCACCGCTCTCTCTTTCGTGGATGATGAATATAAATGGCCTGTCCACAATCATCTGCGGAGGCATGGATGTAGGCATTACTCCAACACTTGTTGCCGCGGCGGCCTCTGTACCCTCTTCATCCACCCGGATAAACACTTTGTGAATAACCTCATCCAGATAGAGGTTGTTCTGTCCTTGCTCACTGAGACCGGACAGATCAGCTGCGTGCGGAGTAAATGCGATCTCCATTCCCATGGCTTTCAGAATATCGCTGTACTCTATTTCGTACTCCAGCTCAAATTTCGGCATATCGATAGTTGATTTTCTCATATCCACAGAAAGATTGGAGCGCCATCGGGCAAGGTTATCTGCATCTATTTTCCTATCGATAAACTGATCGATAGGTGTGTCCGGATCGGCCGGCATCAAAACACTCATTGCGAAAAGACTGTCGCCGTAGGGCAGCTCAATCATTTGCACATTTTCATCGTAATTGAAATGGGTGGCAAACAATCCTTGCTGGCTCATCATATCAACCTGAATGGTTTCGCCAGACTCAAGCCTGAAATTATCCCTGCGAGTATCATTCTTATCAAACTGTCGCAGCCAGTCTCCCTTAAAATAGAGCGCATTGATCAGATACATAATTCTATCTTCATCTATCTCATCGAGCAGTTCTGTGATGAGCCCTTCCGTTTTATCCGCTACCCACTGATTGATAGCATTCGGTGCGTCCGGATCCAAAAAATTGATTGCATTCACTTCAGCACCAAAATAGGTCTGCATCTTCCCGGCAAACTCCTGATTAACATCAAATTGATCGGAATGCCAGATAGAATTGGCAATTTTCATGGCTACTTCCGGATCAACAGTAACAAGCAAATCAATCAAAGAACGAAACGCCTCGTTGATCTCTTCAGTTTCCATACCATTCAGATACAGAGCATCTCTCATATCTGTATAGGTTTGCCCTTTGGCTCCATTCAGCGTCATTGCAAGGGCCATAGAGATGCTGAGCGGCGATATGATAATGTTTTCGTGCTCA
>SLJB01000319.1 GCA_007135335.1 Balneolaceae bacterium
ATGTCAATCACCGAAATTTACATTGGGGTTTGAGGTGATTTCCGAATTAGTAATCGGGAAAAAAGCCCCGGATGTTACCCTGCTCAGATTCCATTGGGGGGATGTTTTACCGAATCTGTACAGATCGGCCAGGCGTCTGCCTTGTAAAAACAGATTCACTTTTCTGGAGTACTCAATCAATTCGGTTTCGGGAATCTGGCCGTTATAGCCCGATAAATCATCAATTGCACGCAGGGTGTTAATGGCTTCGCTAAAACCGCTTGTATTCCCGATGGCAGCTTCGTGCTCGGCGATGATCAGGTGAAGCTCACGTGCCGAAATAAGAGGTATATTAGCGTATTGATTTGATGCAACAAACGCCTCAATTTCTTTCACAAGATTGGGTGCGGGAATATGATCCAGGGGATCCTGAAGGGTTACAAAATCTGCCCGTGTATTATCAGATGTTGGCTGAACAAAAGCATTACCGATGCGCAATTCGAGGCGTTCATTTACCTGGAAGGCCATGGAATTGCCGGCGGTGGTTGAATTTACAATCAACTCAAAACGCCAGTCGTTTTCATTGCCAATTCTGCGAAGAACTTCTCTAGCATCGTCAGCCGCCCTTTGGTTTGCAACAAGAGGGTTCTGCAGATTTACTATCGGCTTTAGTTTTTCCCAGAGTGCTTTTGAGTAGTGTGCTCTGGCTCGAACCGCAAGCAGTCTGTTTTCCCAATCTGATTCGTCCGCTGCCAGTTCAATGCCGCGGTTAAGGTAATCAACAGCTGTATCGATAAGCCGGTGAAGATTTTGCCGGCCTATCGGAAATCCTGGTTCCTGCCTGTCTGAGATCACGAAATTATCAAATGTATCGACCACGGTAAGATAGACAACCGCTCCGTAAAGATAGCTGCGAACCAGCGCCGTATTGTCGGCAAGTGATCCGTCTTGTAAAAACCCTTCGAGAATTCCAATAGCATTATCGGCCGTCCAGCGGGCTTCATTAAGTGAGCTGTAGGCATCATCCACAAACTCATTCAATGGATCAAGTGTGTACCCCTGGTTCAGCTGAAGCCAGGCGTCCCGGGTTCCAATCCAGGTAAGCTCGTCGGTAACAGTTGAATAGGGTGCCAGAAGATTTCCGAGTGCCCGTGTGAGTGTGGCCTCAGCGCCATTGGCAATTGCCGGAGCTGCAGCCGGATTGTTCAGATCTTCCTCGATTAAACTGTTGGGATTATCCACGTCGAGAAGATCACAGGCTGATAAATTGATAATCACAATAATCAGTAGAGGAATTATTCCTTTGAAATATTTGATAGGGTTTTGTTTCTGTTTCATGATGTTGGCTTGCAGTAAAAATTTTGTGTTGTTTGGGTAATTTTTTAATGAATGCATGACTATATCCCAAGATTTAAAGTGAACAGAATTCGCCTTGGTAATGGCATGTTCCAGGCATCGGTGCCTAACAGATAGTTGTTAGAAAGCTGATCTCCGCTGCCTGCACGTCCTATGGCATTTACCTCGGGATCAACACCGGGATATTTTGACCAGAGGGCAAGATTTCTGCCCGATGCGGTAAGAGACAGCCTTCTGATACCAAACTTCTCTAAAACCTCTGAGGGCACATTATACGTAAGGCTTACTTCTCGCAGACGAAGAAAGTCTGCACGTTGAATGGCATTTAAACCCGGAAATGGATCGAGGTCGGTAAGTTCGTAAATCCATTTTTCCGCAGCCTGGAGGCGTATATTCCCATCATTTTGCGGCTCAAAGTTTGAGTTCACGCCACCAGTAATATAGTCGCGTTCAACCTGTGAGGCCGCCGGAGTATTTTTTCCGATACCTGCACTTCGGTTTCGGAAGGAATCCGTAAGGTTGTTCACATAAAAGTTACCGGCGCTGTATTCAAAAAGGGTATAGAGCCTGAAGTTCCGGTAGTTGAGTGTACCACCAAAGGAGCCTTGCCAGTCAGGCGTAGGTTTTCCGAGATTATGATCCAGCGGATTGCCATTCCCATTCTCATCGGCAAGAAGAATATAGTTGTTAAGAGCTTCAAGGTCAGCCGTTCCGGGTGTGAGACTATTGAGGAACTCAAGAACCAGCTCACGGCTGGCGGCCTGTCCTGCGCTTAAACCGGCTGCATCACGACCCATGGCAAGAGTAAGAGCCCTCGCGTCGAGTGGCAGGTAACCGGCAGGAACGTCAGCCAGTTTTGCCCCAAAATTAGTACCGGGAGCGTACCCTTCCCTGAGATACTGCCGATAACGCGGATAGCTGCCTCCTACCTTAATGGGTGCAGCCCCTCCGAGTGAAGTGACCTGCTCCCATAAATAAGCCGCATTCGTAAACACTTCTGCCGACCATCGGGAAGTGTTCAGTACTCGAAACTGTACGCCCAGTTCAACCCCTTTGCCTTTTAGTTCGCCAATGTTATCTAGCTGTGCCTGCAGGAAACCGCCGCTCGTCGGGAAATTTCTCTGTACGAGAGCATCCCGTACGGTTCTGTCCCAATAGGTTGCTTCTACTGCAATTCGCTCATTAAAGAGGCCGGTATCAATACCAAACTCAAACTCGGTTGAAACCTCCGGTTTTAGGTTCGGGTTTCCAAGATTTTCCGGGACAATACCCGCTCCTGTTCCTGAGGTGAGTGAGGTATAAGTGGTAAGAGCATCAAATGCACCCGGTTGCAGTCCGGATTGGCCAACTGCGGCACGAAGCCTGAGAGAGGAAAATGGACCGCGATTACTCCAAAAGGGAGCATCAGATAGTACCAGAGAGAGAGAAACTTTCGGATAAAATACGGCATTAAAATTCGAGCCGAAGGCACTGTGAGAATCAAGCCGGCCGCCGGCGGTAAGGAAAATGTAGTCATCAAAACCGATCTGTTCCTGCAGAAAAAATCCAACCTGAGTCTCTTCAATATAAGCTTCGGAAAGATTTTGAATAGCAGCTGCACCTGTTACATTTAGCCCCGGGCCGGGAAAGTTAACCGCAGTTCCGCTTCGTACAAGATTGTTTTGCCTGAACACCTGGAACCCGCCGATCAGGGTTGACTCAAACTTTTGATTAAGCTGATGCTGAGCAATTGCTTTTACATCTGCTGTGATATTCAGATTAGAGCGGTCGGATGTTCGCCTAGCGCCCTGGGTTTCAATACTTGCATAGTTGTTGATATTCCAGCCGAATGGACGGGTGGATTCACTGAACTGACTGGTATAACTTACCCCGAATGTTCCGTCGATAGTAAGGGAACCAACAGGACGATAATTAAGCCCTACACTGCTGTTGAAGGATCGAACATCCTGGTTAACCGATTGCTGCATTCTTTCTTCAATTGTTGAATTATAGGATGCCCCCGATCGGTTGTTGAAGCCTACCAGTTCAGGTTTGCCATGCAGGGCACCCGAAGTTACCCCCTGTACATTATTACCGGTCTGAAAGGTCTCAAGGCCGGTTGATGAAAAAGCAGATGTAAACCGAACCTGAAGCCGCTCTGATGGAAACACATTGATGTTTGCCGAGGTTTGGAAACGGTTCAGAAGATCATCACCCTGAGGGCCAAAACCAGCGGGGTAGATTAGATTATTACCTGTATGAGGGCCATCCTCGCCCGTCCATCTCATATTAACATAATAGGTGATTCCCTCAGTGCCACCACTTAAAGAACCGGAATACTCACTGTTATAGCCGGTTTCATAGAGTTGATGAACATAATTCGTTGATACGAGCTCCCATGGATTGATGGTACCATCAAAATAGAGACTCATGGTATCTGCCTGCGCCTGTGTACGTGCAAAACCGGTGTTATCAGGAAATGCTTTCGGGTAGTTGATGGCGCCCTGCGTTACTCTAAAATCGAATTGTGGATCGTTAACCCGGCCCTGTTTGGTGAATACCTGAATTACACCGTTTGAGGCTTCTGTTCCGTAGAGGGTTGCAGCCGCTGCACCTTTCAAAATCTCAATTCGCTGGATTGATTCGGGATTAATGTCATCCAGTCGGGATGGGGAAGCACTTCCGCCGGCGCTTACAGATCCGCCAAAACCACCACCGCTGTCAACGCGGATTCCGTCAACAAATACAATCGGTTCATTGCTTTGCGAAAGACTTGAGGATCCGCGTATACGAATTCTGGAACCTTCACCCGTAACACCACTTGAAGGGAGGCCAACCAGACCGGGTACTCTTCCCTGCAGGGCGTCCGAAAAGTTTTGGATAGGCGCTTCTGCAAGCCGGTCTGCCCCGATGCGGCCAATGGTGTTTCCAAGTTTGCGAACCTCAACAGGGCCGCCAGTACCTGTTACCACCACTTCATCGAGGTTGAGCGAACCTGTGGCCAATTGGAAGTTGAGTGCGAGATCCTCATTCTCTGAGATTTCAATGTTTTGGCGTATTTCACGAAAGCCGATATATCGCACAATGATGGTGTACGAACCGGGATCAACCCGTTCAATTACGTATTGGCCATCAATATCGGTTGCGGCACCGCGTGCCGTATTTATGAGCATAAGGTTGGCTCCCGGAATGGCTTCTCCGGTTGCGGATGAGGTGACCGTACCGGAAATTGTACTTTGAGCAAATGCTGTAGCAGAAGTGAGGTTCGGTATGGTTATTACAGCAGTAACTAACCAAAAGAACCGAATAATGGTATGTTTGTTATTCATCGTTTTATGTGTGTTGAAGGAGTTGAGTTTACACACATCAGACAGGAGAGAAAGGGGGTATCAAAAAAAAACGCCCACTCACCTGAATGATGAGTGGGCGTTTTTTTAGGTCATGTATTTATTCAGTCATAAACCAGAAGGCCACTATCATTCAAAAGGGTGCAATTCATGCAGCACATTTGCATCTGCATTGAGCACATCATTTGACACATGATAGTTTGACCGAAAATGTTCATGAGATAAATTGGGTGATTTTGTTGAACGAGGGCAAGGCTAAGCCTTCTGACGGTGAAAATCAATAAAAAATTAACTTTTATTGAATAAAAGCGGTTCCATTTGAAAATATTCGAATAACCAGACCTGATTTCTTCCCAATCTCAGTTGATCAGGTTGAATTTTTAAATGGTACTACCAAAATTCACCATTATTAAAAGCTTCGATGCGTGAAGGAGAATGTGATCTTTTTGGCTATGAATTTCAGGACAATAGCATGATTGATTTCTCTGTGATTATAAAACGGTTTATAACTTCCGTAATCCTGATCCGCTGTGCCATATCCCAAAGGAATCACCAATTTGAGTGACATGAATCGGGTGTAATCGGTTTTTATCAGCAAATTAGTGTATTATACCAATATTCAATGCCCAGAGCCGCAAATAAGTTTTTGTTTGTATTCTTACTTACAGATTGCACTACGGCTTAAAACTGTTCAACCCATTAGAGATGAATGATTACTTAAACTCGATTCTGAACGCGTTTGAGGGCTTTGTTTTTATCTCAACAGATGAGGGTATTTTTAGTGATATACAACCCTCAGACGGAGGCGAAGATTCTTTTTTTCCTGAGGAAAACTTCATCGGCAAACACTATTCAGATGTAGTTTCACCTGACCTGCAATTAAAAATAGAAGAAGCATGCAGACACCTCAGCAAGGGTGAAGACAGATCTAATTTCGAGTTTAGCATTGAAAAAAAGGGAGAGGTATTTTGGTTTACGGCCGTAGTTTCAAACTTGTCGATAAAAGGTAAACCTCACTATTTGGGTGTTGTCAGAAATTTTACAGCCCGTAAAAACCATGAGCTGTTTATTCGGGGTATTTTAGACAACTCCGTTGCGGGCATTATTACATTTAGGGCTTTGAGAAATAGTGATGGAAAAATCGTCGATTTTAGAATTATTAAGATAAAAGAGAAAGGCAAAAAACTGTTGGGAGTATTGGAAGAGGAAGCTCTTGAGATGAGCATGCTCAAAAGTTTATCAGGAGAAAGAAGGGATGAGATGCTAAAGAAGTATATGCAAGTAACAGAAACGGGGAAAACTGCCAACTTTACCTACCTATACACGAATAAAAAAGGCTCAACATTTTG
>SLJB01000261.1 GCA_007135335.1 Balneolaceae bacterium
ATTAATATGAATGAACTTATCTGCACTTTCTTATATTTAATGATGAAAATAAAACTACCAATACTTAAAACCATCTGGATATGATTAGAAATAATTGGAAACTATGCGATTTAAAAGCAGTATATCGTACGGCTTTTTCGGGTATAATCGTCTCTCTGTTTTTTGTAACAGCAGGTCTTGCCCAGCAGGGCGTAACACCGGCTCATATCGCGGAAATGCAGGCCGTTAATGGCGCTGTAATCTCTGACGACGGCAGCCACATTGCCTTCACACTAAGTGTACCAGCCGATCCTTACAAGGAAAATGCTCCGAACCGGAATCATCTCTATGTTCTGGACACAACCGAGGGAACTAAAAAAGCATATTACACCGGCGGATCTGTAGCATCCGTACAATTCCGTCCCGGCACAAAGACCATCTCTTTTCTTGCTCAGCAGGCCGGCGATGCAACCCGCTCACTCTACGAAGTACCGATTGACGGAGGCGAAGCTGTTAAGATTTTCAGTTTTCCGCGAAACGTTCTCTCATACACATGGCACAGCGATGGTAATCACATTGCTTTTACAGCATTTGAAGAAGCTGAATCTTCTTCATCGCCGCTGCCTTACCGGGCAGAAGTTTTTGAGGAAAACCAGGCCAATCGCAAAGGGTACATCACCAATGTATCCCGCGAAGATCACGACCCGCATTTAATTCAGGTTGATGGCTCTGTATATATGATTGAGTGGAGCCCGGATGGCAGCCAGCTCGTAGTTTCTGCAGCGCCAACCCCCGGTGTTGATGATTCATTTATGGCACAGCAGGTTTTCGTGGTTGATTACAGAACGCGAGAAATTTCAGCTGAAATTAACAATCGCGGAAAAATCGGGCAGGTAACCTGGAGCCCCGATGGCCAGCGGCTTGCTCTGCGTGCAGGCGCTAATATTAACGATCCAATCGACGGACGCATCCTGATTGCTTCTGCCCGTGGCGGAACTCCTCAGGTTATCGATGAGGGGTATGAAGGTAAATATGAGCAGATCCGCTGGGTTGGAAATTACGAACTCCAGTTTCTTGCCAGTGAAGGTACAGCATCCGTTTTAGGTACCATAGAGATGAATGGCTCTAACAAAACCATCATCCATCGTGCTGAAACTCATGCAATCAGTTCTTTCACGGTTTCAGAGGATGGAGATATCGCATTTGTGGCCAGCTCGCCGGAACATCCGAGTGAAGTTTTCCATCTAGCGAGCAACAGTTCTTCGCCCGATCGCAAAACGTATCACAACGCCTGGCTGAATAATGTGGAGCTTGGCCGGCAGGAAGTGGTTACCTACGAAACGCGTGACGGCCAATTTTCGATTGATGGAATGCTGATCTACCCTGTTGGCTACCAAAGCGGAACTACTGTGCCGGTTATTACTGTGGTGCATGGTGGCCCCGAGGCGCATTACAGCAATGGCTGGCTCACTGCTTACTCCATGCCCGGCCAAATGGCAGCGACTAAAGGGTATGCCGTTTTTTATCCCAACTACAGGGGCAGTACCGGGCGCGGACTTGAATTTGCAAAAAGCAGTCAGGGCGATCTTGCCGGCAAAGAGTTTGATGATATTGTCGATGGCGTAGATTACCTGATAGAGCAGGGAATTGCCGATCCCGATCGAATTGGAGTTACGGGTGGTTCATACGGCGGTTACGCTTCTGCCTGGATGAGCACCTACTATTCCGACAGGTTTGCTGCTGCAGTCATGTTTGTGGGAATCAGCAACAATCTCTCAAAGTGGGGAACAAGTGACATCCCCGAGGAACTTTACCTGGTACACTCACGCGAGCGCATGTGGCAATCCGACAGCAAATGGATGGAATACCTTCAGAGGAGCCCGATCTACTGGATTAACAGAGCACAAACCCCAATCCTGATTATGCACGGTGCCCAGGATACCCGCGTTCATCCCGCGCAGTCTCTTGAGCTGTATCGCCATCTTAAAGTTCGCCGGCCCGATGTGCCTGCAAGGCTGGTATGGTACCCCGGTGAAGGGCACGGAAACAGCCGCGCCGCCGCCAAGCTGGATTATAACTACAGGATGCTCGAGTGGTTCGACACGTATTTGATGACCGGAAACAGGTCTGCCGAGATGCCGCACTGGGATGCCCCGGTTCCGGCACGAGACTGATCAGTTACTTTCATAATTTCAAAAAAGCTCTCTTATTGAGAGCTTTTTTAATTTTGGCAACCGGTTAATACCTGCTATGAAACTCCTGAAGCAGTTTCACACATATTGGCGTTACCAATCCGTTAGTCATTAGGCAGCAAAATGTAATATTTGCATTATTGAACGTTTAACCCCCTCTGAGCAAAATATATTATCCATGCTTTTCGTATCATTTTGATGTATTCCAATTTCTATATAGGTAGCTGATGCCTGAAAAAAACAAATCTGATAACACCTCTTCGGGGAAAAGAAAAAGACTGGTTCTCTATCTTCTGTTGGGTCTGTTTACCATACTGGTAATTACTGTTACCTATCTGGTTTATTTTTCTGAGGATTTGGCTAAAAACCTTCTGATGGAACAGCTCAACGAGCAACTGGCTCCACACGCTGAAATTGAGATTGACGAATTTATCTTTTCAATCTTACCTGCGGCCATCACCCTGGAAGGAGTTCGAATTGTTCATAACACCCCGTTTGAGGAGATTGAGCCCATTCGAAAAACAGACTCCATCCGAAAATTTTCATTCAGCAAAGCCTCTGTAGAAGGTTTTGATCTGCTTCGTCTTGTGTTCAGGAAACAGTGGCATTTACAATCCTTTAGCGTAGATGGGCTTCAGATTGATGTAGTACCGTTCCCTGATGAAAGCGATAATGAAGCGGATGTCCCTGCTTATACATTTCCCCTGCACATCTCTGAAGTTGAGATCGAAAATAGTCATTTCACATCCTATCGCGACAGAGATGGAAACCTGGATATTTATTCGATAAAAAATCTTTCGGGTAAAGTATCACGTTTCACTTTTTCCGAGCCTGCTGCAGCTCTCCATACCTATTTCGATGAAATTGCCCTGAGAGCGGATTCCCTCTCATACAAAACAACCGATGGACTTTACCAGATTTTAATACATTCATTTGATGCTGACACAGAAACGGAATCCGTAACGTTCGAAAAAGCTGAGATAGTGCCAAGCAAATCAGCTACCGAGATGGCAGCCGCTTCGGGTGAGCAGACCGATCAGTACAATCTCGAGACAGGTGCATTTAAGGCGGCGGGCTTTCAGTCAAAAAAATGGCTTCGAGACAATGAAATAAATATTACCTCTGTTGTTATTGATTCTCCAAACCTGATCATTAACCGGGACAAAACCTATCCGCGCCCCGACAGAGATTCGCGCCCACTTCCTCAACAGCAGTTCATCGATCTGCCGTTTTCTGTTAAGATAGACACCATTCAATTGGATTCCGGAAGCATACGGTATATCGAAAAATTTCCGCAACAAGGGAGGGAAGGAGAGATTTCATTCCATAACATGAATGTTCTGGTTGAAGACCTTCAAAACAAGAGTCGAGAAGATTCGGTAAGAGTTCATGCTTCGGCAAATTTTCTAAATGAAGTGCCCATCGAAGTTTATTATCTATTTTCTATACGGGATAATGCAGGACACTCAATTTCGGGGTCGATGGGAGGCTTTCAATTGAACCTGATCAATCCAATTATTGAGAACCTTACTGCCAAACATATCCGGCAGGGTACACTTGATGACTTTAGATTTAACTTTCATGCCAATGAATATGCTTCAACAGGATCGTTGTATATGATATACAACGATCTGGAACTTCGGTTTTTAGATGAAGAGAGCCTTGAAGAAACCCGAAGCAGGCGTCTGCGTTCATTTTTTGCAAACCGGTTGCGCATCAGGGCGGGGAATGATGCTAATGATCCGCGGGACGGAACCATTGACTTTGAACGCGACACAGAAAGGTCAATATTCAATTACTGGTGGAAATCATTACTTTCGGGTATAGAAGATGTAATAATCCGATAAGTTTTTTGCAATTCATCAAACTTTCTGAAATGTTTTTAAATCCGCAAAGCATTACTATCTTAAGTTTTTCTATGAGTTATTCTTATTAAGCATCAAAAAATGAAATCAAGCTTTTTTTTAGTACTCGCTTTTTTTCTATTACCTGATTATCTGCAGGGATTTACAGATATAGATGCAGCAATTGTTACAGCATCTCAAAATGAACAGGATGCAGCTATTTCGAGAGATACCACCTATATCCGAAACCTGAATAACAAGGCTTCTGAGTTGATGGAAGCAGGTATGGTCGACTCTGCAAAAACTCTTATAGATGAAGCCATTTCACTGGCACGGTTTCTGAATGATATTGAAGGTGAATCGTACGCTGCCAAAAACCTGACAAACTACTACATCGATCGAGGCATGCCCAACAGAGTAATCAGTGAGGTTGCACCTTACTTCAGTTCTTATGCCGGTACTGCTAATGAAGTTCAGGTAGGTAACCAGATTGCAACGGCCCATAACATGCTGGGGAGCTATCAGAAAGGGCTGGAACTGTACATTAGGATGAGAGAACTGGCCGAAAAGAGGAATGAAACCCGGATGGCCATTGGTATCACACAAAACATCGGAAATAATTATAAATCCCTCGGAGATCTTCCGTCTGCTTTAGACAGTTACCTGAGCAGTCTTGAAATGGCTGAAGAAATTAGTGATACACTCATCATTGCAGTTGTGCTCGACAATCTTGCATCAATCAATGTAGCAGAAGGTAATTTTGAAATTGCGGAGAATTATCTTCTCAAAGCCCTTGATATGAACATACAGCAAAATCATCAGGGCAATCTAATTACAAATTACATGAGTCTTGGCAACCTCTACAAAGACAAGAATCAATTTGATGAAGCACTTGAAAGCTTCAATATGGTGCTGGAGATTGCAGACAACATGAGCAATGTGCTTGCAAGAATGCAGGGAATGTATAACCTTGGATTACTGCATTTAGAAATGGAAGAGTATGATATATCGATGCAATACTTCCAGGATTCGCTGGAGCTGAGTCTTGAAAATAGTGTATTCATAGGCTCGTTTTTCAATCAGCTTGGAAAGGCAAATGTGTACAGACAGACTGGAAATTATATCAGGGCTGTTGACCTGTTTGAAGCAGCACTTGAAATTGCGAAAACTGTAAGTGCCATAGATCTCATAAAGGGTACACTTGAAAGTCTCTTCGAAACATACGAACTGGCAGGGGATACCACCCGGGCTTATACATATTTAAAACAGTATACACAGCTTACAGACAGCCTTAACAGAAGCGAACGCGACGAAGCTCTTGCCAGGCAGGAAGCATTGCTCGGCCTCAGAATGGAACGCGAAAACAGGGAGCTTCTGGAACAAACCATTCAGGCACAAAAATCTAATGCCACAATCACCACAACCGCGCTCATTCTGATAGCGCTGGCTTTGATAGGAATCTTCGTAATGTATCGCAATAAGAGGCAGGCCAACATTCTTCTGAAAAGAAGAACTGAAGAGTTATCAGAAGTAAATGCAATGAAAGATCGTCTTTTATCGATGCTCGCACATGATCTTCGCTCGCCGATCTCAAGTATTCAGGGGGTGGTGTATATGATCCGGGAAAAACTGCTTGATGGCGATGATATTCAGAAAGCTCTCAATCAGATTGATATGCAGCTCCAGCAGGATATCAATACACTCACAAACTATTTGCAGTGGGCTCAAAATCAGCGAGATGGCATCTCTGCAGAACTAACCAACGTAAACCTGAAAGAGCTTGCAGATAATGCCATATTTGAAATTAAAAAAACGGCAGATACCAAAGGCATCCTCACCCAAAACAACCTCAAGAAAAATCATTTTGTAGTTGGTGATGTTCACATGTTACGTGTAATGCTGCGAAATCTGCTTTCTAATGCTGCAAAGTTTGTGGCAGCCGGCGACCAAATAATCCTCGATGCGGAGGAAGCGGACGGACAGGTTCACCTTACTATAAAAGATACCGGCCCGGGTATTGCCCGGGAAAGGCTTGTAAATATTTTTAAACCTTTCTATAAAGGGAGCAGAGGCACCAGCGGAGAGATTGGCACCGGCCTTGGATTATCTATCTGTAAAGAGTTTGCGGAGAAGCAGAATGGCTCTCTCTCTGTTGATACAGAGGTTGGGAAGGGTACTACGTTTACCATCAGCCTGAAGAAAGCCAACATGGAGATTCCTGAAACCACTCCGGCCTGATAGTCTCTGTTAATACTTATCCCCTATTTGCATGCTGATCTCCTCCTTCAGCTTCCTAAGAAATCCTTCCATGTACCGCACTCTTTTGTATGCTTCTTCTTTTGCGGTTTCTGTATTCATCAGCTCCGGCAGTTTGAAGAGCTTCGAATAAAAATGATCGATCGTCCAGACGGAATCATCCGGTTCACGATTTTCACAGAAGGGGTCAATTGCATCATATAGCGGTCTCTGCAGATCTCCGCCTGTCAGTAAGCAGCGCGCTATACCGATAGCTCCCAGCGCGTCCAGCCTGTCAGCATCCTGAACAATTTTAGCTTCCAATGTTTCAGGTTTAATGCCTGCAGAAAAACTGTGCGCTGCTACTGCATGATGTATCGCATTAAGTTTATCAGCTGAAAAATTGACTGATTGCAGAAACTCCACAGCCTTATCAGCTGCTAACACGGATGCCTTGTCTCTCTCAGGATGGTTTTTTGGAAGTACAACACAATCATGAAGCCAGGCAGCAGAAATTACAATTTCCGCATCGGCTCTCTCTGTTTCGATTATCTGTTTAGCACTTGCAACCACACGAACCGTATGAGCAAGATCATGGGCTGAATCTGCTATTCTTAGCTCTTCTAAGAATTGACTACACTTTTTTTCAAATTCGTTTATAGAGATCAAAAGAGAAGAACTGTTTTATCCGTTCTGGGCAAAATTAAGCTGCAGCAGGAATGGATAGTTCAATAATAACTTTTGTACCTCTGTCCACTTCAGATTCAATCCACATTTGCCCGTTAAATTTATCTGTTACATACCACGCTTTTGTAAGCCCGAAACCACCCCCCATCGTTCTTACGATCTCTTTTACATTACTTCCCCTGTATCCAAACTTTACAATTTCAGAAATCTCATCTTCAGGTATACCAAAGCCATTATCTTCAACCACAAAGCGAATTTTATTTTTTTTCTGGGAGATACCTATTGTAATAGTTCCTCCGGGTGGCGTATACTTTCTGGCGTTTGCAATCATATCTCTGATCACATCTTTCAGCAAAATCGGCATTTCAATCGTAGAGTTATCTCCGGAAATGTTGAACTGAATCAGATAATCTTTCTCTTCCTGTTCAGCAATATTGTAGATGATGCGATACTTGCCTTTACTGTTTTTTTCAAGTGCATGAAAAAAATTTCTGAAGTCTTTTTCAAACTCTTTGATGTTATGAGACTCCCAAGAGTCAGGATTTTGCCAGCGCCTTTGAAGTTCACTGACCCTGATCGCAGCAATTTTCAGGATCTCTGTAAATATATTTCTGAACTCTTCTGTTTTTGTGCCATCTGAAAGAACAGGCTGAATCCGTATAAGTGTATTCAGTGATTCAAACAGAATACTTTCAAACTTACTTAGAGACTCCGGTGAAAATCTCTCTTTACTCTGAGCGCGCGCAGCATCAGCAAATTCCCCGACTGCTTCTATCGGAGCCTCAAGAATTTGTGGTGCATCTGTATTCATCTGAATTAGTTGCAGCTGGCTGTTAAGCACAGTAAATACATTAATAACCGAGTGCATTTCGAGCTGATCAATCTCCTTATCGGTAATTTTCAAGCTGCTTGTTATTTCCATTGGGTAGTCTGATTAATTATGGGTGCAATGCTTCTCAACTCTTAGAAAAATTACAGCTACTGAACTTCTGCACCCTCAAAGTTGCCATATTCAGACCACGATCCTTCATACGCACGAACAGAATCATATCCCATCAGGCGAAGGGTGAAATAGGCGTGAGACCCGCGCACATTCGTATGGCAATGGGGAATCACCTCTTTATCAGGCGTGATGCCAAGTGAGCTGTACAAATCCTGAATTTGCTGTGCCGGCAGAAAGGTTGGTATACCATCCGGCTGTAATACATTACTCCACTCAAGGTTTACCGCGTTGGGTATATGCCCGCCTCTTTCAGCCCGAACATCCGTACCCGTGTATTCATCTGCTGAGCGTGCATCAAAAATAATTTTATTAGGATCTGAAGCGGCTTCCATTACGTAGGTAATATCACACGATTTTGCTTCCTGAACGTCAAACCGAAAAGATCCGGTCTCTTTTGTGATGTGACTGTTCTCCAGTGGCAACTCTTCATTCAGCCAGCCCTGAATACCGCCATTCAAAATTGAGGTGTTTGAAAACCCATAATAATCAAGTGCATAGAACAGTCGGGCAGAAGCCAGCGAGTTTCCGGCATCGTAAACTACCACCCGGTCGTTATTATCAAGACCGATACTTCTCATTTTCTGCTGAAACAGGTCGGGGCCTATCAGGAAACTGGCAACAGGGTGATCAGGATCCGTTAATTCACTGACTGCAGCAAAATGTACCGAACCCGGGATAATGGAATCGGTGACTTCCGGCCGGGCATCAATCAAAAAAATATCTTCTGAGTTAAGCAGCTCCTGCAATTCAATCGCATCCAGCAAAAGATGAGTATTGGGATAATCTGTTAACGGTTCATTCTCGGCAGGTGTACAAGAAATTGCAATGAACAGTAGCAAGGGGAGTAGATTTAAAAAACGCATAGTATTTTTTGTGGATTGGTTATTTTCACATCAAAATACAAAATAGTGATCAGAAAAATTCGCCGGTATGGAGATACTTACACAGGCTGCTCTGTTGCCTAATTGCCTTTACAACCCCATCCGGAATGTACGCCGGCGGATGCCCTGGTTCCAAAAGCAGCCGGGCTGAACCAGGTTTCAAGCCCGTTTTTAAACACCTCGGAATAAAAAAAATCAAGGTCTGCACAGTCAATATTATCCCGATAGCGATTGGGATTGTACTCCTGCTCATACTCTTCTACCATTGCTGCAAGTTCATCGATATAAAGGCTAATCTCGCGTAAATCGTAAATAGTGAGCGCAACCTCAGTCCGAACTTCACGTTTTAGTCTCTCAAACGTGCGGGAAGCCATAGCTTCTGCAATTTCGGGCATTGGAGTTGCCGGATTCTCTTCAAGATTTAAAAATGCATCCACATCCATATACGAAAGGTGCAGATTTTGAGGCGATGCCAGCATATAATGAGAAACGGGGATCATCTGCTCCGCCATCTGCGGAGTGCCGTTACTGCACGTAGAGAGTGTAACAAGATCGAACTTACGGGCAGGTTCGCTCAGGAATTGTTTCATCCCGGCTGAAAGTGTTTCACCGCTTACATCTACATTCGGCATACTGTTGTGATACCCTTTTCCATCTTTGTTCGGAAGTTCATGGCCAAAAAAGAAAAAGTATTTTTGAGGAAGCCCGTTATCAGAGAGTGTAGCAACTTGTTCATAAAAAATCTTCTCGGTTGATAAAAAAGGCTCAGATGAATCTTCATATCGATACGTTAGCTGCCGTTGCAGTTCTCCGTTTCTGAAGTAGAACATCTCATTGCTGCGCCTTGGGAATAGTCCCAGTATTTTTCTCTGCCGCTTATGATGAATGATGAACACCTCGCCCGATGATGCCTCGCTGCCAATTTTCATTGCAGCAGAAAGAGCACGTTCATCTGCCTGCCGGGCGTTGCCTTCAGAATCGTGGAAGAGGTAATCTGCGTCGGCATGAATGTAGAAAAGTGCAGAATACAATACCTCATCATCAGCGGCCATTTCTGTGCGATCCGTAATTACAGACACATGACTGCACCCCTGCAGAAGCAGTCCAAAAAATGACACGATCAGGAAGGCTTTTGTTTTCATCTCATTCAAAAAAATAAAAGCCCTCATTTTCTGATGAGAGCTTTGAAACTTGCTGTTTTGTGGTAATCAGAGTAACAATAATATAATAATAATTAAGAGTGCTGTGGTAAGACTAATGGTAATAGTTCGGCTTGCCTGCTCCATTGCCTGTTGCGAGTAATCCGAAAAATCGTCCAAATCTTCATCTACCACTTCATCGTAACCGTCAATTCCGTTCAGCTCGTTTTGGCGACTCTCAATTTCACTTTTGTAAGCCAAAAGCATATTGCGTTCGCTATCGTTAAGGTTTGCCTTTTCCTCAATCTGTTCAACGGCATGGAGCATGCGTGTAAACGATTCATTTAAAATTGAACGCTTTTCATCGGCATCATCAGCGGATTTTACCTGTTGTACCGTAGTATTGAAGTGTTCTTTGAAGGATTCCGTTAACCCCGTGCTTTGGGCTGTTACAAATGATTGCGTACTGAAGATTAGTAAAGAAAACAGTAGTATATGTTTTATACTTATCATGATAGAACTGGTTGATTAGGGTTTATGAAATAAATATTACTAATGAGTTTACACAATACAAGTAATTGTTATAACAATTATCAAGAATCCGAAACGTAGATGTCATCAGAATCATTTATTACATTGTGCCTTAACGTTTTTAGATACTTTTCCATCAAATTGTTCCGCTAACATAAAACTTGCGCACTCTTCCCATAATGAACAAACACCATTCAGACACCGATTCCAGACAAAAGACACCGTGGTTCAGCAAGACTTCAGACGACGTTCTTGAAGATCTGAACACACAAAAAGAGGGGCTATCACATCAAGAATTTGAAAATCGCCTTGCCAATTACGGGCCAAATAAACTTCCGAAAGGTAAAACTCAATCTGCCCTTGTTCGCTTTTTACTACAGTTCCACAATGTTCTGATTTATGTTCTTATGGTAGCTGCTGTGGTAACCGCACTACTCGGCCACTGGATTGATACCTGGGTTATTGTCGCTGTAATTCTTGTGAATGCAATTATTGGATTTGTGCAGGAAGGAAAAGCAGAAAAGGCTCTTGAAAGCATTAAGAAGATGCTTTCGCTGCATGCCACGGTGATTCGGGATGGCAATCGGAAAGATATTGATGCTGAAGATCTCGTACCCGGAGATATTATTGTTATGAGTTCGGGCGACAAAGTGCCTGCTGATGTGCGCCTGATCAGTACACGAAATTTACGGGTGGAAGAATCCGCTTTGACGGGAGAATCGGTTGCGGTTGAAAAAAATACAGATCCTGTTGATGAAAGTTCTGTGCCGGGCGATCAGAGCTGCATGGCTTTTGCGGGTACATCGGTTGTTTATGGTACCGCAAGAGCCGTGGTAGTAGAGACCGCCGGGAATACAGAACTCGGTAAAATAAAGCAGATGATGAGTGATGTGGAGAAAATTTCCACACCCCTGCTTCGACAGATCGACGAATTCGGAAAAGTACTCTCCATCATCATTATTGGGGTGACCGGACTGTTTTTTGCCATTGGGTACTTCTTCAGGGATTATTCGCTTGATGAACTTTTTCTTGCCGTGATCAGCCTTGCAGTGGCTGCAATACCGGAAGGCTTGCCCGCCATCATGACCATAACGCTTGCTGTGGGGGTTCAGGCAATGGCCAGGCGGAATGCCATTATCAGAAAACTGCCCTCTGTTGAAACTCTTGGATCTGTAGCCGTTATCTGCTCCGACAAAACCGGTACTCTAACACGTAACGAAATGACGGCCACATCTGTGGTTACAGCTGATACACACTACACCGTTGAGGGTGCCGGATATGAGCCTGAGGGGCACATCCAAAAAGATGATACGACAATAGATACCAAAAATGAGCCCCTCCTTGAGCAAATTATAAAAACCGTGAAGGTATGCAACGAAGCCGAAATCAAAGAGAAAGATGGCGCATGGGTACTGAATGGTGACCCGACAGAAGGTGCGCTTATTACACTTGCTCACAAAGCCGGTTATGAAAGTTACATTCCCGAACGGATAGATCACATTCCGTTTGAATCAGATCATAAGTTCATGGCCACTCTCAACAAAGTGGATAATAAACATCTTATACACATTAAGGGTGCACCTGAAATACTTCTCGGGCTTTGCAACAAACAGCGCACCGCTGATGGCGATACGAAATTAGACACAGCGTACTGGGAGAATGCTATCGATACACAGGCAGAACAGGGAAGGCGCCTGATTGCTGCTGCCATTAAAGAGGCAGATGCATCCAAAAAAGAAATTGACCATGAAGACATTCATGAAGGGCTCATTTTTCTCGGGGTAATTGGTATTATTGATCCGCCGCGTGACGAAGCCATTGAATCCATTCAAATCTGTAAAGATGCCGGAATACGTGTAAAAATGATTACGGGAGACCACCTGATCACAGCACGGGCCATTGGTAAAGAGATTGGTATTGGTGATGGAGAGCATGCCATAAGCGGTGCTGAAATTGAAAACATGAGCGACGATGAATTGCGAAAAGCCGCCATTGAAAATGATGTATTTGCCCGAACAAGCCCGGAACATAAACTGCGGCTTGTTAAAGCCCTTCAGGCAGAAAACCTGATCTGTGCCATGACCGGTGATGGGGTGAACGATGCCCCGGCACTGAAACGGGCGGATGTTGGAATTGCCATGGGTATTAAAGGAACTGAAGTGACTAAAGATGCCTCTGAAATGGTACTGGCCGATGATAACTTTGCGTCGATTGCAAATGCCGTAGAAGAGGGCCGCACCATTTACGACAATCTTCGCAAAGCAATACTTTTTATTCTGCCCACCAATGGTGCTGAATCTCTGGTTATCATGGCGGCAGTACTTATGGGTATTGTTATGCCAATCACACCCGTCCAGATTTTGTGGGTAAACATGGTTACCGCGGTTACACTCGCCCTTGCACTCTCATTTGAACCAACCGAACCAGGCGTGATGAAACGCCCGCCAAGAAAACGTGGTGCACCCATTCTGGGCGGCTATTTTATGTGGAGAGTAATATTTGTATCTGTATTAATTGGCGGGCTCACACTTTCACTCTATTACTGGCTTAAAGCCAACGGATACGAGCTAGAAACTGCCCGCACAATTGCAGTAAATACACTGGTTGCAGGCCAGCTTTTCTATCTGTTCAACTGCCGCAAAATGCATGAACCATCCATTGGGACCGGATTTTTCGGTAACAAATATGCATTCTATGCTGCGTTTGTTCTGATAGCACTGCAGTTAACATTCACATACGCACCCTTCATGCACAGCTGGTTTGGAACCTACCCAATCCAGGCTGAATACTGGATCTACCCTTTGGTAAGCGGCATCTTTGTCTTCTTCCTGGTTGAGTTGGAAAAATATATTTTAGGGCAGCGCCGGCTAAGAAAACTCAAAAAAGAGTGGGCCGATGCCAATAAAATCTCATATACATAATGTTAAATCACCGGAATTATGCCTGACCTGAAACTATCACAAATTAGTATTGATAACATCGTTAACCTGGTTAAAGAGCGCGATCCTGATCAACCGGAATTTCACCAGGCAATTCATGAGGTGATGGTATCGGTGGTGCCATTTATTAATGAGAACAAGAACTATCAAAACCACGGCCTGATTGAGCGGATCATTGAACCGGAACGCGCGGTGATTTTTCGCGTGCCCTGGGAAGATGATGATGGTAATTACCGTGTGAATCGAGGATATCGGGTTCAGTTTAACAGCGCACTTGGCCCATTTAAAGGCGGGTTGCGATTCCATCCATCCGTAAATCTCAGCATCATCAAGTTCCTGGCATTTGAGCAAACCTTCAAAAACTCCCTTACGGGTCTGCCTCTTGGCGGGGGAAAAGGAGGTTCGGATTTCAATCCCCGTGAAAAATCTGACGGCGATATCATGCGATTTTGCCAGAGTTTTATGAACGAACTCTATCGTTACGTGGCCAGTGATATGGATGTACCCGCCGGCGACATTGGTGTGGGCGAACGTGAGGTTGGTTACATGTTTGGACAGTATAAAAGACTCACGGCTGAGTTCACAGGTGTGCTAACCGGTAAGGGCCTGGCCTATGGCGGCAGTAAAGTGCGCCTGCAGGCAACCGGTTTTGGCCTTCTTTATTTCGTAAAAGAGATGCTCGAACAGAACGATGAGTCCATCGATGGGAAGAAGGTTATAATTTCGGGTTCAGGTAATGTGGCTCAGTTTGCAGCTCAAAAAGCGATCGATATGGGTGCGAACGTCATAGCCATGTCCGACTCTGACGGATATATTTTGGATAATGATGGGATCGATCATGAAAAACTGGAATTCATCAAAACATTAAAAAATGAGAAAAGGGGCAGAATTAAAGAGTATGCAGATGAATATAGCTGCGAATTCAGCGAGGGGAAACCCTGGAACCGGCCATGTGATATCGCCCTGCCGTGCGCCACACAAAATGAAATTAAAAAAGAGGATGCTCAATCGCTGGCCGATAACGGTGTAATTTGCGTGGCCGAGGGAGCCAACATGCCCTGCACAGATGCTGCCGTTAAAATCTTTCACGATGCAAATGTGTTATATGCACCCGGAAAAGCTTCCAATGCAGGCGGAGTGGCGGTATCAGGCCTTGAGATGTCTCAAAATTCCAAGCGGATGTCATGGAGTTTTGAGGATGTGGATGAACGTCTTGTGGGTATCATGCAGACCATTCACGAAAAATGTGCTGAACACGGCAAGGAGAAAGATGGAATTAACTATGTAAAAGGCGCTAATATCGCAGGTTTTATTAAAGTTGCAGACGCGATGATTGCACAGGGGCATGTGTAATTGAGCCGTTGAAGTATCAAACTACCTCACCGCAAAAACGGCAACAGCAATTACCAACAGACATGCCAAAATAATTACAGTTCTTCGAATATAGATATGCAACATGGTTATCAGACTATATTAAAGCGTTCGGAGTGAACCATATGTACCGGAACTCCCCACTCGCGAAGAGTACCTTCCGCAACATCCATCATCGGTGGCGGACCGCATACAAAATACTCACAATTTGAAATGTCATCAGGAAGATTCCTGCGTATTATTTCCGGTGTAATAAATCCCGTTTCTCCATCCCAGTCGTCATCAGCTTCTTCAAATACATGAACCACATTCAGCCTCAATTCAGCCGAGAGGGCTTTTAATTCTTCGTAAAACGGGGTTAACTGCTTAGACGGGGTTCCATAAATCACGGTTGATTCGCGTTGATCTCCCCGTTCCCGAAGAGTTTGTAATATACTCATTGTTGGTGTAATGCCAATGCCGCCCACAATAAACACATTATGTGTGGCGGATGTCTCATCCATCGTGAAATTGCCGTAAGGCCCTTCAATAAATGCTCTCGACCCGATTTCAATGGCTCCAACTTGCGTTGTAAAATCACCCAGTTCTTTAATAGTGAACCGGATTTTATCCTTTACCTCCGGCGATGAAGAGATGGTAAAAGGGTGCTGTTGCAGTTTGAAAGGGGTCTCGCCCAGGGTAATCCAAACAAATTGTCCCGCTTTAAACTCGAGTCCGGCATGGCCATCAGGTTCCAGTTCAATACTCCAGGTTTCTTTCACCTCTTCTTTCACTGAAACAACTTTATAAGGTTTCTTTCTCATCTGCAGCGGCCGCAATACCCGATTATGAACAAGCATACCTATGGCAACCAGAGACATAATCACCCATAAAGCCTGCTGCCAGATTTCCGATACATAAAAACTGACCTGCATGATATGCACTGTGCCTATAAAAACTATAAACAAAGCAAGCAGCCCGTGCGATGCCCGCCACCATTCATAGACAAGCCCTATTTTTTCGCGCCAGTATGTAAAGGCGATCAGGCAACATGTGGCAACAATTACCCCCGATAGTGCCAGGGCCCGTGGCAGGTTTACGGCAGGGTCTAGAAACTTAAGGAATTCTGAATCGGCCAGAAAAAGAACGATGAAGTGCCCCATAATGAACAGCCACGCCACATACCCTGCCTGCCCGTGAAAATTCAGAAGCTCATCCATGCCAAACGGGGCTCCGATTTTACTGTAACGCGCCGTAAGCACAAACTGCAGGCCCATCATGGCCAGGCCAATAAAACCCAGACCTACCCCAAACTCTACCCAAAACCCGCGGCTCTCTTCCCGGTGGCCAACCATCGCAAGAAATAGCGGCGCCACAACCAATACGGTAAAAAGCAGCAACCACTTTGCAGAATTTATGATAAAGGCAGAACGGGTTCGCATGGATTGATTTAGATCAGAATTGGTTAGTTAAGAAATGGAATGAATGCATTATTTACAAGGCAGATTCCAGAGAATTGAACCTTAAGAATAAATATCTTCCTGCATGCTGAAATTTTTTCTGTTCCTGCTTTTCTGTTTTAGCCCTTTTATAAGTGTAGCGCAATCCATAAGTGTGGCTCCATACTCATTTGCGTTCTGGGGCTCTGTTGATCAAACTTCACAGTTTTCCATAGAATATAAAATGGCGGGTATCCACTACTTTCACGCGTGGGATGACAGGGTTTACAGAACCTCTACCACGGCACAATTTGCGAAAAAAAGCAGCTCATTCGCCTTCTCATTTTTACCGGTTGATTTTCGCTATGCACGGTTTGGCGGCATTTTGTTCAATAATACTTTCCCAATTACAAGCGGAAATAAACTGCATTTTTACCTGGAGCTGAATCTGCCCATCCGCCGGTTTGATATCAGTTACCGGCACATCAGCAATGGGTTTAATCTGGTAACGGTTGATAACCCCGGCCTGGATACTATCGGCTTACGCTACAGGTTTAATTAGGTGAATTATCCTGCTTAAGGGCATTTACCACTTCCTCCGGCGGACGAATGGGGCGGCCATTATTCATAAACACCCCGGTTACTTTTCCTTTAAGCGCAAGCTCATTTTTTGGTACTTTGTAGATATCCTGGTAAAACACAAACCGCACGTTGCCTTCCTGCCGGGCATACATGCGAACCACAAAACGCTCGTCTCCCACCAGCGGGCGTTTGTATTCAAGCTCAACTTTATGGACTACCGCATCCGTTCCGTTCTCATGCAGTTCATTAAAATTGAGACCGATTGATTTGAGAAACTCATGGCGGGCATGCTCCAGGTAGTTTTGATACACCGAATTGTTCACCACGCCCTGGGTATCCAGTTCATAATCTCTCACGGAAAATTCAAGTTCAAATGTATAGGGTTCCATTCAATAGGTTCATTTTTTTCATATTATTGAGTGGTAATATACAAACGCCATCCCGCACGTTCACCTGTTTTTGTTTTATGAACCGAATCCTCTCAATTATTCTGCTCCTGCTGCTTTTAGGATGCAACCGCAATCCACTTCATCAGAAGATCATTGTACTTGATCCCGGTCATGGCGGCACCGCCGAAACAGATTCATACAGAGCAGGAGCTGCCGGAGAACGCGAGGAGTGGGTGAATCTGCGCGTTGCATTAGAGCTGGAGAAACTGCTTGCTGAAAATGGAGCCAAAGTGCTGCTTACCCGCAGGGATGACACCCATGTTGATCTGGCCGATAGAGCACAACTTGCCGTGGATAACCGGGCCGATCTGTTTTTGTCCATTCATCACAATGCCACGGCTGATACAACCGTGAACTTTCCAACCCTCTACTTCCACGGATATGCGGATGAAAACTTTGCAAGTGTGCGGCTGGCTCAAATTACAGGAGAAAAGTTACGCAGCCATCTTTTTAACGGGGGAGGGCCTGTTGTGGTAGCCTCCGATCATACCATTTTTCCGGCATCGGGAACTGCTGTTTTGCGTGAGTCGTACGGTATACCAGGTATTATTTCAGAAGCCTCTTTTTTTACGAACCCGGCTGAGGAACAGCGCCTAAAACAACCGGAATACAATCGGCTTGAAGCGGAAGCACTTTTTGATGCTATTCATACTTTTTTTGCGAGCAGACAGCCTGCCATCAGAGAGAAAAACAGCCTCCATGACCTGCCTCCGTTTGCTGTATTCCGTGAAGCCGATCGCATGCAACCGCAGGCAAAAAACTGGCACGATTTTGCCGCAGAAGCTAAAGATTTTGCCGGCATTGATGATGAAGACGCGTGGGAGATGGCGTATACACTTGCCTCCATGAGTATCCGGTCTTTTCCCGATTCGCCCGTGGCGCGCGATGCTCATCTTACTCGCGCATATGTATTAGACAAACTCGGCAGAGGTGATGAAGCAGAGAGTGCCCGTACCATTGCCGAACAATTTTACGTACGGTAAACAGGTAAAATAGTAATCCCTGTTTATAGGTAGATAGAACTATTCCCGGATGAGCGGAAGTGTGCAGCAGCGCAATGAGCCACCGGTGGCCGGAGCTCCGTCAAACGGAATTTCAATCACCTCTATCCCTCTTTTCCGCATTTCGCTCACGGCTCTTTTTGACTCCGGATGATCTCTGGCAATCACCAGATCATTGGAAATAGAAAAAACATTCGTAGCAAGGGCCTGCTGCTCTTTCTTGTTTATTCTAATCAGGTCGTATTCCTTTTCAAAGAAATCCGGTATGGGTTTGATGCCATCCATATAGATCAGGGCGCTGTTTTCCCCAACCGGGTTAAATGCACAATCGAGGTGAAGAACGTTTTCTCCTTTTTTGAGATCAGTTAAATAGACGGGGGATCACTTTCATCTGATCGGTGAAATTATCGAGCAGCCATTCGTAGCCTTTAATGTTGGTACGCTGACTCAATCCCACAATCATCCTTCCCTTGTCTACCATGATATCACCACCCTCGATCAGGCACTCAACCGGCGGAATAAGAAGCGTGGGCTCATCACCCGTGAAGTTCCTGATGTGCGGGAAAATACCGGCAATTTCATACTTCCGGCTGCTTTTGGCCATATTGCATATTACTATCTGATTTCCGACAACAACGGCAACATCGCGGGGCGTAAGCTGATCGTACAAAAATTTGCCTACATAATCGGGAATCAGAACTTCCACCCCGTTCTGCTCAAGCGCGTTCTGAAAGGCTTCAAATTCAGTCTTCAGCTGCGCTGCAGATGGGTCTTTGCGCTTTTCATTAAGAAGGTTTGAATAGGTAGCATCTTTATGAAACCCTTCCCAACGGCCAATAATTACGGTTTTTAGTGTGTCAGTCTCATTATACTGCGAAAATCTTCTCTTCATGATAGGGTTATTTATCTCTCTTTGATTTGAATTACTAACGGTATGAGTTCACCGGTTGTTATGCATTCAGTTCAGGCTGCGACTCTCAAAAACCGTAATGTCTGAAAGAACTAACCAAATCGGCTTGATTCGAAGAGTTGCTTCAGTATAAGTTCATTTAACAGTCAGCTATCAAAAATGTACCCGGATTAAAAACAGGGGACTTTGCATCAGGCTAAGCGGGAAAGAGATCTCAGTTTCTCTTTCCCTTACCTGTAGCTCAGCCGTAGGGGAGGATAGATGTTTTAAACCGATTCTGACTCCGTAACGAATTACTCTCTCACGCCGGGCAACCCCTCCGGACCCTCTTCGTGGAACCAGAGACGGCCAACAGGTTGCTGCCGCGGCCACACTTCATCGAGAGTATCACCTTCAAACAGACGGCCGTTTATCATCACGTGCTCAATAGTGTTTGTATTTCGGATATCAACCAGTGGGTTCTTCTCCAGAATCACCAGATCGGCAAGTTTTCCGGCTTCGATGGTACCGATATCGCCATCAAGCCCGAGAGCTTCCGCACCCTGGATGGTTGCAATTCGGAGTGCCGCATGCGGATCCATATCATCGTAAGCCATTGCCCAGAGTTCCCAGTGGTATCCAAGACCCTGTAACTGTCCGTGGCTGCCCACACCGTTCATGCCGCCCGCATCATAAATCTGCTTCACAATTCTGGATTGCCGCCAGGTTGCATACTCATCCTCATGAAACCAGCCGGCACCGCGCCGAAGGGCTTTTCCATCGAGATCAGCCCGCGGAGTAAAGTGCCTCAGTTTTGGATCGTTTGCTGCGTCTTCCTTCATAAAGAAGTAGTTCTCCACCCATGGCCCGCCGTAAGTAACAAGCAGCGTGGGCGTGTAGGCCATTTGTGATTCTGCGGTAACCTGTACCACATCACTGTAAATCGGGGAGATGGGGTAGTTGTGCTCCTGGCCGGGATAACCGTCAA